>DATLEB010000020.1:0-41094 GCA_035525615.1 Kofleriaceae bacterium | reverse complement strand
ACGCGGCGTGGCTGGATCAGGCTTGCGCCCATTGTCCAATATTCCCCACTGCTGCCTCCCGTAGGAGTCTGGGCCGTGTCTCAGTCCCAGTGTGGCTGATCATCCTCTCAGACCAGCTACGCGTCTTCGCCTTGGTAGGCCGTTACCCCACCAACTAGCTGATGCGACGCAGGCCCCGCTTTCAGTGCCCCTTGCGAGGCTTTCCTCCCCAGGAACGGATTCCCGGGGAACGTATGCAGTATTAGCGGTCCTTTCGGACCGTTGTCCTCCGCTGAAAGGAAGGTTACCTACGTGTTCCTCACCCGTCTGCCGCTTTACTCAGGGCCGAAGCCCTTTTCTCGCTCGACTTGCATGTGTTAGGCCCGCCGCTAACGTTCGCTCTGAGCCAGGATCAAACTCTCCATGTAAAAGAGTTGAACCTGAACTCCTGAAATCTGAATGTTTCCATTCGTTTCAGTGAATCAGGGTTCTACTTAGTAACTACCGCTCCCGAGCTGGAGAACAGAACACTCTTTCGAGGTTCGGATCCGTCGCTCGTGGGCGGCTAAAACCCAACGTTTTCGATCCGCTATCCAGTTTTCAGAGACCCAGTCGCTCGTCGGTGTTGGCCGCCGAGGGATGCTGCTTATACGCGGCGGACCCCCTGTCGTCAACACCGTCCGTTTATTTTTCTAAGATTCGTGATCGCGCCTCGTAAGGCGGTGGAATCGCGGGCAAAAAACACCTAGGCTTCCGCACATGCTCGAGCGGATTGGCAACTGCCGCATCGTGGAAGAGGTGGCGTCGGGCGGTATGGCCGTCGTGTACCGCGCCATTCAGGATTCCCTGGGCCGCACGGTGGCCATCAAGGCCCTGAAGACGGCGGCGAGCGCCGAGGAGCACATCACCACGCGGTTCGAGCGAGAAGCCAAGAGTCTCGCGAACTTACAGCACGAAAACATCATCTCCGTCTACGACTTCCACCGAGAGCACGGCTCCCTGTTCATCGTGATGGAGTACGTGGCCGGGATCGACCTGTACGATCTGCTCGACCGCTGCGGCCGCTTGCCGTTCGATGTGGCCGCCATCGTGGCCCTCCAGGTCGCCCGGGCCCTGGACTACATCCACTACCGGGGGATCGTTCACCGGGACATCAAGCCGGCGAACATCATGATTGCCCGGCAGGGCGGCGTGAAGCTGATGGACTTCGGCATCGCGCGCGATCGCTCGTTCGAGGACCTCACGGAGGTCGGCACCGGCATCGGCACGCCCGCGTACATGTCGCCCGAGCAGATCCTCGGCGACAAGATCGACGCCCGCAGCGACCTGTTCTCGCTCGGCGTGGTGCTCTACCAGATGCTCACGGGCGGCAAGCCGTTCGTCGAGGACGAGCAGCGCAGCGTCATGCACAAGATCCGCCTCGAGCGGCACGTGCGCGTGCGCAAGCTCAACCCCGACATCCCGCGCGAGCTCGAGCGCATCGTCGACAAGTGCCTCGAGAAGCAGCCGCGCGATCGCTGGCGATCGGCGCAGCACCTCGTGATGGCGCTCGAGCGCTTCCTCGCGAAGTACGTCGAGATCAACTACCACGCGCGTCTCGTGCTCTTCCTGCGCAACCAGAACGTCATCACGCAGCTCGAGGCCGACGAGTACGTGAGCCCGCTCGTCGGTGTGCCCGGGCAGAGCGCGATGGGCCAGCCCAACATCACGGCGCGGCTCGTCGCGCGAAGGGCCGTGACGGTGCACGGTGTCGTGCTCGGTGTGCTGCTCCTGATGCTCGGGCTCATCCACGTGGCGCCGCTCGGCGAGGCGAAGACCGCGCCGGCGGCGGTGCAGGCGGCGCGCTCGGGATACCTGCGCGTCGACGCGTATCCGTGGGCCGAGGTCAGCGTCGACGGGAAAACCATCGGCACGACGCCGATCGGCACGCCGCTGCGCCTGACCGTCGGCGCGCACACCGTGACGCTCGAGCATCCGTGGTACGTGCCGATCGAGCGCTCGGTCGAGATCGAGAGCGGCCCGGCGGAGACGCCGTTCGAGCTGCTCGTCGACTTCGAGGACAAGGGCACGCTCTTGCCCGGCAAGGACGTCCCGACCGAGGACGGCGACAAGGGCGCGGGCGCGGGTGCGGGTGCGGGGACGGGCACGGGCGCGGGCACGGGCACGGGCGCGGGCACGGAGGTGACGCCGTGAAGGCGCTCGTCACCGCGTGCTCCAGCGCGCTGCTCGTCCTCGTGCTGCTCGTCGCGCCGGCGGCGGCGGATCGCGATTACCTCGTCCACAAGGTGAAAGAGGGCGACACGCTCGGTCTGCTCGCCGCCGAGTACTACGGCGATCGCAACCACGCCGTGTTCATCATGGTCGCCAACAAGCTGGTGCACCCGCGGCCGCTCAAGAAGGGCGAGAAGCTGCGCATCCCGGTGTCGCGCGACGTCACCGTCGCCGTCGGCGACAACTGGGAGTCGCTCGCCGAGAACTACCTCGGCGACAAGCGGCGCGGCCGCTACCTCGCCGAGTTCAACGGCGGGTCGCCGGAGTCGTCGCTCGCCGCCGGCCTCGTGATCTCGGTGCCGTTCCACGTCACGCACACCGCGGCCACCGACGAGTCGCTGACCAGCATCTCGCTGGCGTACTTCGGCGACAGCGGCAACGCCGGGATGCTGCGCGGCTACAACTTCCTCGAGGCCGACACGCTGCCGAAGGGGCAGACGCTCGTGATCCCGATCCATCACGTGAAGGTGCGGGACTCCGTGATGCCGCCCATCGACGAGGAGTCGAAGGCGCGCACCGAGAAGCGGCGCGCGATGATCGAGGCCGTGAGCGACAAGCTGCCGCGCGCGCTGGTGGCGTGGCGGCGCGGCGGATACGGAGAGGTGAAGCGCGAGCTCATCGAGATCGATCTCGACTTCCTCGACGCCGATCGCGCGGCGGCGATCGGCACGCTGCTCGGCGCGGCGTACGTGGCGCTCGGCGACGAGGACTCCGCGGTGGCGACGTTCCGGCGCGTGATCGAGCGCGCGCCGAAGACGGCGCTGTCGCCGTATCGCTACTCGCCGCGCATCCAGGCGGTGTGGAAGAAGGCCGGCGGCGCATGACGCGGACGTGCGGATGGTCGCTGCTGCTCGCCGCGATGGCGGCGTGCGGAAGCGGCGGCGGCGGGGGCGGAAGCGGCGGCGCGGGCATCGCGGCGGCGCAGGCGATCGGCGCGAGCATGGAGGCGGCGGCGACGGTGAAGGCGCCATGGCGCTGCGCGCTGCCCCGGAGCGGGTCGAGCGGGTCGAGCGGGGCGACGGCCGCGCCGGCGGGATGGAAGCGTGACGCCGACAAGCTGGTCGCCGACCCGGCGCGCGCGAAGCTGACCATCGGCGCGGTGGCGCAGGCGCGCGGGCGCGCCGTGGACGTGCGCGCCAAGCTGCGCGCGGCGAACGTCGACGTCGTGGTCGCGGTCGGCGGCATGGGGACGGATGCGGCGGAGAGCCGCGCGGCGCTGACGGCGCTGCTCGATCCGACGTGGCTCGTCGTCGCGCTGCCCGGCGACACCGAGCAGTGGCCCGAGCACGCCGCGGCGATCGCCGACCTCGCGGCCGGCGGCGGCGCGATCGTCGACGGCGCCAGCGTGCGCATCGTCGACGCGGGCGCGGCCGTCCTCGGCACGCTGCCGGGCGAGGCCTTCGCGTCGCGCCTCGGCGCCGGCGCCGACGGCTGCGTGCACGACGCCGCCGACCTCGGCGCGGCGCTCACCGCGATCGCCGACGCCGCGAGCGACCGCCCGCGCGTGCTCGTCACGACGCCGGCCCCGCAAGGCGCGGCCCCCGGCGCCTCCGACCTCACGCCCGGCGGCCTTCACGGCGGCGACGCCGCGCTCGCCACCGCCATCGCCGCCGCGCAGATCGACCTCGTGCTGCACGCGCCGGTCGACGGCTCGCCGCCCGCGCCCGGAAACGTTCGCACGGGCACGCCGGTAACACTCGCGGCCGGCTCGCTCGATCCGATCGCGCGTCGAGACGCCGATGGCCGCACCCTCGCCACCGGCATCGTGCTCGCCACCGTCGACGCGCGCGGCATCAGCTGGTCGTTCGTCCCCGCGCCCTGAGCTCCGTAGACGCGCCGCGGCACGTGCAACCGTGCATGGCCTGGCGCGTCCACTCCCAGGTGGAGCCCGACGGTGTGATCTGGCCCCGACGCCCCCGGCTCGACGGCGAATCGGTGCTGGCGCCGCGGCCCACGTCCCTTCACACTGTCAGGATGCGGGCGTTCGTGCTCGTGCTTGCGATGCTGGCAGGCTGCTGGCATCGCGGCACCGCGGCTGACGGGTCGTCGGCGTCGCGAGGTGACGGCCACGAGCTCACGTTGCCGCCCGAGCTCGGCGAGGCCGCGCGGCTACGAAACATCATCAACCGGCTGCCGGTGATCGGGCGGATCGACGAGGGGCCCACCCCGGTCGTCATCCGCGGACGCATCCCGCGGCACGACGTGCCCGGGCTGGTCGCGCTCGCGCGCCTGGTGCACACGGACGTCAACCGCCGCTTCATCACGCCGCGCGACGAGGCGCACGCCCCGGTCGACCTGGTGCTCTACGAGGACGACGAGGAGTACCAGGCCCTGGCGCTCGGCTACGCCCGCGTGCCCGCGGGTCAGGGCTTCTACCGCCCGGATGCGCGCGTGGCGGCCGTCAACCTGTCGCGCGGCCGCGGCAATCTCCGGCACGAGCTCGTGCATCCGCTCATCGTGGACGACTTCCCTCAGATCCCGGCGTGGCTGAACGAGGGCATCGCGTCGATGTATGGCGGCGCACGCGTCCGTCACGGGATGCTGATGTTCGTCGCCAACTACCGGCTGTACGACCTGCAGCTGGCGATCGAGCAGCGCACGCTACCGGGGCGAAATCGGCTGGCGTTTGCAGGGCGCACCGAGCTGTACGGCCCGGACGGCGCCACGTATTACGCGGTCTCGCAGCACGTCGTCCTGTTCATGGATCGCACCGGCAAGCTCGATGCCTACTACCGCATGGTGCGAGCGAACCCGGGTGTGCGCGGAGTCGCGCTCGCGGCGGTGGTCGACTGGCGACGCTTCGTGCGCTGGGCGCGACATCTGCGCGAGGGACGTCGCCCGCCGGTGCCGTGATTCTGCGGTAGGTTTGCGAGTCACACGTGAGCACGCCCGCGCCGCGCTATTTCTGTCCGCGCTGTCGCACCAGCTACAACGAGCAGCAGCGCTTCTGCTCGGAGTGCGGCGCCGACATGCTGCGCGCCTCCGCGATCGATCTCGCGGCCGTGCGCGACAGCGCCGACGGCGCGGCGGCGACCGGCGGCGCGACCGCGCGACCCGATCGCCGCGTGACCGCGTCGAACCAGGCGTGGCTCGGCAAGCTCGTCGACAACCGCTATCGCGTGATCGAGGTGGTCGGGCGCGGCGGCATGGGCGTGGTCTACAAGGTCGAGCACGTGCGCATGGGGAAGATCGCGGCGATGAAGGTGCTGCACCGCGATCTCAACGACGATCCCGAGGTCGTGCACCGCTTCGAGCGCGAGGCCACGGCGGTGTCGCGGCTGCAGCACCCGAACACCGTGCAGGTGTTCGACTTCGGCACGGCGAACGACGCGCTCTACCTCGTGATGGAGCACGTGCGCGGGCAGGACCTGTCGAACATCGTCGATCGCGATGGGCCGCTGCCGTTCGCGCGCGCGGCGCCGCTGCTGGTGCAGATCCTCGGCGCGCTGTCGGAGGCGCACGAGCTCGGCATCGTGCACCGCGATCTCAAGCCCGAAAACATCCTCATCACGCGCACGACGGGCGGTCGCGACTTCGCCAAGGTGCTCGACTTCGGCCTGGCCAAGGTCATCGAGCCGGGCCGCGATCCCGATCTCAGTGACGCGGGCCAGATCGTCGGGACGCCCTACTTCATGGCGCCCGAGCAGATCCGCGGCGAGGATGTCGACGCGCGCACCGACATCTACGCGCTGGGCGCGCTCATGTACCGCACGCTCACCGGCGAGTATCCGCACGTCGCCAAGAGCGCGGTCGGCGTGTTGACGAAGCACCTGACGGCGGAGCTCGAGGCGCCGTCGGCGCGCGCGCGCAGTCAGGGCGTGGCGCCCGAGGTCGACGAGATCGTCCTGCGGGCGATGGCCAAGGATCCGGCCGAGCGGTTCCAGAACGCGTCGGCGATGGCGGCGGCGATCGAGGCGGCGTACGGCGAGCTGGTCGGGGACGGCGCGCTGATCGGCGGATCGTCGCGGCCGAGCAGCCGGCGCGTGCGCGTCGTCACCGAGGATGACGGCGTGGTGTCGGACCTGGCGCTGCGGCGCAGCGACATCGACGGCTACGAGCGCTCGCTGAAGCGGCAGCGGCTGGGCGTGACGCTGGGCGGGTTGTTCATCGTCGCCGGGCTGGCGGCGGCGGCGGTGTGGTGGACGCTCCTGCGCGAGCCGCCGGCGCGGCGCCACGAGCTCGAGCCGAACGACGAGATCGCGAGCGCGACGCGCATCGCGCCGGGGACGAAGGTGACCGGATATCTGGGGCGGCGGCGGAGCAAGACCGATCCGGATACCGACTTCTTCCGCGCGGCGCTGCCGGGCACCGAGCCGATGGTGACCGCGCGCGTGAGCGGGCTGCCCAACGCCGACGTGACGCTGACCTTGCGCGACAACAACGGGCTGGTGATCGCGATCGTCGACGAGCAGGGCACCGGCGGCGGCGAGGTGCTGCACCGGCGGCGCGCGACGCCGGCCTTGAGCCTCGAGGTCGGTCAGGTGATGAGCGGCGCGTGGCCGGTCGAGAACGTGTCGGATCCGTACACGCTCGAGGTCGCGGTCGAGGCCGCGGACCCGGCGTGGGAGATCGAGCCCAACGCCGAGAGCAGCGACGCGACGCCGGTGGCACCGGGCGTGACGATGCGGGGCTACCTCGACGCGCGCGCCGACGTCGACTGCCTGCGCTGGGACGGGCCCGACGGCGACGTGCTCGTCGACGTGACGGCGCCGGGCGGCGTGGCTGTCCTGTGGACCGGGCCCGACGGAGCGGCGCGCAGCGGCCGCGCGACGGTGAAGCTGCGCCACGGCGACGCCGTGCGGTTGCGGCGCGCCGATCGCGAGCAGGGCAAGGGCACGCTGGCCGGCGCCGAGACGGCGTGGACCGCTACGCTGGCTCCGGCGCCCTGACGAAGCTGACGAACGCCATCACCGGGCGCTTCGACGACTCGTGGTGGACGAACCGGATGCCGTCGAAGGTCCAGCCCTGCGCGACCCACTCGTTGACGACCTGCTCGAGCGTCTCCTCGGTGACCGGCGAGACCTCGACGAACTTGTAGAGCAGCGGCGCGGACGGCACGCGAAAACGCTATCACGGTAGCGCCGTGCGCTCGGCGAGCGCGACCCAGTCGGGCGTCGCGAACCAGCGCGCGAGGAAGTCGACGAGCGCGCGCGTGCGCGCCGGCAGGCGACGGTCGGGATAGACGGCGTGCACCGCGATCTCCGCCTTGCGGTGGCCCTCGAGCACGAGGGCGAGCCGGCCGTCGGCGACGTCGGTGGCGATCATGTGCAGCGGCAGAACGGCGAGGCCGAGGCCGGTGATCGCGGCCTCGCGCAGGATGGCGCCCGACGACGCGATGAGCGGCCCCTGCGCGGGGAGCACGTAGGGGCCGTGCGGACCGCGGAAGCGCCACTCGGCGGCGGTGTCGACGAGCGCGTAGCGCAGGCAGCTGTGGTGCACGAGGTCGCCGGGCTGCGCCGGCGTGCCGCGGCGCGCGAGGTACTCGGGGGCGGCGCACACGACGAGGCGATCGCCGGCGAGGCGGCGCGCGACCAGCGACGACGGCGCGAGGCGACCGACGCGGACGGCGACATCGAAGCCGCCCCCGATCACGTCGACCACGCGATCGTCGACGGAGAGCTGGACCTCGATGCCGGCGCGCTCGCCGAGGAACGCGGCCAGCGCGCGGGTGAGGTAGCGCTCGGCGAACACCACCGGCGCCGACATGCGGATCACGCCGCGGAGCGCGTCGTCGGCGCCCGCGGCGGATGCCACGGCGGCCTCGGCGGCGGCGACGAGCGCGGCGCAGTGCTGGTAGAAGCGCGCGCCCTCGTCGGTGAGGACGAGCTGGCGCGTGGTCCGGTGGAGGAGGCGCACGCCGAGGCGCTCCTCGAGCTGCGTGATGCGGCGCGAGACCGCCGACTTCACGAGCCCCGCCTCGCGCGCCGCGGCGGTGAACGAGCGGTGGCGCACCACGGCGGCGAACAGCGCGAGCGACGGTAGGTCTTCCAGCGCCACGGTCATCGTCGTTCTCGTCGTTCTCCTGGCGTCAACAATGTGGTGCCGCAGACCAGACTACTGCCACAGGCGGCCCGGCGCTATCAAGGAGTCGTTCCCCAAGGAGAGACACACCATGAACGACAACAAGACCATTTCTCGCATCGACCTCGCCGCCGCCCTCCAGGGCCCCAACCCGCCGGTCCTCTTCGAGGCCCTCCCCCTCCGCTACTGGGTGGACGGCCATCTCCCCGGCGCCGTCGCGCTGCCGCCCGACGAGCTCACGCCGCGCCTGGCCGCGCTGGCGCTCGACCGCACGAAGCC
The DNA here is from genome assembly GCA_035525615.1 of Kofleriaceae bacterium. Lineage (GTDB taxonomy): Bacteria > Myxococcota_A > Polyangia > Haliangiales > Haliangiaceae > UBA2376. The sequence goes on along the minus strand of DATLEB010000020.1, from coordinate 32,544 downwards.
GGTGGTCGTCTACTGCGCGAGCTCCACCTGCGCCAACTCGCACCAGGTCGCGACCAAGATGGCGCAGCTCGGCTACGCCGACGTCCGCGTCTACGAGGGCGGCAAGGCCGACTGGGTCGACGCGGGCCTGGGCCTAGATCGAGCGGTTGCCGGCTAGCAACGTGGCGGCGTGCATCGCGTGATACGTGATGATGATGTCGGCGCCGGCGCGGCGGAAGCCGGTCAGCGTCTCCATCACGATGCGGTCGCGGTCGATCCACCCATTGGCCGCGGCCGCCTCGATCATCGCGTACTCACCGCTCACGTTGTAGACGGCGAGCGGCAGGTTCACCTCGTCGGCGACCATGCGGATGATGTCCATGTACGCGAGCGCCGGCTTCACCATGATGATGTCGGCGCCCTCGGCGACGTCCATGTTGACCTCGCGCACGGCCTCGCGGGCGTTGGACGCGTCCATCTGGTAGCCGCGGCGATCGCCGTGCTGCGGCGCGCTGTCGACCGCGTCGCGGAACGGGCCGTAGTACGCCGACGCGTACTTCGCCGAGTACGCCATGATCGCGGTGTTCTCGAAGCCCTCCTCGTCGAGGGATTCGCGGCAGGCGGTCACGAAGCCGTCGAGCATCCCCGACGGCGCGACGATGTCGACGCCGGCGCGCGCGTACGAGACCACGGTGCGCGCCAGGTTCTCGAGCGACGCGTCGTTGTCGAGCACGCCCTCTTGCAGCACGCCGCAGTGGCCGTGATCGGTGTACTCGCAGAAGCAGCTGTCGGCCGCGACCACGAGGTCGGGGCAGCGCTTCTTGATCGACTTGATCGCCTTCTGCACGTGGCCGTTGGCGTTCCACGCCTCGGAGCCGACCCCGTCCTTCTTGTCGGGGATGCCGAAGAGGATCACCGACGGGATGCCGGCGTCGTACGCGCGCGCGGCGAGCTCGGTGGCCTTGTCGACCGACCACACCGATTGCCCGGGCATCGACGTGATCGGCTTCTCGACGTTCGCGCCGCCGGCGACGAAGATGGGGTAGCAGAGGTTGTCTACCGAGAGGCGGTTCTCGCGCATCATGCGGCGCAAGCCCTCGGTGCGACGCATCCGGCGCGCGCGGAAGTCGGGGAAGTTCATGACTGGCTGTGTGGATACACCGACGCCAGGGCCTTGGCCATTCCCTCGGGCGTCGGTGCGTCGGCGACGGCGGCGAGGCGCACCCCGCGCGCGACGAGGGCGGCGGCGGTGGTCGGCCCGATCGCGATGACGCGCGTCTGCGCGAGGACGCCGAGGCCGCCGTCGTGCGCGAGCACCGCGTCGAGCGCCGAGACCTGCGAGGGCGCGAACACCAGACACGCGGCCGCGCCTTCGAGGAGCGCGCGCTTGCCGGCCTCGACCTCGGGCGCGCCCTGCGCGGCCGCGATGGTGCGGTACGCGACCGCGTCGATGACGTCGGCGCCGGCGGTGCGCAGGATGTCGAGCGGCTCGTCGCGACCGCCGGCGGCGCGCGGCGCGAGGACGCGCAGCCCGCGCAGGCCCAGGGCGACCAGCGCATGGGCGGCCGCCTCGCCGGTGTCGCCGCGCGCGAACGCGCGGAAGCCCGCGGCGGTGAGCGCGGCCGCGGTGGCGGCGCCGACCGCGGTCACCGGCGGTGACGTGCCCGGCGAGTTCGACGAGGCGGCGAGCGCGGCGACCAGCGGCGAAACGGCGTGGCGGCTGGCGACGAAGGCGTGGTGGTAGGGGACGGCGGCGGCGGCGACGAGGTGCTCGAGCTCCTGGGGGGACGCCGGCATGATCGTCGTGACGGGCATGAACACCACGTCGGCGGACGGCCCCAGGGCCTGAGCGAACAGGCCGCCGTCCTCCACATCCCGCGTGATGACGATCATGATTGTTTCCACGGTACCGCGAACGCACGCGGGCATGGCGGGAAGCGCGGCATGGCGATCAGAGGGTTGGTGACAGCAGTGGCCACTGGCGTCGGGAGGCGCCAGATCGGTCCCGCGCAAGCGACGTGGGATCGCTTACTTGTGCTGCCGATCCGGAGGCCCGCTTCTTGCGTAGTTTGAGCATCGTGCGACTCGGGGCTCTGGCCATGCTGCTCTTTCTCACGGCACCTGCCTTTGCGGGCGGCCGTCAGGGACCGCCGAGCGCGGGCCGCACGACCAAGATCGCCGGTCGGAACTGCCCCGAGGCCGGGCGCGCCGTGGTGTCGGTCCCGCAGGGGTTCGACGGCGTGCGCGTGGTGGTCGCCGATACGATTCCCGGCGCCTCCGTCGAGGTCACCGTGATGGCGGGCAGCGCCGACCGGCGCGTGCGCGCGTGGGGTGGTGGTGCCTGGTCGCTGCACATGGAGGCGGCGCCGTCGGGCCCGGTGCTGGTCGCGGTCGAGCCCTCGCTCGATGCGGCGATCGGCGCGTGTGTCGAGCGCGTCGAGCTGCTGCGCGACGAGCAGGTCGTCGCGGACGTTCGCCTCCGCTGAGCGTGCGTCCGCACCCGGCCGTGTTAGCGTCCGCGCGATGCGCATCGCGATCCTGATCGGCGTGCTCGCCGCCCTGGCGGCTTGCTCTCGAACGCCGGCGCGCGGAGAAGATCGAGGCAGCGTGGCGATCCAGCAAGGCACCGGCAGCAGCAGCGCGAGCAGCGGCAGCGGCAGCAGACCCGCCGCGACGCCCACCGCGAAGGTGGTCCTCGAGGGCGCCGGCGGCGCGAGCGCCGTCACCGTCGAGGTCGTGCAGTCGCCCGGGCTGGTCCAGAAGGGCCTCATGTACCGGAAGTACCTGGACGCCGACGCCGGGATGCTGTTCCTGATGGGCGACGTCGACGACCACTACTTCTGGATGAAGAACACGCTCATTTCGCTCGACATCATGTTCATCACGACCGACCTGCAGGTCGCCGGCATCCTCGAGAACATGCAACCCCACGACACCAACTCGAAGGGCGTGGGCAAGCCGTCGCTCTACGTGCTCGAAGTCAATGGTGGTTACGCGAAGGCTCATGGAATCTCCGCGGGCACCAAGGTCCGCTTCGAAGGCGTCGAGGCCGCAGCGCGGTAGGTAGCCGTCAGCGGCTGCCAGGCCATCGAATCTCCGTCGGAACGGGAGTGCGGGCGTATAGTCGCGGGCATGCGCTCCTCCCGCGTACTCCTCGCGATCTGTCTGGCCGGGTGTGGTGGCGGCGGCGGTGGTGACATCGACGCCCCCGGCGGCGGCGACGACGGCGGTGGCGACGACGGCGGCGGCGACCCCGACGGTGGGGGCGGCAACATCGACGCGCGCGAGCTGCCCGACGCCGCGGTCGCGACGTGTACGCCCAGGAGCGGCACGACCATCGCGCTGGCGCCGGTGGCGACCGGCCTCGACGCGCCGCTCATGGTCGCGGGCGCGCCCGGTGACGCGCGGCTCTGGGTGATCGAGCAGGACGGCGCGGTGCGCGTCATCAAGGACGGCCAGCTCCTGGCCACGCCGTACCTCAACCTGGCCGGTACGAGCGGTCCGGTGCTGGCGGGCGGCGAGCGCGGCCTCCTCGGCATCGCGTTCCACCCCGATTTCCGCAACAACGATCGCTTCTACGTGCACTACAGCGCGAAGCCCAACGGCGATCACGTGATCGCCGAGTACCTCGCGGTTCCGGGGACCGACACCGCGAACCCGGGCAGCCGCCGCATCCTCATGCAGTGGGCCGATCCGTACTCGAACCACAACGGCGGCATGATCGAGTTCGGCAACGACGGGATGCTGTACATCGCGATCGGCGATGGCGGCTCGGGCGGCGATCCGCAGGATCGCGCGCAGAACAACGCGTCGCTGTTCGGCAAGATCCTGCGCATCGACGTCGACACGCGCACGGGCTCGAAGCAGTACGGCATTCCGTCGGACAACCCGTTCGCGAGCTCGGCCGACGGCGCGAGCGATCCGAGGCCGGAGATCTGGCACAAGGGTCTGCGCAACCCGTTCCGCTTCTCGTTCGATCGCGGCAACGGCAACATCTACATCGGGGATGTGGGGCAGGAGATCTGGGAGGAGATCGACGTCGCCGCCAACACGCCGGGCGTGAACTGGGGCTGGGACGATCGCGAGGGCCTGCACTGCTACGAGCCGACGACGGGCTGCATGACCGCGAGTCGCGTCGAGCCGGTGGTGGAGCACAACCAGAGCACGGGCTGGGACTCGATCATGGGCGGGCAGGTCTACCGCGGCAGCTGCTTCCCCGATCTGGTGGGCACGTACTTCTACGGCGACTACTCGGCGCAGGACGTGTGGGCGTTCGAGTACTCGGGCGGCGCGGCGCAGAACAACCGCTCGATGCTGACCAACATCGGCAACATCACGGCGATCCACGCCGACCCGCTCGGCGAGCTCTACGTGGTCACGCACAACGGCGTCGTGCGCCGCATCGTCGTCCCTTGATCTCGGCCGATCGGGCGAAGGTCAGCCGCCGGAGAGCGCGCCGACGATCGTGACGTCCGTGGTCGGCGGCACCGGCGCCGACAGATCTTCCTGCCGCTCCTGTCCGACGAACAGGATGATGTGGCGGCGCACGCGGTTCTGCTCGTCGATCACGCGGAAGCGAAAGCCGGGGAACTGGCGATCGAGATCGTGGAGGAGGTCGTCGAGCGTCGCGCCCTCGGCGCGCACCTCGTCCTTGCCGGCGGTGTAGCCGCGGAGCTGGGTCGGGACGATCACGCGCGGCATGTGCGAAGCCTCACGCGGGCGTGCCGCTCGTCACCGAATAGACGTGCGGCAGGTGCGGGACGATGCAGCGGAAGGCGGCGCCCTCGTCGGTCGACGCCCAGATCTCGCCGTTGGTGGTGCCGAAGTAGATGCCGACCGGCGTGCCCTCGTCGAGGCACATGGCCTGGCGCTTCACCGTCCACCACGCCTGCTCGCGCGGGAAGCCGGTGTCCTGGCGCGTCCACGTCGCGCCCGCGTCGCGCGTGACGTAGATGGCAGGCTTGCCGGCGATCGGCGTGCGCGGCCAGTTGCCGCCGCCGTCCATCGGGAAGACCCACGCGGTGTCGGGGTCGCGCGGGTGCGAGACGATGCCGAAGCCGACGTCGCCGATCTCCGACGGCAGGTTCTTGCCGACGCGCTCCCAGCGCGTGCTCGGGCGATCCAGGCGGTAGATGCCGCAGTGGTTCTGCATCCACAGGCGATCGGGGCGCTGCGGATGGAGGATCACGCAGTGCGGATCGTGGCCGTACGGATACTCGCTGCCGTCGTCCTTGGGCGGCGCGAAGTCCATGGCGACGCCGGAGTTGAGCGGATGCCAGTCGGCGCCGCGATCGTTCGACTCGAACGTGCCGCCGCCCGACATCGAGAGGTAGAGGTGCCTGGGGTCGCGCGGGTCGACGAGGATCGAGTGGAGCTTGCCGCCGTCGGGCGTCTCGTCCTTGTCGCTGCCGACCCACTTGTGCTGCTCGGGATGATCGTTGAAGCCCGAGATCGCGGTCCAGTTGCGGCCGCCGTCGTCGCTGCGGAACAGGCCCTTGGGCGACGTCCCGGCGTACCAGACGTCGGGCTCGTCGGCGGTCGACGGCGTCAACCAGAAGACGTGATCGACGGCGCGGCCGCGCGGCTCACCGGTCGCGAAGCGCGGCGGCGTCGCGGCTTCCTTCCAGGTGGCGCCGCCGTCGTCGCTGCGGAAGACGGTGGGACCGAGGTGCCACTGGCGCGACGCGGCGAGCAGCGTCTTGCGATCGCGCGGGTCGAGGATGACGTGATGACACTGCGTGCCGAGGAACGTGGGCTCCGAGAGCGACCAGCTGGTGCGGTCGGCGTTCGCGGTCGCGATCCAGATGCCTTTGCGCGTGGCGATGTAGAGCTGGAGCGGCATGCGCCGCAGGCTACTTCAAGTCGCGCCGGTTCGGGACGCTCGCGCGCTCACTCGTTCTCGACGGCGCCGCCGTCGTCGTCTTCGTCGCGATCGTCGGCGCCGTTGCCGTTGCCGGTCGCGCGTCGCCACAGGCGTCGCAGGCGGCCGGTGTCGTCGCGCGTCGAATCCGGATCGCCGGCGTCGGGATCCTTCTCGGGGCGATCCTTGTCCTTGTCCTTGTCGGGCTTGTCGGCGCGCTTGAGGCGAACCTGCGCTTTGACGTCGGGATCGACGCCGGTGTAGCGCTCGCTGTTGGGGATGAAGCGGATCTCGGTCTTGATCTCGAACGAGAGCGTCGTGAGGAGGCGCGCGATCTCGTCGGAGAGGTTCACGTGCGAGAGGAACTCGCGGACCTCGCGCGCGACGATCTCGAGGACCTTGTCCTTGCTGTTCTCCGCCGTGTCGGCGAGGTAGCCGGCGACGTTCGGTAGCTGGAGCTCGCGCGTGACCTTGCGGATGCCCTCTTCGGTCGAGAACACGGCGCCGAGGCCGGCCGTGAACGTGCGGCGCACCAGATCGGGGACGAGCTGCTCGAGGCGCGCGCGCAGCGTCTCGGAGAGGTCGCCGGTGGCGCCGCCCATGGCGCCGCTCGCGCTGGAGCTGCCGCTGCCGGCGCCTGCCGACGCACTTCGGTCCACGCTACGGTCGCGGTCCCGATCACGGTCGGTTCCGGGACGGTCGGCGCGCTCCCTCGGCGACGGAGCGTCCTTCGGAGGCTCGGGGGTGTCGCCAGCGTCGTCGGAGGCCATGCACCTGCGTACCATGGCGCGGCGGCAAGTGGTTGGTGTTACGATCGGTCCGTGGATGCTGCCCGGCGCAGTCTGCTCGACGCAGACGCCGCCGCCGAGAAGGTCGGAGTGACCCCGTCGGCGCGGCCCGGCCGAGGTGCGCCTGCGCCCGGCGAGGAGCGCACCGGACGTCCGCCGACGCGCGCGTGGCGGTTCGTCGTCGCGTACTGGTGCACGTTTCGCGTGATCGGCAGCTATCTGTGGATCCGCTTCTGGGCGCGGTGGCGAAACGACGCGTGGCTCGATCGTCGCTTGCGCGAGGCGCACCTGCGCAACGCGAAGCGCATCGAGCGCACGATCTGCCGGCTGCAGGGGCTGTTCATCAAGGTCGGGCAGCTGATCAGCATCATGACCAACTTCCTTCCGGAGGAGTTCCGGAGGCAGCTCGAGGGCCTGCAGGATCACGTGCCGCCGCGTCCCTACCCCGACATCGAGGCGCGCGTGCGCGCCGAGTGGGGCAAGGGGCCGAAGGAGCTGTTCGCCGAGTTCGCGGAGCGGCCGATCGCGTCGGCGTCGATCGGGCAGGTGCACAAGGCGCGGCTCCTGACCGGCGAAGAGGTCGCGGTGAAGGTGCAGTACCCCGACATCGATCAGATCGTGACCAGCGACCTGCGCACGCTGCGGCGGATCCTGGCGATCGTGCAGTGGTTCGTGCCGTATCAGGGGCTCGACGACGTCTATCGCGAGATCCGCGCGATCGTGGTGGCCGAGCTCGACTTCCGCGCCGAGGCCGACAACGGCGACCGCATCGCGGCGAACTTCGAGGGCCGCACCGACATCGCGTTCCCGCAGGTGGTGCGCGAGCTGTCGAGCGAGCGGATGCTGACCACGCGCTTCGAGGTCGGCGTGAAGATCGTCGACGGCGCGGGCGCGAAGGCGATGGGGCTCGACCGGCGGGCGCTGGCCAAGCAGGTGGTCGAGCTCTACTGCCAGCAGATCTTCACCGACGGCGTCTATCACGCCGATCCGCACCCCGGGAACCTGCTGGTGCGGCCGCTCGAGGGCGCCGAGCCGGGGATCGCGCAGATCGTGTTCCTGGATTTCGGCGCGGTGGCGACGATCTCGCCGCAGTTCCGTCAGGGCATCGTCGAGCTGATCCAGGGCGGGCTCACGAGGGATACGCCCCGGATCGTGCGGGCCATGCGGCAGATGGGTTTCGTGGCGAAGGGCGCCGACGACCGCGTGTTCGAGCAGGTCGTGGAGTACTTCCACGATCGGTTCAACGAAAGCATCTCGCTCGACACGCTGAACCTGAAGGATCTGAAGCTCGATCCCGAGAAGACGCTCGAGAAGTCGCTCGAGTCGCTGGCCGACCTGCGGCGGATGGACATCTCGCTCAGGGAGCTGAGCGAGAACTTCCACGTCCCGAAGGAAGCCATCGTCCTCGAGCGGACCCTGCTGTTGCTGATGGGGTTGTGTACGGAGCTGGATCCGACGCTCAACCCGATGACGGTCATCAAGCCGTACATCGAGCGGTTCGTGCTGGGCGATCAGGACTGGTCGGGGATCCTGCTCGATACGAGTCGCGACATGGTCATGCAGGTCGCGGCGCTGCCGGGCGAGATGCGGCGGTTCCTGCGCACCGCGCACGCCGGCGACATGAAGGTGCGGTTCGCGAACCTCGAGCCGAGCGCGCAGCTCATGTACCGGCTCGGGCACCAGGGCATCCTGGCGGCGATCGGCATCGCGGGCGCGTCGATCGCGATCGTGCTCGAGGGAAGGAGCGAGCTCGAGCGGGCGGAGTGGGCGTGGTGGACGGCGAGGGTCGCCGGCGCGTTCCTGGTGCTCAGCTGGTGGAACTCGCGCAGCTTGCTGCGGAAGAAGCGGTAGCCGCGCCGGCGCGGAGCGGCTACGCGGCGCGGCGCGGTGAGCGGAGCGTGATCAGTCGTGCGGCAGCGCGAGGAGCTTATGGGCGGCTTCGGCGCGGCGTGATTTGAGCCAGCTCGGTAGTGCCTCGATGATCGCGGCGTCGCCGCGCAGGCGCTGGGAGTCTCGCTCGTCGACGGTGCCGTCGAGCCATGCTGCAGCGTCGCCGATCGGCGGCGGGATCGGTGGTGGAACGCGGGACCGGCCATAGGGTCGTCCGTCGGCGTGGGTCACGACGATGGCGCCGCCGACGCCGCCGATGCAGATCGCGCCGTCGTGATGCAGCCGGGCACGGGACACCGCTGACGATCACGCGCGAGCACGGCGCGGCGCCGGCGCGGCGCGATCGTCCATGTCGCCCTGGGCGGCGTTTCGCCCTCGTCCACGCGACCGAGCTCGATGGCATCACAGCGCGCGCGCGCGATCTCGGCCGGTGACAGCTCGACCGAGCGCCCCGGCGCGTCGTGCCAGCCGCGCTTGCAGTGGGCGCAGACGATGATCGCGATCTGATGCGGCGGCAGGTTCATGGTCGGTGCGGCTCGCCGCACGCCTCGCCGCCAGCCGGCGCATCCGCCGATCGATCGCGCGCCAGTCGTCGCCCACGTGGGCGGCGCCGCCGGCCTGCCCGCGCTCGCCACCGTCGCCGTCCCGATCACCCTCCAGGTCACCGTCTTCCCGCCCCTCACCGCCGAGATCATCGCTGCGTTTCTCGTCGAGCATCGCCCCTCGCTCCTTCCACGCGCTCCGCGCTCGACACCTCTACCACGAGGTTTTTTGGCCCCGCAGGATGCCCTCAGCGCGACGAGAAGGCGTTCGAAATCGTTTGTCGACGGCGAGCGCCACTACGCTCCGAAAGTCGTCAAGCACGAAACGAACCACACGTGCGATTTCTCGACGGAGAGTCGTACCTTGGTTTGACGATCCCGATCTTTTGTCATCGGCGAACTATCCACCTACCCCGCGCGCGATCCGCTCGCGATGCGGACCACCGCGCCACGCCGCGCGCCGTGCACGAACGTCAGCCAGCGCGACGCATGAACGAGCACACACCACGCGCGCGACCACCTCGTCCACGACGGTGCCGCTCCTGTGTCGCCGACAGCCCGCTCGTCGAGGCCACGGCGAACGCCGCGCGCCCTGCACGAGCGTCCGCCGGCGCGGCGACAGAGAGAGCACCTGCCGGCGCTCGATCCCCCTCGTCCGTGCAAAGGGGCCCCCCACTGCGGAAATATTGTCAGCGGAGTTCCGGACTGCCCGCCGTCGACGATTTCGTCTCACCCGCCGGCGGGCGTGTCGTATTCGGCGAGCTCGGGCAGAACGACATCGCCAGGCCCGAGCCCCTCCAGCACACCGATCGATTCGCACACGAGCTCGAAGGCCCCGCCGACGTCGTAGAGGCGCACGACCGGCACGACGTCCTCGCGTTCAAGATGGCGAGGAATCACGCGCTCGCTCACGTCGATCGCGAGTCGGTACGGTCCGCCCTCGAGTGCTCCGGAGAACCGGTGGCAGTGGTACGCGATCAATCGCGTATGCGGAGGCCAGCGCTCCTTCAAGAGCCCGAGGACCATCCAGCGGCCCATGCTGATGCCGTAGTTGAAGACCCAGACCTCGTGGACCGGATCCTCGGCGAGCATCGCAACCACTCGCTCGGTCCTCTCGCGCGGCGCGAGAGGAATGGCGTGCTCCGTGTGATCCGGCATGGCTGCGCGCTCAGCGCGGGAACAGCTCGTCGCGCATGTCGACGATCTGCGTGCACGTCGTGCCGGGCGGGACGCGGACCGCGCGGAACAACGACGGGTTGCCGGGCTGTTGCGTGATCACGGGATTCAGGTTCTTCACGGCGCCGATCTGCCCCGGTGAGCACGCGCTTCCGCCGGCGATGTGGCAGCCGAGGATGCCGAGCTCGATGGTCGCCTCGATCTCGCCACTCACGAGATCCGACGAGAAGACCTCGCCGTTCAACGCGAACTGGGTGCGCAGCGCGACGTAGACCTCGTCGAGGTTCACGGCAGGGACGTTGTAGGCCAGGAGCGTCGTCCCCGGCTTGCCGTCGCCTTCCTGATCGCAGGCGCAGTTGGAGCCGATGGCGAGGTCGCACGGCGTGTCGGCCGACGGCGGACAGAAGCGGAAGTTGCCGTTGTCGTCGGCCTCGGGCAACGGCGCCGTCGAGACGGTCGACGGATCGAGCACCGCACCGAGCACCAGCGTGAAGCGATCGGTCTCGAGGGTGGCGCACACGTCGCTGGGCGACGAGAGCACGCCGTTTCCCATGACGCCGGCGACCGACTCGACCGTGCTCTGCGGGACCTCGAAGCGGATCGGCTGGTCCTGGCCCGCGATCGGCACGTCGGGGATCACGATGCCGCAGCCGCCGGCTACGACCTGCACCTGCGTGCCGTTCTGCACGATGTCGATCACGAGGAGGAGCTCGGCGGTGGTGTCGACCTCGACGAGGCCCGATGCGTTGACGTGCACGTTGAGCGTGCCGAGCACGGCGGCGCGGCTGTTGATGTCGAACGTTCCGCCCGGGCGGCACTGCTCGCCGAAGACGCGCGCGTCGACGTTCCCGCCGCCGTCACCGCCACCACACGCGCTGGCCGTCGCGAACAGCACGGCCGTCATGAGCGTCACTCGGCACATCGTCGAAGCACGATAGCACTGCTTGAGGTCCTCCCGACGCATCGTGTCTAATGCCGCGACGTGCGTCACCTCGGGGTCGTGATCGTCGGCGCTGCAGTCGCCGGCGTCGGTGCCGCCACCACCGGCATCACGCAGGCGCACGCGAACCCCGCGGAGGTGTTCGGACTCGGCAGCCGGCAGGCCGCGCAAGCGGGTGCGGGTGTCGCCTCGGTAGACGACATGGCGGCGACGCTCGTGAATCCGGCGGGGCTCGCGCGCAACCACGGCAAGCGACTCACGCTCGGCGCGCAGGGTGCGTTCGCCAACCTGCGCATCAATGACCGCCGCACCGGGCTCACCGATCCGGCGGGCGGCATCTTCGGGCTCACGGCACCCGCGCCGCTGGGCGGGCCGCTCGCCGATCGCATCCACGTCGGGCTCGGCATGTACGTCTTGCCGGGGACGATCGCGCGCATCGTCGCGCGCTTTCCCGACGAGCCGTTCTATCCGTATTACCAGGGGCGCACCGAGCGCCTCGTCATCGTCCCCGGCGTCGGTGTGAAGATCACGCCGACGATCCACGTCGGGCTCGCCGCCAACTTCATGGCCGGGCTCGGCGGCGCGCTGCAGGCGAGCGAGGGCTCGACGCGCGCGCTCGACGCCCGCGTGGACGAGAAGGTGCCGGGCGTGGCCCGCGTGATCGCCGGCGCGACGTGGCAGCCGCTCGATGCGCTTCGCGCCGCGCTCGTGTTCCGCCAGCGCTTCGAGGTGCCGTTCGCGACGCGCGCCGAGACCGAGGTCGCCGGCGAGCCGATCGATCTCGATCTGCGCGCGTCGGGGCAGTTCTCGCCGACGCAGGCGGCGGCCGGCGTCGCGTGGATGACCGACATGGCGACGGTGAGCGCCGACCTGACGTACGCGCGCTGGTCGGAGTATCCCGGGCCGTTCGTCGAGGTGAAGAGCGAGCTGCCGCTGGTCGGCCCGCTCGCCGCCGAGCTGCCGTCGGTGCCGTGGAAGGACACGTTCGGCGGGCGCATCGGTGCCGAGGCGACGCTCGCGGAGAACTTCATCCTGCGCGGCGGCTACGCGTTCGAGACGTCGCCGGTGCCGGCCGTCCAGCCCGGCGTCACCAACCTGCTCGACGGACCGCACCACACGATCGGCGCCGGCATCGGCGTCATCCAGCTGCGCGCCAAGGGCAAGCGCGTGCGCGTCGACCTGCACGTGCAGACGCAGATCGTGCAGCCGCGCACGCTCCGCAAGTCGGTGTTCGCCGCGGGCGAGGACGGCGACAGCTTCGACGGGCTGCGCGACGAGGTCACCGACGACGCCAACGATCCGGCTTCGCAGGGCGCGCAGATCTCGAATCCCGGCTATCCGCGCATCGACTCGGGCGGACAGGTGTTCGCGGGTGGCATGACGATGGAGGTGGAGCTGTGAACGCGGCGGCCAGGCTCTCGACGTTCGCGCTCACCCTCGTGACCGCCGCCGCGTCCACCGCCGCCGCCGATCCGCTCGACCAGTTCGGCTTCGGTGCGGCTGCCGCAGGCACCGCGGGCGCGCGCACGGCGAGCGCCCACGGCGCCGAGGCCGCGCATCACAATGCCGCCGGCGTCGCGCTCGGCCTGTATCCCGAGCTGTTGATCGGCTGGGGCTACGGCGCGATGCAGCTGAACGTCAACGGGCGCGACGCCAGCGTGCTCGACGCGCACGGCACGTCGATGGGCCTCGCCATCCCGATCAAGCTCGACGAGAGCTGGACGCTCGGCACAGGCATCGCGCTCTACCTGCCCGATCAGTTCCTCGCGCGGCTGCAGCTCATTCCCAGCAACGAGCCGCACTTCGTCTTGCTCGACAACGATCCGCACCGCGCCGTCGTCGAGCCGGTGGCCGCCGTGTCGTACCAGGGCAAGCTCGCGTTCGGCGCGGGCGCGTCGATCCTCGCCAACGCCAAGAGCAAGAAGATCGTCTTCGACGTCGGCATCGTCGCCGGCGAGAAGGTCGGCGAGGCCGAGCTCGACGTCGAGCTGCCGGTGCGCGTGGCGCCGCTAATCGGCGTCTGGTTGCAGCCGCATCCGCGCGTCCGCGCCGGGCTCACGTACCGCGGCAAGCTCGCGCTCGATCTCGCGCTCGACATCCTCGCCAACGTGCAGATCGCCGGCGTGGTCACGGGCGACGTGCTGGTGTCGCTGCGCGCGTCGAACTACTTCACGCCGGCGCGCGTGGGCGGCGGCGTCGCCGTCGACGTCCTGCCCGACCTCACGCTCGAGGCCGACCTCACGTTCAACCGCTGGTCGGCGTATCCCGCGTCCGCCGATCTCGCGGTGCTCATCGCGCTCGACATCGCGCCACCGCTGGTGTCGACGACGGTGCCGCCGTCGGCGTTCACCGACACCGTCGACGCCAAGCTCGGCGTCGAGTACAAGCATCGCGGCGCGCGCACCGACTTCAGCGTGCGCGCCGGCGCCGCCTACAAGCCCACGCCGGTGCCGCCGCAGACCGGGCTCACGAGCTGGGCCGACGGCGATCGCGTCGAGCTCACCGCGGGCGGCGGCATCACGCTCGCCGACTGGGCGCCGATCCTGACCCGTCCGATCGAGCTCGACGTGGCGGTGCAGTGGCAGCACGTCGCGCACCAGCTCACACAGAAGCAGCTCGAGACCTTCCCGGGCGAGGCCTTCTCGTCGGACGGAAACATCCTGCACGCCGGCTGCTCGGCGACGGTACGATTCTGATGAGGATGCGCGCGCTCGTCTTCGCCGTCGTGCTCGCGGGAGGCTGCGGCTTCCTGCCCGAGGACGACTTCACCGGCGCGCGCGTCGGCGACGGCATCGCGCCGTGGACCGACCTCGGGCCCGCGCCGACCTGCCTCGGCAACCAGTTCCTCGGGCCGCCGACCTCGACGCCGGGCGGCTTCTGCTACGACCGCAACCAGGTCGAGGATCCGTGCCTCGCCGATGACGACTGCGAGTCGCGCGAGACGTGCGTGTGCGGGCGCTGCACCGTCGCGTACTGCTCGTCGGCGTCCGACTGTAGCGGCGGCCGCAGCTGCTCGTTCAGCGAGAACCGCTGCGACACCAAGTGCGCCGACGCCACCGACTGCGCGTCGGGCGAGGAGTGCTTCAACGGCACCTGCCGCGGCCGCTGCGACACCTCGGCCGAGTGCCAGCGCGGCGAGGTCTGCTCGAGCCGCAACTACTGCGTCACGGTCGACTGCGCCGACGACTCGGGTTGCCAGGCCAGCGAGCGCTGCCACGTGCAGCGCGTCCCGCGCCTCGTGCTCGAGCCGTTCGCCGTCGCGCAGCGCGAGTCGCCGCGCATGGTGCTGTACGTCGAGGTCGGCGACGCGGTGCAGCCACAGCGCGCGATCTGGCGCGCCATCTCCGACGACGGCATCCGCTTCGAGTTCGAGCCGGCGCAGCCGGCGCTCGAGGACGGCGGCGCCGCACACGCGCCGTCGATCGTGCGCACCGCCACCGAGTGGCTCCTGTACTACGAGAGCGGTGACGGCGCGGCCATCAAGGTCGCCCGCTCCGCCGATGGCTTCTCGTTCCAGCCGGGCACGGTGGTGCTCACCGGCGGCGCGGGCCCGACGGCGATTCATTCGCCGAGCGCGGTGCTCCTGCCCAACGACTCGGTCGCGGTCTACTACGAGATCGGCGACGGCGCGGCGATCGGCCTCGCCACCGGCTCGCCGGGCGGGATGCTCACCGTGCGCGGTCCGGTGCTGCAGCCGAGCGCGGTGAGCGTCGCCGTGACCGGACCCACCGATCCGTTCTGGACCGACGTGGTCGCGGTGCGGAGCCCGCACGCCGCCATCACCGAGGGTCCCGACGGTCCGTCGCTGCGGCTGTGGTACTCCGCGTTCGGCCGCGAGAGCGCCGACTCGGAGCAGTTCGGCATGACCGTGCCGCTGCCGCCCAACTTCTCGATCGGCTACGCGCGCGCGAGCCTCGACGATCCGACGTCGCTCGTGACATGGCCCTACGGGCCGGTCGTCGATCGCGTCGATGCGTTCCTCGACCACAAGGAGGAGCTGTCGCCGGGTGTGGTCCAGCTCGTGGACGACGATGGCGCGAGGCCGGGCTACCTCCTCTACTACGTGGAGGCGAGCGCGGACGACACGGCGATGGGGCCGACCGGCCCGTTCACGATTGGACGGCTGGGCGTGCTGGGCAACGGCGACTATCTGCGATAGAAGTGCCACCCGCCGTTTTCTGGATCCCGAGAGCGGCGCTCACTAGGATCACAAACCCATGCTCGCAGTCATCGGCAACCTCGTCGTCGGCGCCATCGCACTCTCGCTCTTCACGGCGACGATCCGCCTCAGCCGCTGATCGACCCGCTGATCGACCCGCTGATCCGCCGCTGATCGACTGCTGAGCAGGCCGGTGATCACTCCGGGTTGGCGGTGACCGGCAGGTCTTTGGTGATCTTGGCGGTCTTGCCCGCCTCGATCTTCACGGTGTAGGTGAACTTCTCGCGGCCGACGGAGAACGTCACCTTGTGGATGCCGGGCGTGAGCGCGATCTTGCCCATGGGCGTGATCGGCGTGGTCTTGCCGGTCGGCTTGCCGTCGACCGAGACCTGCGCGAACGGCGTCGCGTAGGCGGTCAGGTAGCCGACGTTCGCGTCGGCCTTGGGATCCGGCCTGGGGTCGGTCTTGGAGTCGACCTTCGGCTTCGGATCGGTCTTCGGCGTGACGATGTCCGGGCGCGGCTCGTCGAGATCGATCCGCGTGTCGACCTTGCCGTCGGTCTTGGGCTTGCGGCGATCGGGCCTGCTGTCGGGCTTGGTGTCGGGCTTGGTGTCGGGCTTGGGAACCACGACCGCGACCTTGGGCTCGCCCGCGTCGATCGAGACGACCGCTGCACCGACGGTGCCGGCATCGACGGCGACTGCCACGGCCGGCGCCGCATCCGGCGCAGCCGCCGCCGCGCCCGCGTCCTCGACGATGGCCACGGCCGCGCCCGCGTCGACGAGATCCGCTGCCGGCGCCGCGGCCGCATCGGGCGCCGTCGCCGGATCGATCGCCGCCGCGCTGCCCGGCGCAGTGCCGGCAGCGACGCCGACTTCCGCCGAGCCAGTGCCACTGCCGCTCGCGGATGCCGAGCCACTGCCGCTGGCCGAGGCCGCGACCGCCGCACCCTTGCCGCTGTCGGCGAGCACGACGAACTTCACGATCGCGAAGGCACCGAGCACCACCGCGGCGATGCCGATGCCGATCGCGATGTCCTTGGCGAGCGACGGCTTCTTCCGCCGCTTCGACGTCATGTCGACGCCAGCGGCATTGGCGCCCTGCGGCGGCCCGTACCCCGGGTAGTGCGGGTATTGCGGTCCGGGATATCCAGGCGGTGGATAGCCCGGGTACTGCGGCATCCCCTGATACGGCTGCTGAGGAGGACCACCGAACGGCGCGGCGCCCCCGAACGCCGCGCCGCCCGGCGCGCCCGGATACGGCATCATGCCGGCAGGCCCCTGGGCCTGGGCGTTGGGATACGGAGGCATGCCGCCGCCGGGTTGGCCATACGGCTGACCCTGCTGCGGCGAATGATGCGGCCCCTGATGCGACGCCTGGTGCGGTGGATGAGAACCGAGCGGGAAGTGATCCGGTGCCGGGAAGCCGGGCATCGGGATCGCCGCGGCCGAGCCCGGGCCGTGGATCTGTCCCGCCGAGAGTCCGGCGAGCGCCGCGGCCGGATCGACCACGGGTCCCTGCCCCGTCGGCGGCGGCTGCAGCGGCAACACCGGCGCCTGCATGCCGAGGATGGTCTTGGCCTGCGACGCGGGCGATGCGCCCGGCGGCGGCTGCAGCGCCGACGGCACCGGAATCGACATGCCGGCCAGCGGCGAGATCGTGCGGTCGCCGGGATTGCTGAGCTGTGGCGGCGGCGTGTTGCGAGGCGCGACCGCCGGCCCACTCGACGTCGGACGACCGGGCTGCGGCGTCGGGTTGCGGGGCTGCCTCATGGATGGCGAGACGACCACCGCGGGCGTACCGGCGGCGGGCGCGTTCTCCGAGAGCGCGGACACCTCGCTGATCTCGCCGAAGATCTCGGTCGGGCCTTCCTCGACGAACTCGTCGCCGGCGCTGGCCTGCGCCTGCGCCTGCGCGTGCGACTGACCACCGCGCACCATCGCGGCGACGTCGGCGTTTCCGGCCGCCGCCTGCTCCGCGATGATGTCGTCGAAGCTCGGGCCGCCGAGGATCGTCGGATCCTCCGACTGGCCCGCCACGCCGAGATGCTCGACGACGTCGAGCTTGGCCTCGGCGTGGGGCACGCCGGCGCTGAGGCCCTCGCGACCGACCTTCTTGAACGACTCGAGCTGCTGGCGCTCCTTCTCGAGATCGGCGGCGAACGCTTCCTTGAGCCAGCCCGCCAGCGACTTGGCCGTGAAGACCTGCTCCTGCGACATGAGGTAGCGCTGGAGGTCGCCCACCAGCTCGCTGCCCCACTGGTAGCGATCCTCGGCGTCGCGCGCGAGCGCCTTCATGATGATCGCGTCGACCGCCTCGGGGATGTTCGGGTTGATCGAGCGCGGCGACGGCACGTTGACGTTACGCACCTTCTCGAGCGTCGAGAAGTCGGTCTCGCCGACGAACAGGCGATCGCCGGTCAGGCACTCGTAGAGGATCGTGCCGATGCTGAAGAGGTCGCTGCGGCGATCGAGCGGCAGGCCGCGCACCTGCTCGGGCGACATGTACCCGAACTTGCCCTTCAGCACGCCGGCCTGCGTCTTCGACGACCGCGACGCCGCCTTGGCGATGCCGAAGTCGATCATCTTCACCTCGCCTTCGTACGAGATGAGGATGTTCTGCGGCGAGCAATCGCGATGGACGATCTCGAGCGGGCGCCCGAGCGCGTCACGCTTCTTGTGCGCGTAGTCGAGGCCCTCGCACACCTTGGCGATGAGGAAACACGCCATCGCCACCGGCATCTGCCCCTTCAGCTTGCGGAGCCGGTTCTGGATCTGGAGCAGATCCTTGCCCCAGATGTACTCCATCGCGATGAAGTGCGCGCCGTCGGTGCGGCCGAGCTCGAAGATCTGGCAGATGTTCGCGTGCGAGAGCTGACCGACGATCTTCGCCTCGTCGATGAACATCTTGATGAAGTCGCGGTCCTCGCCCATCGACGGAAGGATCCGTTTGATGGCGATGACCTTCTCGAACCCCTCGACGCCGTAGCTCTTCGCCTTGAAGACCTCGGCCATCCCGCCCACGCTGATTCGATCGAGGAGGAGGTACTTCCCGAAGGGGATTGCCTGTCGCACGCCGAACCATGGTGACGCAGCGCTGCGTCGATCTCAATGTAAAAGGGGGGCAGAACCCCTGACCCACAGGCGACATCGTCTGTCGCCGCTGTCGTACATGTCGCCGCCAGACCACGGGCAGGAGACGACAGTGATCAGAACGTGCCCGTGAGGCCGATGCCGCCGCCGTGTGCGCCCATCGACACCGGGGTGACGGTCACCGTCGCGCGGGTCCGCCGGTAGTGCCGGAAGCCGTCGATCACGCCGTAGACGTAGAGGCCGATGAGCGCGGCGCCCGAGACGGAGTTGATCGTCACCATCGTGCGCGCGCGTTCGGCGCGCGACTGGCTGCCGGACTCGCAGGTGCGATCGATGTCGCTGCACATGCGGTCGAGCATCACGTAGGTCGTGAGGTTGGTGGCGAGGAGGGCCGCGCCGAGACCGCCGAGCACCCAGCCCTTGATGCCCTGACGGTTCTGGAACTGGCCCGCGGGCGGCACGAAGTTGAGGACGGCCCAGCGCCGCGCGCGCGGTCGCAGCGAGCGCAGCTCGGCGGCGTGCTTCGCCTTCACGTTGTCGAAGAACTGCACGACGTCGGGCGAGAACAGGCCGATGTCGAGCTGACCGTCGAGCTCGATCTTGAGGTACGCGACGAAGTGCGCCTCGGCGCGGTCGTAGCGCTGGCGATAGAACTCGGCGATGCCCAGGAGGCGGTGCGCCTCGGCGCGGTCGACGGACGTGACGTCGGGGTCGGCGGGGATGTCGCCGACCAGCACGATCACACGCTCCCAGTCCTTGTCGTCGGCGGCGGCGGCGGCGCCCGCGATGCGATCGACCGGCGACTGCATCTGACCCGGCTGCGCGTGCGCGACGGCAGTCAGGATCAGGAGCGCCAGCAGGACCCGATGGATCATCGCGCCTCGAGGCGCTCGCGGATGCGCGGCGCCGCGACGTCGGTCACCTGCGCGGCGGCGAAGCGGATCAGCGTGTCGACGCGATCGCCGCGGCTGCCGACGAGCGTGTCGGTGCGAACGATGCGGCGGTAGAGCTGCTTGCCGCTGGCGTCGAACACGGTGACGCGGGCGCGGGCGCGCGCCACGGGAATGTCGCGCTGCGTGCCGGAGGTGAAGCTGAGGAGCTCGAAGCCGACGAGCAGCGAGGCGCGGCGCTGCGACGCGACCTGAGGGTCGATCGGCGGCGCCGGCGGCGCGGGCGCGGTCTCGACGGCGGCGCGGTGCCCGAGGCGGCGCGCCAGCTCGACGGCGGCGGGCGCGAAGAGCGGCGCGACATCGGTGGGCGCGGTCTTGTCGCGGGCCAGGCCGGGCGCGCTCACGACCACGATCGCGAGCGGACGGCTGTCGCGCGGCGGCACGCGCACGGTCGGATGATCGGGCGGCGTCGGTCCCGTCGGCGGCGCGGGACGCGAGAGCGCGGCCGCGGCGCGCGCGGCCTGGTCGTCCTGCGTCGCGAGGCCGGCGCGGATCGCGACGACGAGCTCGGCGGCGACGGCGCTGGCGGCGTGATCGATGTCGTCGAGCGAGGCGGCCGCGCCCGAGGGACGCGCCACGTCGACGCCGCGTTCGGGATCGCGGATGCGCGACTCGATCACCACGCCGCCGCCGCGCTTCACGAGGCGACCGTCGACGACGAGACGCGCGCGGGCGGGCACGGGATCGCCGTCGCTCACGAGCTGCACGTCGAGGCCGGCATCGCGCAGGGCGCGCGTGACCTCCGCGGCGACCGGCTTGCCGTAGAGCCTGAGGCGCTTCTCGGCGGTGAACGGGATGAGCGCGATCGTCGCGCGGCTGCCCTGGGCGTGGGCCGCACCGGCACCGGCGAACCCTGACGCGAAGACGACCAGCAGCACGAGCGCGCAGACGAGGCGACCCACGGCCCCATCGTACACGCGAGGACAGCTCACGATCGGTCCCTGGCGCTCACTGCGGGCTCACGCCCGGGTCAGGCACGGCGACGACGAAGCGTCCCGCGGCGTCGGTCACGGCGTCGCCGAGCGGGCGCGCGCGATCGATGCCCGTGCAGGTGTCGTTGCACAGCGCGGCCACGCCGACGGCGCGCGCGCCTACGCTCTGGCCGGTGGCGCGGACCTCGCCGCTGATCGCGATCGCGGCGGGCAGCGTGCGATCGCCGAGGTTCGCGGTCGCGGCGGCGGCGATGTCCACCACGAGCGCGGCGTCGTCGTACGTGGGATCGGACAGCACCACGGCATAGCTCGCGCCGGCGGCGAGCGAGAGCGCGAAGCGGCCGTCGGAGCCGGCCGAGACCGTCGGTACCGGCGCGCCGGCGTGTGCGAGGGCGCCGGTGAGCGTGGCCCGGATGCGAGCGCCGCTGCGATCGGCGCCGCTCGAGCGCAGGACATGACCGGTCACGGTGACGGGCGCCGCGGCGTCGAGCGTGCCGCCGAGTGGTAGCGAGATCGGCGAGAGCGCGCCCGGGCCGGCCGACGCGATGAACACGGCGCCCGCGCCGTCGACGAAGCGCGCCGCGGGAAGGCGGCCGCTGGCATCGGTGCGCAGCGTGGTGCGATGCGAGCCGGTCGCCTGCGCCAGCACGTTGGTGCCGCCGCTGTCGCGGATCGTGCCGGCCATCGCGAGGCTGAGATCGACGAGCACGTCGGTCGACGCGGCCGGCGACCCGCCGACGCGCACGAGCGTGTTGCCGACGTCGCTCGACGAGACCGCCGCGTGGCGGATGACGATCGCCGTGCGCGCGCCGATCTCGACCTGCGCGTCGAGCCGCGGCAGATCGCTGGCCACCGGCGGCACGACCGTCACCTTCTCGATGCTCGCGCCCTCGCGCCAGCGCAGCGAGAAGGAGCCGTCGGCGGCGGTGGTGGCGACCGTCGACGGCACGCCGCCCGACGTGAGCGACACGCGCGCGCCCGCGACCGGCGCGCCGGCGGCGTCGAGCACCGACCCGCCGAGCGTGATGCCGTTGTCGATCGACAGCGTGCCCAGGATGGGATCCCAGTCGAGGAATGCGCGCGGCGGCAGGGTCGGCGAGGTCGGGACGACGAGGACGTCGTAGCGCCCTCCCACGAGCCGCGCGTTCAGGACGCCGTTCGTGTCGCTGAAGGTCTCGACGACCGCGTCGGGCGTCGCCCGCGACGTGAACCGCACGTAGGCGGGCACGGGCTCGAGGGCCGGCGTCCGCACCACCATCGGAAAGATGTTTCCCGCGTCGAGCGAGACCACGCCCGCGGAGAAGTCGGCGCCTCCCGAGATGACGATCGCGCGCTCCTGCGGCGGCGCCGACACCGACGACGGCGGCACGAGCCGCAGGCGCACCGAGCGCGTCTGCGCGCCTTGCTGCATCACGTTGAGCTGACCGTAGAAGCCGGCGCAGCCGCTGCCGACCTCGAGCCACACCTCGTAGACGCCGGGCTGCGTGGCCTCGAACTGGATGTCGCGCGAGTCGTTGTCGAGCGGCGTGAACGCCACGTCGACGCCCTGCCGGCGGACCTGCCAGCCGTACGTGATGACTCCCGACGCGTTGAAGACGTCGCCGCGCGCGACGATCGTCGCAGGCGCGACCGGCATGGTCGGCTCGAACTGGACGACGGCGTTGCAGGTCGGCGCGGCGTCGCCCGCGCCGCCGTCGACGAGGTTGCCGTCGTCGTCGCCGGCACCGCCCGCGCCGCACGCGGAGAGCGCGAAGAGCGCGGGCACGAGGCACGGGACGAGGTGGAGGCGACGCATCACCGCACCTCCACGGACCAGGTCTGGCGCTGGAGGCACGTGTTCTGTCCGAGGCTGCACGTCGCGACCCCCTCCGCACACTGCACGGCACGGCCGAGGCGATCGTCGATCTCGACGCGCACGTCGAGGCGGTCGCCGGGATCGTAGTGGGCGGGGTCGAGCTCGAGGCCGCCGACGTCGGTGTCGACCAGCGCGTACGACGTCGTGCCGGGCGCACGCACGTACCAGCGCAGGCCCGCGGGACCGAGATACGGATCGTCGGGCGGCGGCGCCGGGTAGATATCGAGATCGTCCTCGACGACGAGCACGCCGATGCGCCGCGGCGCATCGAGCACGATCGACGAGCCGGCCGGCGGCGGCGCGGGATCGAGCGCGCCGAGACAGGGCGGCTGATCGGGCACGACGATGATCGTCTCCTCGTAGATGGTCGTGTCGATGTCGTCGGCGACGGTGATCTTCACCTTCCAGTCGCCATCGACGTCGGGCACCAGCCGGCGCTCCTCGCCGCCGCTGATGGGGTCGGGCAACGTCTGCCAGACGCGGTCGGCCTCGACGGAGTTGCGCGCGGGGAGCAGCTCCCACACCAGCGTGGTGCTGTCGCCGTCTACGTCCATGCCGCGCGCGCTGATGACGATGGGCACGTCGGGCGGGAACTTGCCGGCGATCTCCCGGCCGCGCTTCTGGACGGCGGCGGTCGGCGCGTTGTTGTCGACGTCGAGCTCGAGGCGCTGCGCGGGCCGCGCGGTGGCGCCGTAGATGTCCTCGACGTCGAGCGTGACGACCACGCGCGTGGTCGGTCGGCCCTCGACCATCGGCGGGACGGTCACGGTGAAGAGCGGGTCGGAGCCGGTCTCGTCGGCGGCGCAGATGTTGCCCGCGTTGCACGCCTCGAAGCGCCACGTCGGCTGCGTGGGATCGCGATCGGGATCGTCGACGACCGCGCGAAACTGCAGGGTGCCGCCGCGGAACGGGATACCGGCGCCGAGACGCTCGATGGCGGCGCTCGGGCGCTCGTTGATGACGTCCCCGTAGAAGCAGCCCGACGCGGATGCGCTGCCCAGGGCGAGGGCCAGGACGCTGCCGAGGCGACGGGCGGAGCGCTGCACGAGCCGATCGTGATGCAACGGCCTTGCCACGCGCAAGTGGCGAATCCCCAAGGTAGTCGGGCCCGTGACGGCCGGCACCGCTCCCGGCAGGAACGGCGGATCGCGACAGGGGTGTCCGGGTTCGCGTCCGTCAGCGGTAACAGTCGAGGGCCGGCTTGTCCCGGAGTGTGCATTGCTCGACCCGCGGGATCGTGAGGTAGACCGGCGAACGCGCCTTCGAGCCGGCGAGGACCTCGATGCGGTAGCGGCCGGGCTTGAGCTTGGTGCGCTCGCCGCGCTTCACGGTGTCCTTGCCGCCAATGCGGACGCCGTCGCCGACGTCGACGAGGACGTCGACGGGCTCGAGGAGCGTGCCCTGGACGCGCCGGTCGACGCCGGCCTTCACGTCGACGGTGCCGGTCCACGTCTCGAGGCCGGGGCCCTGGCTGCAGCGCGCGCGGTGTCGACCGGGCTCGAGCGTGATCGTCAGCTCGCGATCGGCGCGGCCGCGCGGCTGATCGCCGACGACGAGCTCGCACCAGGTGTCGAACGCGAAGGTTATGCGCGCGGGCGTGAGCGCGGGGGCGGGCGCGGCATCGATGGGCGTCGCGGAGGCGTCGACGGGCGGCGCGAGCATCGCGGCGGCGTCGATCGGCGGCGCGCGCATCGGGCTCGCGTCGATCGCGAGGCGCGCGCCGGCGTCGCGGATGCGTGTGCTCGCCACCCCCGCGTCCGGTCCGCGTGTCCCGCTTTCCGTCGCCGGTCCGCTGTCTTCCGTCACCTGCGCCCCGGCTCCCGCGGCCGCATCGGCAACCGCGTCCCCCGTCGCGTCGGCAGCCGCATCCTCGGCGGCGAGCGCGAGCGCGTCCGCGGCGGGCGTGTCGTCGCCACGGGTGAGCATGTACGCGCCGGTCGCCGCGAGCGCGAGCGCGGGGCCGCCGATGGCGATCACGAGCCAGCGGCGCGAGGCCGGCGCCTGCAGCTCGGCGGCGAGCTCCTGCGCGCCGGCGTGCTCGGGCAAGAGCGCGAGCGCGCGATCGATCAGCGCGAGCGCCTGCGGCAGCGACCTGGTGCGCACGGCACGCGCGCGCTCGACCAGCTTCTCGACGACGATCGTCGTGTGGACCTGCTCCCAGCCCTTGCGGTCGGCGGCGAACGCCTTCACCTCGTCGGCGGGATCGCCGATGCCGCCCGCCGTCGCCAGCGCCTGCAGCTCGGCGGCCGCGGCCTTCGCGGTCGCCGGCCGCTTGTCGGGATCGGGCGACATCAGGCGCTCGATGAAGCGCGACATCTCCGCGCCCACCGACGGCCGCCGCCGCAACGCCGGCTGCGCCGCTCCGCGCGAGGCGTCGGCCACGATCTTCGCGGTCGGCCCGCTGAACGGCAGCCCGCCCGTCGCGAGCTGGTACAGCGACGCGCCCACCGAATACAGATCGCTGCGCGCGTCGACGGGATTGCCCAGCGCTTGCTCGGGAGCCATGAACGACGGCGTGCCGAGGAGCGCGCCGCTCTTGGTCACGAGCGAGTCGTCGTCGTCGAGCCGCGCGACGCCGAAATCCGCCAGCAGCAGCCGCCCGTCGTCCGAGAGCATGACGTTGCCCGGCTTCACGTCGCGGTGGACGATGCCGGCGGCGTGCGCCACCGCGAGCGCCTCGCACATCAGCACGCCCACGCACGCGACCAGCTCGGCCAGCATCGGGCCGTGCGCCTCGGCGACCTCGCGCAAGCTCTGCCCGCGCACCAGCTCCATCACGATGTACGGCGGCAGGCCCGCGCTCGCGCCGACGTCGTAGACGCGCAGGATGTTCGGGTGCTCGAGCACCGCGGCCGCGCGCGCCTCGCGCTGGAAGCGGCGCGTGATGTCCGGCTTCTTGGCCAGGTGCGGGAACAGCACCTTCACGGCGACGTCGCGCCGCAGCTCGCTGTCCCGCGCGCGGTACACCGACGCCATGCCGCCGGCGCCCAGCTCGTCGCCGAGCTCGTAGCGTCCGAGCTTGTCGCCCGGGCCGACGCCGCGGATGACCGTGCTCCCCGACGTCGATAGCGGCGCCTCCGACGGCGACGGCGACTGCAGCGGCGAGCCTCCGCCGCTCGACGCACCGTCCGAGGCGAGCGTATCGGCGTGACCGATCTCGTCGCCGCTCGGCGGCTCGCCTTTGGTCATTTCTTCGCGACGGGCCAGGTCACGCAGCCGGCCTTGCCGGCTTCCTTGGCCGCGCGCATCGCCTGACCGAGCCGGCGTCCGAGCTCGTCGAAGCCCTGCGCGCCCAGCCCCTCCGTCGACGCGAGCGCGATGACCACCGCCAGGTCGCCGCTGTCACCGGGGAAGAGCTCGGTGCGCCGCGTGTTGCTGGCCTCGATGAGGCGCTCCGCGAGCGACTGCGCGGCGCTGGCCGCCGCGACCGCGATGAAGTCCGAGCCGCCGAGGTGGCCGACGAACGCGCCGCCCTCCGACGCCGTCCGCGCCTCGTCGAGGACGAGCCGGGCCAGGGCGCGCACCGCGTCCTCGGAGCGGGCGAACCCGATCTTGTCCTGATACGCGTCGAACTGGAGCACGTCGATGTGCAGAACCGCGCTCGGCCGACCGACCTTGAGCACTTCCTCGAGGTGGTTATCGATCGCGCGCGAGCCCGGCAGGTCCGTGGTCGGGTTGCGGTCGCGCTCGCGGCGCGTGGAGCGGATCATCGCCCGCACGCGCGCCGAGAACTCGCGCAGGTCGAACGGCTTGGTCATGTACGCGTCGGCGCCGGCGTCCAGGCCCTCCACCGAGTTGTCGACGGAGGCGAGCGCCGTCAGCATCAGGATGGGCGTGCGCGACCACATGACGTCGGCCTTGAGGCGGCGCGCGACCTCGAGCCCGTCGACCCGGGGCATCATCACGTCGAGGATGAGGAGGTCCGGGTCGTGGGCGCGCACCAGGCGCAGCGCTTCCTCCCCGTCGAAGGCACGCAGGCACAGGAATCCCGCGTCGCCCAGCGCCATGCTCACCATGTGAGCGATGGCGTCGTCGTCCTCGGCCACCACGATCTTTTTCAGCAACATGGCGCCGCTTGTTGATACCGCCCCCGCACGCGGGGGTCAACCGCCCTCGCAGGAGGCCGCGGGCGTGCTACTGCTCACCCCCGGTGCCCGTCCCTGCCGATCCAGCCGTTGCGACCACCGTGCTCGACCACGGCCTCCGGGTCACGACCGTGGCCCTGCCCCACCTCCACACGGCCACCGTGGCCGCCTTCATCAAGGTGGGGTCGCGCTTCGAGAGCCCCGAGACCAACGGGCTGTCGCACTTCGTCGAGCACATGCTGTTCCGCGGCACGGAGCGATTTCCGACGTCCCTGGCCCTCAATACCGCCATCGAGCGGCTCGGCTCGACGCTCCACGCCGAGACCGGCCGCGACTACACGCTGTTCTCGATGGGCTTCGAGCCCGAGCGCGTCGAGGCCGGGCTCGAGCTGCTCGGCGAGCTCCTCGGGCGTCCCCGCTTCGGCGACATCGAGCTCGAGCGCGCCCTCGTCCTCGAGGAGATCAACGAGGACTACGACGAGGACGACGTCGAGATCAACGTCGACGACATCGCGCGCGGCCTCATGTTCGGTGACCACGCGCTGGGCCAGCGCATCATCGGTCCGCGCGACAACGTCCGCGGCTTCTCGGAGAAGGACGTTCGCGGCCACTTCGCGCGCTTCTACGGCGCGCGCAACATGATCGTGTGCGTGGCCGGGCCGGTCGTGCACGACGAGGTCGTCGAGCAGGCCCGCCGCCACCTGGGCGGCTTGCCGGTGGGCGCCGCGGCCGAGCCGGAGCCGGCGCCGCCGGGCCCCGGCGGACCGCGGTGGAAACACGTGAAGGACTCGGGGGCGCAGACCACGCTCGCCATGCTGTTCCGCGGCGTGCCCGAGCTCGACCCCGGCTACCACGCCTTCGTCGGGTTGCTGCGCGCGCTCGACGACGGCATGTCGACGCGGCTGCACTACCAGCTCGCCGACCAGAAGGGCCTGGCGTACTCGGTGGGCGCGGGCATCGAGCCGCTCGCCGACGCCGCGCTGTTCGAGGTCACGAGCGCGACCGCCAACGCCAAGCTGCCGACGCTGGTCGCCGAGATCCTCAAGCTGGTCGGCGGACTGCGCGACGAGAAGGTCAGCGAGGACGAGCTGACCAAGATCCGCACCCGCTACCGCTACGAGACGCTGGCGTCCCTCGACGACACCGCGGCGATGACCGGCTTCTTCGGCGGCACCGCCCTCTATTACAACCCGCCGCCGCTCACCGAGCGCCTCGCGGCGATGGCGCGCGTCACCGCCGACGACATCGTCGAGGCCGCGCGCCGTGTCCTGACTCCGGACGCACTCGTGCTCGCCGCGGTGGGCGCCCTCAGCAAGGCGCGCATCGGCGAGCTACGAGAAGTCGTCACCGGCTGGCGCTAGCTCAGTTGCCCGTGGCCGGGGCGCCGGGGCCGCCGTAGAAACCCTGGTCGGCGCGCGAACCGTCGAGGTCGGTCATCGCCGGCTCGGCGGCGTCGATGCTCGCGCTGCCGCTGGCGAGGTGGAAGTCGCCCATGTCCGCGTTCACGAACCTCGGGTTGCTGGTGATGTTGCCGCTCGAGCCCGTCGGGTCGCTCATGCCGAAGAACGTCGCCGGGTACGTGTTGTTGTACATGTAGCCGGGCGGCGGGGTCTGCACGATCGTCGACGGCGTGCCAGGCGGGCTCATCGGCGGCGGCGGCACCGTGTGCTCGGCGACGTGCACCACCGTGCCGGTGCCGGTGATGATCGAGTTGCGGAAGGTGATGTTCGGCGCGTTGATCCACATGCCGGTGCCGCTGCCGCCGGTGTTGCCGTCGATGACCACGAACGAGACGTCGGCGGCCGGATCGATGGGCGGGCACGGGCACTCCTTCGTCCACGGGTAGTGGTAGCTGGAGTGGACGTAGAAGCCGCCGCCGTTCACCTCGCCAACGTTGCCGTAGACGCTCGAGTTGGACATGCGCAGCGGCGTGCCGCGGGTGTAGACGCCGCCGCCGTAGTTGGCGTCGTTGCCGCTGATGATGAGGCGGCGCAGCGTGTTGAACGTCCAGCTGTTCTCCATGTAGATGCCGCCGCCGCGGTGCGCGTCGTTGCCGACGATGCGCACGTCTTCGATGACGCCGTTGTTGTAGGGCCACAGCATGGTGTGGATGCCGCCGCCGATGCTGGCGTGGTTGCCGGAGATGACGCCGCCGCGGACCTGGCTCGCGTCGTTGTCGAGCTCCATGCCGCCGCCGGCGCCTTCGGCCCAGTTGTCGATGATCATGTTGTCGATGAACGTGCTGGGCAGGTGCGAGCTCTTGAGGCCGCCGCCGTCGGCCTCGCTGGCGCGGTTGTTGGTGATCATGTTGCGCTCGAGGCGCGACCGCGTCTCGAACATGCGCAGGCCGCCGCCGTCGTCGATCGAGACGTTGCTGCTGATCGTGTTGTCGGTGAGCAGCGACCCGCCCTGGTGGATGTAGAAGGCGCCGCCTTCCCACGCCGTCGAGTTGTTGGTGAACTGGCTGGCGGTGAACGTCGGCGCGTGCTGGTTCACGTGCACCGCGCCGCCGGTCCAGCCCGACGTGTTGCGGTCGAAGGTGCTGTTCGAGACCGTGCTGTCGGAGTTCTGGTAGAGGCCGCCGCCGCGGACGCGCGCGCGGTTGGTCGTGAACTGCGAGGCGCTGATGTCGACGTCGCCGTCCATCAGGTTGACGCCGCCGCCGTAGTCGGCCGAGTTGGCGTTGAACTGCGAGCTGGCGATCGTGCCGGTGCTGTTCACCAGGTAGATGCCACCGCCGAAGTCGCGCCCCTCGTTGGTGTCGAAGCGAACGCCGTCGATGGCGACGGTGCAGCCGGAGCCGCCGATGCCGCCGCCGCCGGCCTCGGCGCGGTTGTCGAGGAGGGCCGACGCCGAGATGGCGAGCGTCGCGTTGGTGCACTTGATGCCGCCGCCCTGCGTCGCCGACCGGCCGCGCTGGATGGTGAGGCCGGTGATGGTGAGCGTCGCGCCCGTGAGCTCGATCGCCGAGCCGCCCTGGGCGGCATCGAGGATCGTGGTCGCGCTGCCTGCGCCGCGCAGCGTGAGCGACTTGTTGATGCCGAGACGGTCCGAGTACGTGCCCGCGCAGATCTCGAGGGTCGCGCCGGCGGGCGCGGCCGCGACGGCGGCGCCGAGGGTCGGGTAGTCGCCGCCGCTCGCGCAGACGGAGAGGACCACCGGCGACGGCGGGGCGTCCACGTCCGGCATGCCGCCGTCGGTGTCGCCGCCGCCGCCGTCGGTGTCAGGCGGACGGCTGTCGATGTCGGTATCGCCGGCGTCGATGCCGGGGACGTCGTCGTCGTCGTCCCCGTCGTCGTCGCCGCCGACCGTGCCGCCGCCACCGCAGGCAGCAGTCAAGAGGAGGGAGGCTGTGAAGGAGGTGCCGAAGAGGCGGAAGAAGGCGGGCAGGCGCATGAGACGGGCAATAGCGAGACTCGTGCCGAACACGCGCCAAGATCCGGCCGATGGTTGCGAGTGCCCCGTGTCGCGCGAGCGCACAGCGAGCAGGGACGCCGCGCGACACTTGTGCGGTACCGTGCCGGTCGATGCAGCTCCGTCACGCGCTCGTCACGCTCGTCGCGCTTGTCGTTGTCGCCGGTTGCGGCGCGAAGCCGCCACTCGCGCCCGAACCGGCGTCGAGGCCCGCGGATCTGGCGAGCCTCGAGCGCACGTTGCTCGACGCGCAGGCGTGGCAGGCCGACGTGCGCGTGCGCGCGACCGGGCGCTTCACCGTCGACCTGACCGTCACGGTGCTGGCGACGAACGACAATCGCGCGCGCATCGACGCGCTGGGGACGTTCGACGGAAAGCCGGTGCAGGTCCGCTGGGTGAGCGACGGCACACGCACGTCGAGCGGCGGCGCGACCGAGCCGCACACGACCGAGGCGATCGTCGTGGGGATGACGCGCATGGGCGTCCTTCACAATGTGGCGATGCTGATCATGGGCGGACCGGGGCCGGACCACGCCGCCGGCGGTGCGGGCGATTGGGTGGTCGCGACGGGCGAGAAGACGAGCGCGGCGGGCGAGCTGGAGTTCGGCCTCTCCGTGGACGGCAAGCCGTCGGGCGACGTGGTGGTGGGGACCGCGCCGACGCCGCAGGGCCCGGTGATGACGAAGCGGCGGATCACCGTGCACTTCGACGAGGGCGACATGTTCGTGGACGAGGACTACACCTTCGACCTGGCGGTCGAGCTGCCGTCCGATTCGTTCGTGGTGGGCGGCGGGCCGTGACGGGCGCGGACTGAGTTAGCGGAGGTCGCCCAGCGCGTCCTTGCCGATCCAGCGCGCGGATGCGACGTCGGAGGCGGCGAGACGACGCGCGACCGTGCGATCGAAGAGGTGGAAGCAGGCCGTGTCGGACACCGAACGCGTTGCCGGCGGGGATGCCGAAGCGCGCCATGCCGTCGCGCACCTTCCTGGAGCCGCGGCGCTGGAGGCGCGCGACGACCTCCTTCACGGTCAACGGCGGCGGCCCCGGGGCGGCGCGGCATCGACGCCGGCGTCGATGGGCGGAGGCGCCGCGTCGACGGGTGGCGCCGGCGCGGGTACGTGCACGGTGACCGTGCGGGTCACGGTGATGGGACGGCAGACGCGCGAGCCGCACAGCCAGAAGCGGACGTCGAGCGCGACGGCGTGATCGCCGGGCTCGCGCGCCTTCACGCGCACGTCGAAGCGTGGCGCGTCGGCGGCCGGATCGGCGGCGTCCTTGCGCGCGTAGCGGCGGCGCGGCAGGCCGATGGCGTCGGGCCCGGAGACCGCGAGGCGGACCGGCCCGTCGGCGGAGACGGTGCGTCCGGCCGCGGGGACGATCGCGACGGAGATGGCGCCGTTCGCGCCCTGCTCGACGGTGAGGTCGGGCGCGATGCGCAGCTCGAAGCCGGCCTCGTCGGCGCGTGCCGCCGTGCACGCCGTCAGCGCGAGCGCGACCCCCGCGATGACGACCGCACGGGTCACAAGATCTGCGTCGCGAGCTCGGCGAGCGCGCTGCGCTCACCCTTGCTGAGCGTGACGTGGCCCGCGATCGCCTCGGGCTTGAAGCGCTCGGCGACGGTGGTCAGCCCGTTGTTCGACGAGTCGAGGTACGGGTGATCGATCTGGTACGGGTCGCCGGTGAGGATGATCTTCGTGCCCTCACCGGCGCGCGTGACGATGGTCTTCACCTCGTGGGGCGTGAGGTTCTGCGCCTCGTCGACGATCATGAAGACGTTGGGCAGCGAGCGGCCGCGGATGTAAGTCAGCGGCTCGATCTCGACGAAGCCGAGGTCCATGAGCTCGGCGTAGCTGCGCCCGTCCTTCTTGTCGTTGCGGTTGAGGCCGAGGAGCAGCTCGAGGTTGTCGTAGATGGGCTGCATCCACGGGTTGAGCTTCTCCTCGATGTCGCCGGGGAGGAAGCCGATGTCGCGGCCGAGCGGGAAGATGGGGCGCGAGACGAGGAGCTTCTGGTAGGTCTGCTCCTCGGTGACCTTCTGCAGACCGGCGGCGAGCGCCAGGAGCGTCTTGCCGGTGCCGGCCTTGCCGACCAGGGTGACCAGCTTGATGTCGTCGTTGAGGAGCAGGTCGAGCGCGTAGTGCTGCTCCTTGTTGCGCGGGCGGATACCCCACACGCCGTCGCGCAGCTTCTTGACCGGGATGACCTTGGTGGTCGCCTTGTCGTACTTGCCGAGCGCGCTCTTCCCGGTGGCCTCGTCCTTGAGGAGGACGTACTCGTTGGGATAGAGGCCACCCTCGACGTCGACGGTGGCGCCACCCTCGGCATAGAGCGCGTCGATCGCCGGGGCGTCGACCGCGACCTCGCGGTTGCCGGGATAGAGATCCTCGATGGTGACGCGTTCCGGCTCGTAGTCGACGCAAGGCAGGCCGAGCGCGTCGCCGCGGACGCGCATGTTCACGTCCTTGGTGACCATGATGGTCGGGATCGAGGGCGACTCGTCCCGGATCTCCATGGCCAGCTCGAGGATGCGCTGGTCCATCGAGCGCGAGTCGTAGCTCGGGTTCTTGGGCGGGTTCTTGGCCAGCGCGACCCGCACCGTGCCGCCGTTCTCGATCTTCTGTGGATGGGAGAGACCTCCCTCGTTTCGGTGCTTGTCGAGGATGCGGGCGATCTGGCGCGCGTTCCGGCCGAGCTCGGCCTGATCTTTCTTGAAGGTGTCGATCTCCTCGAGCACGTAGATCGGGATGATCACGTTGTTGTCCGCGAACGCGAAGAACGCGCGCGCGTCGTGGAGGAGCACGTTCGTGTCGAGCACGTAGTTCTTGACGGCCACGTCGGGACATTCCTCCCCGACGACGACGCTGTCAAACCAGAACGCCTAG
>DATLEB010000136.1:0-21752 GCA_035525615.1 Kofleriaceae bacterium | reverse complement strand
GAAGGCGAAGGGCTTCGCGATCGAGCAGGGCCCGATGAACAACGCGCTCGAGTACCTGCGCACGATCGAGAACCGCTACCCGTACTACTACAGCGAGGAGATCCGCCGCACGATCACGAGCTACGCGCTCTACACGCGCATGCTCGCCGGCGACCGTGACGTCGCCCGCGCCAAGGGCCTCATCAAGGAAGCCGGCGGCGTCGACAAGCTCTCGATGGAAGCGAACGGCTGGCTCCTCGGCGTGATGGCGGGACAAGCCGACGCCGCCACCGAGCGCGCCGCGATGCTGCGCCACCTCGACAACAAGGTCACCGAGACCGCCGCCGCCGCGAACTTCACGACCTCCTACGCCGACGGCGCCCACCTGCTCCTCGCCTCCGACCGCCGCGTCGACGCGATCATCCTCGAGTCGCTCATCGCCGAGAAGAAGACCAGCGACCTGATTCCCAAGCTCGTCGTCGGGCTCCTCGGGCATGCGAAGGCCGGCAAGTGGGCCAACACCCAGGAGAACGTCTTCGTCCTGTTCGCCCTCGACCTCTACTTCCACGAGTTCGAGAAGGTCACCCCCGACTTCGTCGCCCGCGTCTGGCTCGGCGACGGCTACGCCGGCGAGCACGCGTTCCGGGGTCGCACCACGGACCGCCACGCCATCGACATCCCGATGGCCGAGGTCGCGAAGCGCGCGGCGACGGCGCCCGCCGACCTCGTGGTCCAGAAGGACGGGGCGGGGCGCCTCTACTACCGGATCGGCATGACCTACGCGCCTTCCGACCTGAAGCTCGCGGCCGCCGACTACGGCTTCACGGTCGTGCGGAAGTACGAGTCGGTCGACGACGCCAAGGACGTGGCGCGCGACGCCGACGGCACCTGGCACGTCAAGGCCGGCGCGCGCGTGCGCGTGCGCCTGTCGATGGTCGCCGAGAGCCGCCGCTACCACGTCGCGCTCGTCGACCCGCTACCGGCCGGCCTCGAGCCGATGAACCCGGCCCTCGCCGTCACCGGCCCCATCCCGCAGGACGCCGCCGCGCAGAAGTCGGCCGGCGCGTACTGGTGGTGGTCCCGCACCTGGTACGAGCACCAGAACATGCGCGACGAGCGCGTCGAGGCCTTCGCCTCGCTGCTCTGGGACGGCGTCCACGAGTACACCTACGTCGCGCGCGCGACCACCCCCGGCAACTACGTCGTGCCGCCGTCCAAGGCCGAGGAGATGTACATGCCCGAGACCTTCGGCCGCTCCGCCACGGACCGCGTCATCGTCGAGTAGTCGCCGAGACTCGAAGAAACAACACGCAACCGATCGGTCGTGGTTGCGATACATGCGGACATGAACGAATCTGCCGGGGATCTGCCTCAGAGGGTTTCGATGGTCCGGTGTTGCTGTTGGCTGATGGTCACGATGGCGTCGATCGCGGCGTGCAGGTTTCCGGAGTTGCCTCCGGTGGAGGACGACACGCCGGACGCGAACGTCGACGGCCAGTCAGTCGCTCCAGATACGACCATCACCGCGGCCCCGCCGACGCTCGACAACTCTACCGTCGTGGTGTTCGAGTTTGCCAGCGATCCCCCCGGGGCAT
This sequence comes from Kofleriaceae bacterium, assembly GCA_035525615.1. GTDB lineage: Bacteria > Myxococcota_A > Polyangia > Haliangiales > Haliangiaceae > UBA2376. The sequence goes on along the minus strand of DATLEB010000136.1, from coordinate 20,178 downwards.
TATTCGAATGCCACCTCGACGCGGGTGCCTTTCTGGCGTGCACCTCCCCTCATACGCTGGCGGCGCTCACGTCCGGCGCGCACGCCTTTCAGGTCAGGGCCGTGGGCGGCGACGGGGCGCGCGATCCGTCGCCTGCCGAGCACTCGTGGACGATCGACCTGACCACGCCGGATACGCGCATCGATGCCGGACCTATGGGTTCGACAGGAACCTCGTCGGCAACCTTCCTGTTCTCGTCGCCTACCGCGGTGTCCGGATTGTCGTTCGAGTGCAGCCTCGACATGGCGGCGTATAGCGCCTGCTCATCGCCGCTGGTGCTCTCCAATCTGGCCGATGGTCCCCGGACCATCCGAGTCCGCGCCCGCGATGCAAGCGGGGCCGTGGATCCGACGCCCGCCACCCGCGCCTGGGTCGTCGACACTCAGGCGCCGGAAACGACGATTGCGTCTGGGCCGTCCGGAACGGTCGCGAACGACGTGGCGGACTTCACCTTCACGTCCAACGAGGTGGGCGCCACGTACCAGTGCGATGTGGACGGTGCCGGTTTCAACGGATGCGGCGCTAGCACGGTGCTGACGAACCTCGCTCAAGGCGCCCACGTCATCGCCGTCCGTGCCGTCGACCTTGCCGGGAATCCCGATGCGAGCCCGGTGCAGCGGGGCTGGAGCGTCGACACCATTGCACCCGAGACCATGATTCTCGCCGCGCCCGACTCGCCGGCGAACAGCACGGCGCAGTTCGAGTTCGCGTCACCAGATTCGACGGCAGCGTTCGAGTGTTCGATCGATGGCGCGGGGTTCGTCGGGTGCGTCTCCCCGCGAATGCTCTCGGGATTGGTGAACGGTTCGCACAACTTTCGAGTCCGAGCCGTGGATCCGGTCGCGAACGTCGATATGACGCCTGCGTCTCACACGTGGTCAGTCGATACGTCCGTGCCGGATACCGTCATCTCCAGCGGCCCGCTCGGAGCTACGAACGCCACGATGGCGACGTTCGCCTTCTCCGCTGCTGGTGTTCCCGGGGCGACGTTTGAATGTTCGCTCGACGGTTCTTCCTTTGTGACGTGCTCATCGCCACGCGCGTACTCGACTCTTGCCGAAGGATCGCACACCTTTCAGGTTCGAGCGCGCAGCATGACGGGCGTGCTGGACCCGTCACCCGCGACCCGCGCATGGTCCGTCGATGTGACCGCACCGGACACGACGCTCTCGGGCGGGCCCGTTGGCGCTGTGGCAAGTACGAGCGCTTCATTCACGTTGTCGAGCAACGATGCGTCTTCGACGTTCGAGTGCAGTCTCGACATGGTGGCGTTCGCGGCCTGTTCCTCGCCATTGGTGCTGAGTGGGCTGTCTCAGGGAAATCATGGCGTCCGCGTTCGGGCCAGGGACGCCGCAGGCAACTTCGACATGAGCCCGGCGCAGCGATCCTGGACCGTCGATACGTTCAGCCCGGACACCGTTCTCGATGGCACTCCTCCCACGCTCGACAACGATCTGACGGCGACGTTCGCATTCTCGGGCGAAGCAGGAGCGAGGTTCGAGTGTTCGATCGATGGGGGAAGTTACGCCGACTGTACGTCTCCTCATCCCGTGCCCGTGGTGGACGGTACGCATACCTTCGCCGTGCGTGCCGTGGATGCCGCCGGGAACCTTGACCCGACACCCGCGACGCATTCCTGGGTGGTGGATAGCGTCGCGCCGAGCACGTCGATCAACAGCGGCCCCCCGGCCACGGTAGCTTCGTCGTCGGCGACATTTGACTTGGCGTCGAACGAGAACGGCACGTTCGAGTGCGCCCTCGACGGCGGAGCGTATGTGACGTGCAGCGACCCGCACATGATCACCGTGGTCGACGGAGCCCACACGCTTCTGGTGCGGGCACGGGACGCCGCCGGGAACCCCGATCCCACTCCGGCCAGCTGGAGCTGGACATCGGACGCCACGGGCCCTGTCGTGACGATCACGGCGCCGGGCAGTGGCGTGACCACGGCGGCATACGTCGTCGTGAACTTCACGACCGACGAGGCCGCGACCACCACCTGTCGCGTAGACGGTGGGAGCTTTGCAAGCTGCGCGAGCGGACACTCGTTCTTTGCGGCACCGGGCAGTCACACGATCGACGTGCGCGCGGTAGACGCGCTCGGGAATCCATCGACCACGTCGCGGACCTGGACCGTGCAATGTGGTCAGCCCCCCGAGCTTGTTGATGCCATTCTCAGCCTGCATCTCGAAGATGACCCCGCCTCGCAGTTCCTTCTGAACACGGCGAGTCCCGCGAACAACGCGACGAAGGGGGATCTCCCGGACGCGGTCGACGCGCTCGATCCGTCCTCGATCGCCGACGGGCGATACGGCCGCGCATTGCACTTCCGGCTCGTGCCGGGCGATTTCCATTCCGTTGCGAAATGGCAACGAGCAACGCCAACGATCGAAAGTCAGTGGACCCTGGAGTTCTGGTATCGCCCCGTGTCCGGGATCGGAACGGTCGTGCGGTCCCTTCCGGGCCCTCTCGGCTCGCTCCCCGATTCCGCGGCGTTCGTTCACAACCATCCGTCGGTGTCCGGCGTCGTGTCCGCGTCACAGAACGTCCCCAGCATGTTTCACAGCTTCAGCCATTCCATCGTGACGTCGGGCTGGCATCACGTCGTCATGACCTACGGTGGCGGGGAGCTCGTCGGTTACTACGATGGCGTTAGGAAGGGAGCGCTGATCGCGACCTTTGGGCTCAACTTCTACCGGTTCCTTCTTGGAGCGCAGTCCGACGTGACTTCGGAGGAATTCGATGGCGACATCGATGAGATCGCCATCGGGAGGCAAGCGCTGACGGAGTCCCAGGTCCGAGCCAGATACTGTCCGGCGCCCTGACCCGCGGCGTGATGCTACGGTTCCGCTCGAGATGTCGTTGCCAAGTCTTTCCTTCGCATCTCCGCGGGTCTTGCCGCGGGCGACGAAGCTCGAGGGACGCGTGGTCGTCGTCGACGTGGCGTTCGCCGCCACCGTCGGGACCAGTGTTTCCTTCGAGCAGACGACACTCCCGTTCATCACCGGCCTGGGCGATCGGCTGGCCGCGTGGGTCGACCATCACGACCACGAGCGGCACGTCGACTTCCGTGATGATCGTCGCTTCGTGCTGGCGACCAAGGCCGAGCACGGCGCGTGTCCCGAGATGGTGACGCCCGAGCTGGTGCGCACCGTCGGGCCCATCGACACGATCTGCGCGCACGTGGATCTCGACGGGCTCTACGCCGCCGCGAAGTGGGTGATGGGCGGCGTCGAGCCGTACAAGGGCGCCGACGACGACGCGCGCGCCGTCGACACGCGCATCGGCACGCCGGGGCCGATCGCGACGCGCGTCGATCGCGCGCTGCGCGCACGCTTCCGCGACGATCAGCTCAAGCGCGCGGTGGTGTGGTGGCTGTCCAGCGGCATGAAGGCCGGCGCGCACGCGGACGTCATCGACGAGGCTGCCCGCGAGTTCGAGGTGCGCGCGCAGGGGACGGCGGCGCTCGCCGAGCGCTACGCGATCAAGGGCCGCGTCGCGTGGGTCGACAGCGCCGTCATCAGCCAGCCGTTCGACAAGACGGATCTGCTCCTCGCCGGCCAGGTGCGCGCGCCGGTGTCGATGGTGAAGGACTCGGGGCAGCTCACGATCGCGGCGGCGTTCGGATCGGGCTGGGACTTCGTGCGTCTCCTCGAGCTCGGGGGCGGCATGCCGACGCGCGTGACGGTGCCCGAGAGCCGCTTCGTCGAGGCGTTGCGCGTCATCAACGACGCGCCCGAGCCGGTCCCGACCGGCGGCGCCGTCTCCGAAGCCGACTGATCGTGCTAGATCGCGGGCCATGACCCGCCACGGGACCGTGACCGACGACGTCGCCGATCAGTTGCTCGAGAGCTACCAGGACGCCGGCGCGGGGATGCAGCACCTCGCCGCGTACGAGCTCCCGAGCGCCGAGCAGGTGGCGCGCGTCGTCGAGCAATGTCGCGCGCTCCTGTTCCCGGGGTACGCGGGCGGCGGCGCGGTGCGGCTCACGCGCACCGAGCTGCGCGACCTCGTGCGCGAGCGCGTCGACGATCTGCGCAACGGTCTGCGCCGGCAGATCTATCGCGCGATCGATCACCGCCAGCAGGTGATGGCGGGGCGCGCCGTCGACTGTCCGCCGTGCGCGGCGCGCGCCGAGGAGATCGTCGACCGCTTCATCGCGGGGCTGCCGGCCCTGCGCGCGGCGCTGGCCAGGGACGTGAAGGCCGCGTTCGAGAGCGATCCCGCCGCCACCGGGGCCGACGAGATCGTCGTGTGTTACCCCGGTTTCTACGCCATCACCGTGTACCGCATCGCCCACGCGCTCCTGCGCGAGGGCGCCGTCATCGTGCCCCGCATGATGACCGAGATCGCCCACGAGAAGACCGGCATCGATATCCACCCGGGCGCGACCATCGGTGAGTCGTTCTTCATCGACCACGGCACCGGGGTGGTCATCGGCGAGACCACCCTCATCGGCGACCGGGTGCGCGTGTACCAGGGGGTGACCCTGGGAGCGATGAGCATCCCGCGGACGGAGGTCCGACCGGCGCCGGGGGCACGGCGGCATCCGACGATCGAGGACGACGTGGTCATCTACGCCGGCGCGACCATCCTGGGCGGCGACACGGTCATCGGGAAGGGGGCGGTCATCGGCGGCAACGCGTGGGTGACCGCCAGCGTGGCGCCCGGCACGCGGGTGGCCGGCCCCGTGTCGCGGCGGGACTAAGCCGCGTGATATCCTCGTCTTCGTGAGCCAGGACGTCGAGCCCGGGTCGCGACCGCGAACGGTGTCGCGCATGCGGTTCGTCGCACCGCCGGGCATGGAGCTCGACGGCGACGAGTCGCGGCAGACCATCGGCCGCTACGAGATCGTGAAGGTGCTCGGCAAGGGCGCGATGGGCGTGGTCTACAAGGCGCGCGACCCGCTGCTCGATCGCACCGTGGCCGTGAAGACCATCGTGTCGCCCCAGGGATCGGGCAAGCGCATCCGGTCGGCGTACCTCGAGCGCTTTCAGCGCGAGGCCAAGGCCGCCGCCAAGATGCAGCACCCGGCCATCGTGACGATCTTCGACGTCGGCGTCGACGAGCCGTCGGGCGCGCCGTTCATGGTGCTCGAGTATCTGCCCGGCGAGACGCTCGCCGACCGGCTCGACCGCGTGCGCATGCCGCTGGGACGCGGCGTGAACATCGCGCTCGATCTGGCGAGCGCGCTCGCGTTCGCGCACCGCCAGCGCATCGTGCATCGCGACGTGAAGCCCGCCAACGTGCTCCACGCCGGTGAGCAGCGCTGGAAGCTCGCCGATTTCGGCATCGCGCGTCTGCCCGACAGTGATCTCACGCAGGTCGGAATCTTCATGGGAACGCCGGGCTATTCGCCGCCGGAGGCGATCCGCGAGGGGCGCTACACCGCGCAGGCCGACGTGTTCGCGTGGGGCGCCGTCTTGTACGAGGTGCTGTGCGGGCGGATCCCGTACGAGGGCCCCGACACGAAGACGACGAACCAGTTCGTCGTGAAGGGCGACGCGATGCCGCCGACGCAGCACGACTCGTCGGTGCCGGTGCCGCTGTCGGACGTGTGTCTCGTCGCGCTCGATCCGTCGGGGACGAAGCGATACAAGGACGCGGCGGAAGCCGAGGTCGCGCTGCGGAAGGCGTGGGAAGGATGTCTGCGCGACGGGCTCGTGACGCCGATGGCGCTGGCCGGCGACGAGGTCCCGCACGAGCGCGCCGGCAAGACGATGCACGCGGCGGTGACGTCGCAGACCAAGAACGATCACCGCGGCAGCGCGTCGACCGCGCCGCAGACCGCGGCGCTGCGCACCGAGGATCTGGTGGCGGCGCCGGACACGGACCTCGGCGGGTTCACGGATGCCGGCGATCCGGGGCAGGTGACGACGCGGCGCGATGGCGGCGGCGCCGTGCTCGTGGTGCAGCCGATGGGCAAGGGGCGCGTGGGCGACGACGATCCGACGCGCGTGCTGGCGCGCAGCGACGAGCCGCGGTCGGAGAAGGTGCCGAAGCCGGGGTCGAAGCCCGCGGGCAAGGCGAGCGATCGGAGCGAGAAGTCGAGCGACCGGCACGAGCGCAGCGAGCGGAACGAGAAGGCCGAGCGGTCGGGCGACAAGGTCGTGAAGACGACGCGCGAGGGCGTGAAGCGACCGGTGCAGCCGTCGAAGGCGCCGTGGATCTTCCTGATGGTGCTGGTCGCGTCGATCGCGGCGGTGGTGACGGCGTACGTGCTGACCCGCGGCCACTAGTCCGCCACTAGTCCGAGAGCATTGCGAGCACGTCGAGGGCGCAGCCGCGGGCGAGCGTGTAGCCGGCGCCGCCGTGGCCGTAGTCGTGGATGATGCGCGGGTCGGCGGCGTCGCGCTCCACGCGCACCGTGGGGCGAGCCGGGCGAAGGCCGGCGCGCTCGCGCAGCACGCGTCCAGGCGCGAGGCCGAGCGCGATGGCTTGCCCCTCGATGCGCGCGCGGATCGCCGGGTCGGGTGCGAGCGGATCGTCGTCCGGGCGGGGCAAGGCGCAGCCGCCGATCACGACCTCGTCGTCGCCGCGCGGGATGACGTAGAACATCGCGATGGGATCGCGGTCGTCGGAGAGCGTGAGCTGCGTGTCGAGCGCGCCGGCGGCGGTGACGAGGACCTGGCCGTAGAGCGCGCGGAGCGTGTCGTCGGCCGCGAGCGCGCGGGCGCCGAGGCCCGTGGCGTTGACCACCGCGTCGCCGGGGACGTCGGCGAGGCGCGTGACGCGCGCGAGCTCCACCGGCCGCGCGAGGCGCGACGTGAGCCACGGCAGATGGCGACGCGGATCGACGCGAGGCGCGCGGAAGTGCCACGCCATCGGGGCACCGACGACGGGCGCGGGTGCGCGTTCGAGCGCGCCGACGGCGTCGGCCCACCACGGGTGATCGGCGCCGTCGGCGTCGATCTGGACGACGTCGAGCATGGCGACGCCGGCGGCCGGTGTCGTCGCGGCGAGGTGCTCGAGCCAGGTGCGCGTGCGCCCGGCCCAGCGCGATGCGCGATCGCGCGGACCGCACTCGAACGGCAGCCAGATGGCGCCGGCCACGGCCGAGGTCGTGGCGTCGCCGGTGGCGGCGGCGAGGACGCGGACGTCGTGGCCGGCCTCGGTGAGCGTGACCGCGGCGGTGAGCCCGACGACGCCGGCGCCCACGACGGTGATCTGCATCAGTGCCGGCGCAGCGCGCGCACGAGCGCGGCCTGGCCGTCCGCGTGATAGCTCGACCGCACCAGCGGGCCCGACTCGACGTGCGTGATGCCCGCCGCGAGCGCGAACGCCTTCCACTCGTCGAACTCGGCGGGCGGCACGTAGCGCTCGACCGGCAGGTGCGAGCGCGACGGCGAGAGGTACTGACCGAGCGTGAGGATGTCCAGGCCGAGGCCGGCCAGCTGCGTGATCACCTCGGCGACCTCGTCGCGTTCCTCGCCGAGGCCGAGCATGAGACCGGTCTTGGTGACCGCGTCGCGCCGGCGCGCGTGCTCGAGGATCTTGTAGCTGCGCGGATAGCTGGCCTGGACGCGCACCTGGCGCGAGAGCCTCGGCACCGTCTCGAGGTTGTGCGCGAAGACGTCGGGCGCGGCGTCGAGGACGATGTCGGCGAGCTCGGTCTTGCCCTTGAAGTCGCCGACCAGCACCTCGAGCGTCATGCGCGGCGAGGCTTCCTTCACGCGGCGGATCGTCTCCGCCCAGTGCGCGCCGCCGAAGTCCTCGAGGTCGTCGCGGTCGACGCACGTGATGACCGTGTGCTCGAGCTCGAGCTCGGCCAGCATCGCGGCGACGCGGCGCGGCTCGTCGGGGTCGGGCGGCAGCGGCCGTCCGGTCGTGACGTCGCAGAAGCGGCACGAGCGCGTGCAGATGTCGCCGAGGATCATGATGGTGAGCGCGCGCCGGCTCCAGCACTCGCCGATGTTGGGGCAGCTCGCGCTCTCGCACACCGTGTGGAGCTGGAGCTCTTTCACCCGCTTCTTCACCTCGAAGAAGGTGGGCTTGGTCGGCATCGGCACGCGGATCCACGGCGGATGCCGCCGCTTCACGGCGCCGCCATCGGCCGTCGCGGCCGTCGGTGCCGCTGCCGTCGCCGCTGCCGTCGCGGACGTGTCGGTGCCCTGCAGCACCGGCAGATTCACGCGACGGCTCATGCCGGTCATGTACCGCGCCATCGGCGCATCGTCGAGTACCCGGGGCCGGACTCGAACCGGCACGAGCTTGCGCTCAGGGCCTTTTAAGGGCCCCGTGGCTACCGTTACACCACCCGGGCAATCACCTCGCGGAGGATAGCCGAATCGAGCCGGCGAGGAGCTCGCCGGCGAGGTAACGCGTACCGGCGGGCGGATAGTCGGTCGTGTGACGGAGGTAGCTGTTGACGGTGCGGCCCTCGCGATCGCGTGCGATGTGCGGGCGAGCGGGATCGAGGTGGCCGATGCGGACGACGTTGCGGGCGAGGTAGATGAAGGAGGTGACGCCGCGCGCGTCGGTGGCGAGCACGACGCCGACGAGCGACGCGGGCGCGCCGGCCGCGGCGCGATCGAAGACGACGAGGTCGCCGGGCGCGAGGCGTGCAGGCTCCGCGTGCGCTCCGGGCTCGACGAAGGTGTTGCGATCGCGCGCCCACTCGACAAGGGCGGGGCCGTCGTTCACGGCGCTCGGCGATGCGGCGGGCCCGGGGACATAGGTGGGCACGGTGCCACCGAGCGACGCGGCGACAGCGAGCGCGAAGGCGAGCGAATCGCGTGAGTCGCGATGTCCGACGAGCGCGAAGGCATCCGCGACGGAGCGCGGCGCGGGCGCCTCCGCCGCGGCGACGCGATGTGGGGCAGGGAGCCGCGAGATGACGATGCCGGAAGCGCGCTCGCCCGTCGGGGCGACCGTCGGCCGCGCTGGCAGCGCTGTCGCCGACACCACGTTGATGGGCCGGTCGAGCAGGCTCCCACCTGCGACGGGCTCGTCGTAGAGGTTCACGCCGACGACGCCCGGCGCGTTCGGGATCATGTCCGCGCCGGGTGCCGCGCCTGGCGCCGCGCCATCTCCGCGCGGGTCGTCATGGCTGCGTGCCGTGGCCGGGTCCGTCGCGCCGTGGCCGAGCACCGCGCGTGGGCCACACGCGGCGAGCAGCACGAACCAGAGCAGGGACAGGCGGCGCACGGCGTGATCGTAGGTGGCGCATCGCACCTGCGCCACTTTTGCGGCTGCGGCTGCATGCCAGGTTGGCCCCACGTGGGACGACCGCGAGTCAGCGCGAGAGCGCGGCTCAGCGCGAGAGCGCGACGATGGTCTCGACCTGCGCGGTGCCCGGCATCAGGTCGTACGGCTCGATGGTCTCGACGGTGAAGCCGCCGTCGCGCAGGAGCGCGAGGTCCCGGCCGAGCGCCTCGGGGCCGCAGCTGACGTACACGACGCGCTTCGCTGTGCTCGCGACGACTGCGGCGACGACATCCTTCGCGAGCCCCTTGCGCGGCGGATTCACGACGATCGCGTCGAGGTCGCGGAGCTCGCCCAGCGTCGCCGCGTCGCCAGCGCGTGCGTCGACGCGCTCGGTAAGCCCCGCGCCCACCGCCGCCGCGCGCATCGCGTCGATCGCGCTCGCGTCACGTTCGATCGCGACGACACTCGCACCGGCGCGCGCCAGCGCAAACGTGATCCCGCCGAGGCCCGCGTACACGTCCGCGACCCGTGCCCGCGCCCCGTCGCCCGTGCCCCGCGTCCCGTCCGCCGTGCCGCGTCCCCCGTCACCCATCACCAGGTCCGCGACGCGCGCGTACATCGCATCGGCCTGCGCCGGGTTCACCTGCGCGAACTCGCCGGCGCCGACCTCGACGTCCACGCCGCTCAGGACCTCGGTCACGGACGCTGCGCCGACGAGGACGCGGGCCTCGCCGTCGAGTAGCGCGCCGTCGTTGCGGTCGTTGTCCATCCGCACCACGCCCGCGACGCGCGAATCCTCGGCGACCGCGCGCGCGACCGCGTCGACGCGGGCGGCATCCGCGTTCGAGCGCACGACGAGGACGACGAGCGCGCGGGGCCCCTCCGCGCTCGCGCCGCTGACGCGCGAGGCGCCGCGGTCACGCGTCGCGCGCACGATCACGTAGCGCAGCGCGCCGACCTTGCGGCGCTCGTCCCACGGCTCGAGCCCCGCGGCCTCCGCCGCCACGCGCACGCGCTCGCGCAGCTCCTCGATGACGGGCGCGACGACGCGACACCCGGACGTATCGACGAGCGCGTGGCTGCGCGGGGCCCAGGCGCCCAGCAGCACGCGCGAGGGCCCGTCGCCGGGGCGCCCGCCGCCGCCAGCGACTCGACCACCGCGTTCATCACGCCGGCCGCTGCGCCGCTCGGCCCCCGCGACGTACTTGCCCTTGGTGCGATACCCGAGCTCCGCCGGCGACGGCACCACCGGCGCGACCCGCACATCCACATCCGCCACCGCGTTGCGCAGCGCCGTGACGACCCGCGCCCGCTTCTCGCGCAGCTGCGCGTCGTACGCCAGGTGCTGCCACACACAGCCACCGCACGCGCCCCACGCACGGCACGACGGCGCCACGCGCTCGGGCGACAGGTCGCCGATCCGCCGCGCGATGCGCGCCCAGTCCTCGGGTCGGTGCGGGCTCCGGTGCTCGATGACCACCTCCGCGCGCTCGCCGGGCAGCAGATCCGCGACGTGGACGACGCGGTCGCCGGGCAGCCCGGGGACGCCGGAGACCGCCGCACCGGCGGCGCGGGCCACGCCCTGGCCGGCCTCGTCGAGGCCGACGGCCTCGATCGTGGGGCCGACGGCGCCCTGCGGCTCGGGAGGCTTGCCGGATTCGCGCACCGGTGGCATTGGTAGCACGCCGTGTCCCCCGCCGACGCCAGCCCCAGCGAGTTGCTCGACCGCGCCCTCGCCGCGCTGCCGCCGCCCGTGCCGGGGCGCCGGGTCGTGGTCGCGCTGTCGGGCGGCGTCGACTCGGCCACGGCCGCGGCGCTGCTCGTCCGCGGCGGGCACGAGGTCGTCGGCATGACGATGCGCCTCTACGACGCGCGCGGCACGTCGGCCGCCCGCGGTCGCTGCTGCGGGCCACGCGACATCGAGGACGCGCGCCGCGTCGCCGCCGCGCTCGACATCCCGTTCTACGTCGTCGACCTCGAGCAGGAGTTCACGCAGGCCGTCGTCGACGACTTCGTCGACACCTACCTGGCCGGCGCCACGCCCAATCCGTGCGTGCGCTGCAACCAGCACATCAAGTTCACGCCGCTGCTCGAGCGCGCCCGCGCGGTCGGCGCGACCGTCCTCGCCACCGGTCACTACGCGCGCATGGCCCCCGGTCCCGACGGTGCGCCCGCGCTCTTCCGCGCCGCCGACGCCGACAAGGACCAGTCGTACTTCCTGTTCTCGATGCCGCCGGAGTCGCTGGGCGCGGTCTGGTTCCCGCTCGGCGCGCTCGTGAAACACGAGGTCCGCGCGCTCGCCGCCGCGCTCACGCTTCCCAACGCCGCCAAACCCGAGTCGCAGGAGATCTGCTTCGTCCCCGACGGCGACTACGCCGGCTTCGTCTCGCGCGCGGCCCTCACGCGCGGTCGCGCGTTGCCGACCGCCGGCGACATCGTCGACGGCGACGGCACCGTGCTCGGGCGTCACGCCGGCGCGCATCGCTTCACCATCGGCCAGCACCGCGGCCTCGGCAACCTGCGCGGCATTCCTCCGACCGAACGTCGCTTCGTCACCGCGATCGACCCCGCCAGAGGGACCGTCACCGTCGGCGATCGCGCCGCCGCGGCGAGCCGCGAGGTCTGGATCGACAACGTCCGCTGGCTCGGCGCGCCCGACGTCACCGGTCCTGCGCTCGCGCTCCAGGTACGCCATCGCGGCGAGCGCCACGCGGTCGCGCTCGAGCAGCACGGCGCGCGCGTGCGCGTCCGTTTCACCGGCGACGGCACCGTCGCCGCGCCCGGCCAGGCCGCGGTGATCTACGACGGGGATCGCGTGGTCGGCGGCGGCTGGATCGCCACCACCTGAGCCTGCTCGGGCGCGACCGGCACGGGGGCTGCCCGCCGGTCGGCGACCTCCTGCTTGCGCGACAGATCGTTGCCGGCGAGCCGCTCGAGCTCCGCGAGATCCTCGGCGCGGGCCGCCACGTCGCCGCGCTCGCGCAGCACCGCCTCGCGCCCGAGCCGCGCCTCCCAGCGGCGCGCCCACGACGCCGTCGTCATCGGATCCACGCCGAGCCGCCCCTCGAGCACGAGGACGCGGTTCCACAGCCCGAGCGCCGCCTCGCGGTCGCCGGCGCTCGCCGCCGACCGCGCCGCGCGCAGCCAGAACGCCGCCGCGCCCGCGCTGTCGCCGCCGCGCTCGAGATGATCGGCGACGATCGACGGCGGCTCCTCGCGGCCCTGGTGATACCGCGCCGCGAGCAGGCGCCCGATGCGCAGGTGCGCGTCGCGCCGCGCGCGCGTCGACAGCGATTCGTACACCACCTCGCGCACCAGCCCGCGAGGGAAGACGAGCGCGCCCTCGTCGGCGCCGGCCAGCAGATGCCCTTCGTTGCGCAGCTCCTCGAGCTCTGCGACGACATCTCCCGCGCCCACCAGCTCCTCGAGGATCGGCGCGCGCACACCGTCACCGGCGACCGCCGCGTATTGCAGCACGGCCTTCGCCGCCGGCGGTAGCCGGGCCACGCGTGCCGCGATCACGTCGCGCGCGCTGGGCGGCACCACGGCGGGCGTACCCGCCGCTTCGCTCACCGCCGCCGCGAGCTCCTCCACGAACAACGGATTTCCGCCGGCGCGCGCCACCACCGCGGCGATCGCCGCCGGTGTCGCCGCCTCGGCCAGGCGATCGGCGCACAGCGCGCGCAGCTCCTCGCCGCTCAGATCGCCGAGCTCGACGACGAGGTCGCTCGGGAAGCTGGCGTGATCGGGCCGCGCCGTGGCGAGCACCAGCTCGCCGCGATCGGGCTTGCTGAAGATCCAGTCGCGCAGGACCGCCACGCTCGCCGTGTCGGCGAGGTGCAGGTCCTCGATCACGACGACGCGCGTGCGTCCCGGCCGCTCCGCCGCCGCCACCGCCGTGAGGCACTGCGCCAGCTGCACGCGCAGCTCCGCCGGCGCCGCCGGCAGGAGCGCCACGCCGTCGCGCATCTCCATCGCGGTCCGCCACGCGTCGCCCGCCGCCGCCACCGCCGCCTTCGAATGCCCGCCACGCTCGAGCAAGCGCTCGAGCCGCACGCGCGCCCGCTTCCGTGCGTCCTGGCCGCGCGCCGGCGGCAGATCGAGGAGCGCATCGATCACGTCGGTGTAGAGCGCGTAGGGCAGCAGCTGCGCGCCCGGACCGGCCGCCGCCGCGATGACGTGCGCGCCCGACGCGGCCACGCGCGCGACCAGCTCGGCGACGACGCGGCTCTTGCCGGTGCCGGCCGCGCCGACGACGAGCGCGCACCGTCGCGTCCCCAGGCTCTTCGCCAGCTGGTACGCCTCTTCGAGCTCGGCCAGCTCCGCGCCGCGCCCGACGAACCGACCACGCCGCTCGAGCTGCCGGCCGCGCTCGTCGAAGCTGCGCGGGCCGAGCACCTCGACCACGCGCAAGCGCCGGTGCAGCCGCCGCGGCGCCGGCCGCTCGCGCAGCGTGAACGCCGCGGTGGACAGACGCCCCGCGGCGCCGGCGAACAGCGGCCGCTCGGGCTGCGCATCGCGCGCCAGCGCGCGCGCCTCGTCGACGGCATCCTGCGGCACGCGCGGTCGCGCGCCACCACCGACGCTCACACCCGCGCGCCCTCCCAGCCGCACCACCGCGCGCGCCTCGCGCGCCGCGAGCTGCGCGTCGAGCGCGAACGCCATCGCCGTCGCGGCGTCGTCCTCGCCGGCGACCTCGAGCCCGAACGCGACCACCGGATCGTCGGCGACGACGAGCCCGCCGCGCTTGTACGCGAGCTCGCCCAGCGTCGCCGCCAGCGCCGCGATCTCGGACGCCGGCGCGTCGAAGGCCGCGGCCACCACCACGGCGCGCCGGTGCTCGACCAGCACGATCGGCCCCGACATCTCCGGCGGCTCGTCGATCGCCTCGAGGTGGCCCACGCCGATCGTCGTCGACTCGCTCGCCCACGGATCGGGCAAGGCCGAATCGATCGACATGTACGGCGCCGGATCGTCGTCCATGCCCAGCCACGCGAACGACGGTGGCTCGAAGCGCGTCGGCTCCGATTGCGCGTCACCCGCCGCCGCCACCACGTCGCCGCGCGTCTCCATGGCCGCGGTCGATCCTGCGTCGAAGGTCGAGAGCTCGCGCAGCTTCTGGATCAACCCGCGCGGCACGCGCGCGACGTGCGTCTCCGTCTCCGGCGGCTCCTCGGGCTCGCTCAGCTCCGCGGTGATCGGCAAGGGCAGGGGACGGCGCAGCGGCGTGGTCGGCCGTCCCTCGATCGCCGACGGCGCGCGCAGCGCGGTACGATCCATCGTGTCGCCGGTCATGTCTCCCGAGCCGGCCGCGCTCATCGAGCTCATCGAGCTCATCGAGCTCACGGCGCTCATCGAGCCCGTCGTCGAGACGAGGCCGCGCACCGACGGTCGCTCCGCGGCTCGCGCCTCGGGCGGTGGCGCCGCCGCCACGCGCCGCGCCAGCTCGTCGAGCCACGCCGCCATCGCGCGCGGCCCCGCACCCGCCGCCGTCGCTGCCGCCGCTGCCGCCAGCCCGATCGCTGTTCCGCGCCGGGCCGGCTCCCCCGACAGCGCCGCGCGCACCGCCGCCGCCAGCCCCTCGGGCACGTCGGGCGCGAGCCGCTCGACCGGCGGCACGTCCGCGCGCCGCACCGCCGCGAGGATCGACGGCAGGTCCGGCCCGTCGAACAGCGGCGCGCCCGTCAGCAGCTCCCACGCCACGATGCCGAGCGCGAACACGTCGGTCGCCGGCGTCGGCGTCTCGCCGCGCGTCTGCTCCGGCGCCATGTAGCGCGGCTTCCCGCGCAGACGCCGCCGCTCGACCGCGCTGGCGAAGCTCGCACGCGCGACCCCGAAATCCAGGATCTTGATGTAGCCCTCGGTCGAGAGCATCACGTTGGCGGGCGACACGTCGCAGTGCACGATGCCGAGCGCGCGCCCGGTCTGGTCGGCCTTCCGGTGGGCGTAGTCGAGCCCGGTGCCGACCTCGCTGATGACGTACGCCGCGAGCGACGCCGGCAGCGGCAGGTGGTGCTGCGCCGCCTCGGCGAGCGCGGTCCGCAGATCCTTGCCCTCGATGAGCTCCATCGCGAGGTAGAGCTCGCCGTCGGCCTCGCCGAAGTCGAACACCTGCACGATGGTCCGGTGCGAGAGCTCGACCGCGATGCGCGCCTCGTCGACGAACGAGCGGATGAAGCGCGGCTCCTTGGCCTGGTGCGGGAGGATGCGCTTGAGCGCCTGGATCTTCTCGAAGCCCGCCAGCCCGACGGTCTTCACCTTGTAGACCTCGGCCATCCCGCCCTGCGCCAGACGGCCCAGCACGTGATAGCGACCGATGCGATCGCGGACTTGGTCCACCCTTCGCCGATGGTAGTACAGTGCGAGGCCGTGGCGCGAACCGACTACGAAGCTCTCGAGGGCGTGCTCGGCTACGTCTTCCGCGACCGCGCCCGGCTCGAGGTCGCGCTCCGCCACACCTCCTGGGCCAACGAGCACCCGGCCGAGCCGGGCGGCGACAACGAGCGCCTCGAGTACCTGGGTGATGCCGTGCTCGACCTGATCGTCGGCCACCGCCTCATGGAGCGCTTCCCCGCCATGCGCGAGGGCCAGCTCTCGGTGACCCGCGCGCAGGTCGTGTCGGAGGCGGGCCTCGCCGAGGTGGCGGCCACGCTCGCGCTGGGCGAGTGGCTCAAGCTCGGCAAGGGCGAGGAGAAGAGCGGCGGCCGCGCCAAGCCGTCGATCCTCGCCGACGTCTTCGAGGCGGTGGTCGCCGCCGTGTACCTCGACGGCGGCTTCGACGCCGCGTGGGGGCTGGTCGGGCGCGTGCTGCAGCGGCGCATCGAGACCGTCGAGCCGACAGGGTTCTACGACTTCAAGACGCGCTTCCAGGAGATGGCGCTCGCCCGCCTCAAGGAGCAGCCGACCTACCGCGTGATCGCGGAGGTCGGTCCCGACCACAACAAGCGCTTCGTCGTCGCCGCGGTCCTCGCCGGTGAGGAGTGGGCGCGTGCCGAGGGCCGCTCCAAGAAGGAAGCCGAGCAGCAGGCGGCCGCGGCCGCGACGTTCAAGCTCGAGTCGGGCGCGCGGCCCGGCAAGACGGAGACCTGAACCGCCAGGCGACGGTCAGGCGCGCGCGCCGCCGGTCTCGACCAGGATCCCCGTCACGTAGCGCGCGTCGATGCGCGTCGCCTCGAGCGCGCTCAGCGTCTCCTCGACGTCGCCGAGCCAGCCCTCGACCAGGTCGCGCAGCTGATCGCCCGCGGCGTGGATGCGCGCATCGTCGAGGCGCGCGAGGATCGCCCGCTGCGCGCGGGTCCGCACCTTCTCGGGGAACACGCCGCGCTCGAGCAGCGCCTTGGCGACGCGCACCTCGTCGTGTGCGAGCGCCTGCGCCGAGAGCTCACCGCCGCCGACGGCCCGCGCGATCGCCGTGCGCGCGTGGTCGTCGAGCTCGGGGCGCGGCTCGGGCACGTTGCGCATCCCGAGCAGATCGACGCCGAGGCTCTCGGCGATCGCGAAGCGCAAGGTCAGCCGCCCCAGCAGCTCGGCGACCTTGCGCACGTCCGACTGCGACTCGAACGGGCGCAGCCCGGGGCGGCCCGCCTCGTCGAGCGCGCGCGCGAACCACGGTCGCGGCTGCGTGAGCGCGCCGAGGACGCTGACGTCCGGCTCGCCGGCCGTGACCGCGCGCGGCGCGAGCCCGTGTGCGAGTCGCGCGAGCTTGGCGCCGACGGTGTAGCCGGCGCGGAACAGTCGACCGAGCGCGACGGTGCGCAGGGTCTCGGCGGCGCGATCGATGTCGCCGCGCGACACGACCTCGAGGCCGAGCGAGATCGTCGCCGTCGCGTAGTCGGCGCCGGCGCGCAGGCTCGCCTGATCGCCGGGTCGCGTGCGGGCCGCGGCGAGCAGCTTGTTCACGACGACGAGCAGCGCGCCCTCGAGCCGGATCTCCTCGACGTCGTCGCCCAGCCGGTCCCAGGCGCGGGCCAGGAAGCTGCGCGCGACCACGTGCTCGGCCACCGCGATGGGCAGGTTCGCCGACGTCACGTCGCCGTCGACGATGTTGCCCAGCCGGTCCTCCGTGCCCTCGCCGGCGCGCACGGCCTCGGCCTCGAGCGGACGGAAGAGCTCGAGCGCCTCGTAGTAGTCGACGTAGCCGAGGTCCGCGAGCCGGCCCGAGCGCCAGCGGAAGCTCTCTTCCTCGAGCTCCGTCACCGACTCCGAGCGCGCGGCCATGATGGTGTGGCGGGCGAGGTCGGCATCGGCGCGGTAGAGATCGTCGAGGAGCTGGCGCACGAGCCGCACCGTGTCCTCGTCGCCCGAGAGCTCGAGCGTGAAGAAGCGGTCGGTCGTGAAGTACATGGGCAGGTCGGTGGTGTCGTCCGGCTCCTCGCCCAGCGTGAGGTCCCAGATGCGGCGGCAGTGCTGCTTGATGAAGAGCGCGCGCCACTCGGGGTCGAGCCCGCCCCACACCTGACCGAGCTTCTCGAAGCCGGCGTCGACGAGCGAGGCCAGCCAGGGCCGCGCCAGCTCCATGCTCGGATGATCGCGATCCCACACCTCGAGATCGAGGCAGCCGCGCACCTGCTCCGGGGTGGCCAGGTGCACGAGCTCGGACGCGTCGTCGAGCCCGACCTCGCTCACGAGCTCGTAGATCTCGGTCACCGAGAGCGACGCCACGGCCGCCACGGGATCCGGCGCCGAGAGCAGCGCGTCCACCCTCCGCGCCCCGCGGGGGCCGGCGAGCTGCGCGCGCAATCGTGCGAGAGGTCCTGCGTCGTGCACGCCGGACCTGTAGCACACTTCGACCATTCCCGACCTCGTCGCCGATATCCGCGCCGTCGTCGCGCGGCACCTCGCGCAGCACGGCCTCCGCCGCGTCTTCATCGCGTTCTCCGGCGGCCCGGACTCCACCGTCCTCGCCGACGCCGCGATCGCCGCGCTCGGAGCGCCCGGCGTCATCCTGCTCCACGTCGATCACGGCGCCTCGGCGAGCGCCGGCGCCGCGGCCCACTGCGCGCGCTTCGCGGCGTCACGCGGTGTCGAGCTCCGCACCGCGCGCATCACGGTCCCGGCGGGCGCGTCGTGGGAGGCGCAGGCGCGCGCCGCCCGCTATCACGCGCTGCGCTCGCTCCTCGGGGAGACCGACGAGCTCGTGCTCACCGCGCACACCGCGTCCGATCAGGCCGAGACCGTCCTCCTCCAGCTCCTGCGCGGCACCGGTCCCGCCGGCCTCGCCGGCGTCGCGCGCCGCCGCGGCCCGTTCCTCCGTCCGCTGCTCGGGGTCTCGCGCGCCGACGTGCTGACGTACCTCGCCACCGCGGCCACCGATCTCCTCGCCTGGCACGACCCGATGAACGAGGATCCTCGCTTCACGCGCGTGCGTGTCCGCAAGGAGCTCGTCCCCGTGCTCCACCGGATCAATCCGCAGGCCGAGGCCGCGCTCTGTCGCCTCGCCGCCGCGGCCGCCGAGGAGCGCGCGGTGCTCGACGCCGCGGCGATCTCCCTCGTGCGCGGCGCACACGCGCCCACCACGGGAACCCTCGCATGCGCGGCGATCGCCGCGGCGCCACCGCCCGTCGCCAAGCGCGCGCTCGCGATCTGGCTCCGCGGCCACCGCGAGATCTCGGCGCGCCATCTCGACGCACTCGTGGCGCTGTGCCGAGGCAAGAACGCGGGCACCCGCGGGCTCGATCTGCCGGGCGGCCGCGTGGAGCGGGTCTACGGGGAGCTGCACCTCGTGTCCGCTCCGGTCGGACCAGATTCGGCCGCTCCCGCGCTGCTCGTCGAGGGACCCGACGGTCCGTACCGCGTACGTTCCTTCGCACCGGGAGATCGGATGCGCCCGGCGCGACTGCGAGGTCGATCACGGAAGCTCTCCGACCTGTACATCGATCTGCGCGTGCCACGCGCCGTGCGCACTCGCGCACGTGTGATCGAGCGCGCCGACGGGACGATCGTGTGGGCCGAGCATGTTGGCGCCGCATTCGACTGCGTGATTCACGTGCTGCCCGATCCGGCAGGCCGCACGTAACTACGAGGTAATCAGGCGATCTGTAGTGGTCGGGGGGGCTGGCGTGGGTATACTGCCCCCTGTGCCCCTCGCCGGGGTACTCCACCGACGAGAGAGCCGCCTTGCGTCAGTCCCATAAGACGATCCTGATCTGGCTGATCCTGATCGTGGTGTTCGTGAGCATCTACAGCTTGTTCACGGACTCCTCGAGCAAGGATTCCGCGAAGAAGATGACGGAGCTGCGTGCCGAGCTCCTGTCCAACAAGGACAAGACCACCAAGGACATCGAGCGCATTCGCATCGAGCCGGGTGCCCGTCAGGAAGCGCGGTACGTCATCACGTACTCCGACGGCAAGCGGGCGATCGCCCACGGGCCGTACATGGACTCGATGGTCACGCTGCTGAACGACAGCGGCGTCGACTACGAGGTGCGTCCGCGCGAGGAGTCGAGCATCTGGCCGCAGCTGCTCTTGTCCTGGCTGCCGATGATCTTCCTGTTCGCGATCTTCTTCTTCTTCATGCGCCAGCTGCAGGCCGGCGGCGGCAAGGCGATGAGCTTCGGCAAGTCGAAGGCGAAGCTCCTCACCGACTCGCAGAACCGCATCACGTTCAAGGACGTGGCGGGCGTCGAGGAGGCCAAGGACGAGGTCGAGGAGATCATCGCCTTCCTCAAGGACCCGAAGAAGTTCACCCGCCTCGGCGGCCGCATCCCCAAGGGCGTCCTGATGATGGGCCCGCCGGGCACCGGCAAGACGCTCCTCGCCCGCGCCATCGCCGGTGAAGCCGGCGTCCCGTTCTTCTCGATCTCGGGCTCGGACTTCGTCGAGATGTTCGTCGGCGTCGGCGCGAGCCGCGTCCGCGACCTCTTCGAGCAGGGCAAGAAGAACGCCCCCTGCATCATCTTCATCGACGAGATCGACGCCGTCGGTCGCCACCGCGGCGCCGGCCTCGGCGGCGGTCACGACGAGCGCGAGCAGACGCTCAACCAGCTGCTCGTC
>DATLEB010000135.1:0-2652 GCA_035525615.1 Kofleriaceae bacterium | reverse complement strand
CGTGACGCAGATGCTGCGCAAGAAGGGCGTGGTCGGCAAGTTCGTCGAGTTCTACGGCCCCGGCATCGCGGCGCTCGCGCTGCCCGACCGCGCGACCATCGCCAACATGGCGCCCGAGTACGGCGCGACCATGGGCTTCTTCCCCGTCGACGAAGAGACGCTCGCCTACCTGCGCTTCTCCAACCGCCCCGAGGAGCTGGTGCAGCTCGTCAAGGCGTACTGCACAGAGCAGGGGATGTTCCACACGCCCGAGCGTCCCGACCCGGAGTTCGCCGACACGCTCGAGCTCGACCTCGGCTCTGTCGAGCCGTCGATGGCGGGGCCGAAGCGCCCGCAGGATCGCGTGCCGCTCTCCGACGCCAGGCGCGTGTACCGCCGCGCGCTCCTCGACATGATCGAAAAGGGCGGCAAGCTCGATCAGAAGAACGTGGGCCGCTGGCTCGGCGAGGGCGGCTCCAGCGATTTGCCGCCGCGGGGCCTCGTCGAGCCCGAGCTCGGCAAGCTCGTCACCTCGGTGCCGGTGACCCAGAACGGCATGACCTACCAGCTCAGCCACGGCGCGGTGGTGATCGCGGCGATCACGTCGTGCACCAACACGTCGAACCCGGCGGTCATGCTCGGCGCGGGGCTCCTCGCCAAGAGGGCGATCGAGCTCGGCCTCGACGTCAAGCCGTGGGTCAAGACCTCGCTCGCGCCCGGCTCGCGCGTGGTGACCGAGTACCTGAAGGACTCCGGCCTCATGCCGTACCTCGAGGGGCTCGGCTTCCACATGATCGGCTACGGCTGCACCACCTGCATCGGCAACTCGGGCCCGCTGCCGGAGCCGGTGTCGGAGGCGATCGCCAAGGGCGACCTGGTCGTGGCCAGCGTGCTGTCGGGCAACCGCAACTTCGAGGGGCGCATCAACTCGCTCGTGCGGATGAACTTCCTCGCCTCGCCGATGCTGGTGGTCGCCTACGCCATCGCCGGCGACCTCGACGTCGATCTGCACAACGATCCGATCGGCCTCGATCGCAACGGCACCGCGGTCTACCTGAAGGACATCTGGCCGACGAACGCGGAGATCCGCGACGCCATCCGCAGCGCGGTCAAGCCCGAGCAGTATCGCAAGGAGTACGCCAAGGTGTTCGACGGCGACGCGCCGTGGCAGCGGCTCGCGTCGCCGAAGGGCCAGACCTTCGCGTGGGAGCCGGACTCGACCTACGTGCGAAATCCGCCCTTCTTTCAGGACGTTCCGAAGGAGCCGGGGCCGCTCGCGGACATCCGCGGCGCGCGCGTCCTGGCGCTGCTCGGCGACTCGGTGACCACCGACCACATCTCGCCCGCGGGCAACATCGCCAAGAACGGCCCGGCGGCGAAGTACCTCCTCGATCACGGCGTCAAGGTCGAGGACTTCAACTCGTATGGCGCGCGGCGCGGCAATCACGAAGTCATGATGCGCGGCACCTTCGCCAACATCCGCCTGCGCAACCTGCTCGTCGAGGCCGAGGGCGGCGTGACGATTCACTTCCCGGACAAGGCGCCGGCGACGATCTTCGACGCCGCGATGCAATACCAGAAGGAGGGCGTGCCGACGATCATCCTCGCCGGCGCGGAGTACGGCACCGGCTCGTCGCGCGACTGGGCCGCCAAGGGCCCGCGGCTGCTCGGGGTCAAGGCGGTCATCGCCAAGTCGTTCGAGCGCATCCACCGCTCGAACCTGATCGGCATGGGCGTCCTGCCGTGCCAGTTCGAGGACGGCGAGGACGCGCTGTCGCTCGGCCTCACCGGCCACGAGGTCTTCGAGATCGACGGCATCGCCGACGGCATCGCGCCCGGCAAGAAGCTGACCGTCAAGGCCGACGGCAAGACCTTCCGCGTCACCTGCCGGATCGACACGCCGAACGAGGTCGACTACTACCGCCACGGCGGCATCCTCGTCTACGTCCTCCGCCAGCTCCTCAAGTCGTAGCGCGCTCCGCATGGATCTCACCGGATTCGAGCTCGAGCTGGTCACACGGCGCGCAGAGGTCTCGTTCGCCGACGCCGGCGGGCAGAGGACGCGCACGCTCACCGGCGCCGCCTACGACCGCATCGAGTCGGCGGCGGCGGCGCTCCTCGCGGCGATCGAGATGCGCATCGGCGGCGCCTGTCACCTCGAGCTCACCGCGATCGGCGTGGACACGGTCGCGCGCGTCATGCGCGTTGACGTCGGCGAGCCCGAGCCGAAGCGCTTCGAGGCCGCCGGCTACGACGGCCTCGCCGCGGCGATAGCCGACGTGGCGCGGGTGGCGATGGGCGAGGTGCGCCAGCGCAAGCCCGATCCCGCCGGCACCGCCTCCGACGCCAGCTTCTGGGCGAGCCTGTACGACGTCGGCGGCGACAACTGGGAGCTCGCCCGCGCGACCCCACCGCTCGCGCGCTGGTGCGAAACGCACCCGGTCTCCGGCTTGCGCACGCTCGTGGTCGGCTGCGGCCGCGGCCACGAGGCGCGCCTCCTCGCGCGTCTCGGCGCGAACGTCGTCGGCATCGACTTTGCGCCCGAGGCGGTGGTCCAGGCCCGCGCCCTCGCCGCAAAAGACAACGTTTCCATCGACTTCCGCGAACGCGACCTGTTCGCCCTCCGCGACGATCCCGAGCGCTACGACCTCGTCGTCGAGCACTGCTGCTTCT
>DATLEB010000361.1:0-15011 GCA_035525615.1 Kofleriaceae bacterium | reverse complement strand
GGGTTCAGGTTCAGGTTCAGGTCAAGGTCAACGTTGGCGTCAAGGTCGAGGTCAAGGTCAAGGTCAAGGTCAACGTTGGCGTCAAGGTCGAGGTCAAAGTTCGGGTCAAGGTTCAGGTCAAGGTTGGGTCGCGACGGTGGTGACGACGGCCTCGGCGACGAGGCCCCAGCGGGCGCGCTCGGCGTCGTCGAAGCGCGTGGTGTAGGGCAGGTGCACGAAGCCGGCGCGGGATGAGAGGCCGGTCGAGGTGAAGAAGACGTTGTTGCAGATGTAGCGGCCGGGGTCGTCGCTCAGCTGTGGAGACTCGCCGAGAGCGCGCAGCGCGCGGGAGATGGCGGCGAGGGGGAGCGACGTGGCGCGCTCGGCGGGCGCGGTGGGGTCGATGGGGAGCGCCGCCGCGATGACGCCGCGGTTGTCGGGGACGCCGCCCGAGACCTCGCCGGTGTCCTTCAGGTTGTACGCGGTCTCCTCGAGCGCGATCGCGCCGCCGCCCTGGCCGAAGCTGATGACCGCGCGTGGCGCACAGCGCGCGATCGCCTCGCGCACGGAGGCGGCGGCGCGGTCGTACTCGACGGGCAGGATGAGGCGCATCACCTTCGCGCCGCGCAGGCTCGACGGGCGCAGGTTGCGCACCGCGACCTCGGCGACGTTGTCGTGCCATCCGTCGGCGGGGAACGGCTGGAACCCGGTGACGAGCACGGGCACGCCGGCCGGATCGCCCTCGTACGTGCACGGCGCGGCGGCGCGCCGCAGCTCCATCCGCGCGACCTCCCCGCCACCGCGCACGCGGAGCTGCGCGACGTCGCCGCGCGCCGGCGCGAGGTCGGAGACGGCGACGTCGTACAGCACGCGAAACTCGGTCTCCGTCCTCACGACGCGGCCGGCCGCGTCGAGCGCGCGCCACCGCTCGCTGACGTCGACGCCGTCGAGCTCGACGCGCTCGACCGCGTCGTCCCTGGCCATCTCGATCGTGACGAGCTCGTCATCGGCGACGACGCCCGAGCCCGGTGACAGCACCATGCGGAAGCGGCGCGGGAACGTCTCGACGTACGCCAGCTCGACGTCCGCGCCGGTCGCCGGAATGATCGCGATCGTGCGCGGCTGGCCGTCGCTCCAGTACGCGACGGCGACGTCGATCCACGCGTCGTGCTCGCGCACGCGCTCCGCGGTGATCGTGTCTTCTGCGGAGACCGTACCGTCGCTCTCGGTGACGCGCACGCGGAGGATGTCGCCGGCACCGGCGTCGCGGATGCGCACGCGCGCGTTCACCGCGAGCTCGCCGCGCTGTGCCGTGCCCTCGAGCGTGCCGTCGCACGGGCCGTCGAGGCGGACGCCCGTGTCCCGGATCTCGCCGGCGCTGGCGCAGAGATCGGCGGCGTCGGTGACGCGCGCGTTGAGGGGATGCCCGGCGCCGTCGAGCTTGCCGTCGACGAAGTCCTTGAACATGCCGGCGTTCGGACCGTCGTTCGGGCCGTCGTTCGGGCGCGCTGCGTCATCGCCGGGGGCGCCGGCGCACGCGGTCGTGACACCGACGACTAGAATGGCCAGCTTCGCGCGCACGCGCGTGCATGGAGCACCGGGCGTGCCACGCGTATGTGCACGACACCACATCGGCGCGGCGCTCGACTGGCTACTGGCCTAGCCTCCTCGGGCTAGCTCAGGGCCGCGATCGCCGCGCGCGGATCGTTGGCGAACACGCCATCGACGCCCGCCGCCGCGAGCTGGCGCAGCCGCGCCGGGTCGTCGACGGTCCACGTGTTCACGGCCAGCCCGCGTGAACGCCACGCGGCGACCTGCGCCGGCGTGCACAGCGCGTGCTCGGGATGGACGGCGCTGGCGCCGACCAGCGCGGCTGCCGCCCACGAGCGGAGCACGCCCGGCGTCCCCGCCTGGAACAGATACGCGAGCGGCAGCTCGGGCGCCACGGCGTGCAGCTGCCAGAGCGCCGACGGATCGAACGACGAGATCAGCACGCGCTCCTGCGCGCGCGCCTCGCGCACGATCGTCGCGACCTTGGCCGCGAGCGCGCCGCCGAGCCGCGGCTTGATCTCGACGTTCACGGGCAGGTCACCGCACGCGCGCAGCGCGTCGGCGAGCAGCGGGATGCGCTCCTTGCCGAGCAGGTCGACGCGCGCCAGCTCGCTCCACGGCATCGCGGCGACGCGCTCGCCGCGCCCGCCCAGCCGCAGCAGATCGTCGTCGTGGAAGACGACGACCTCACCGCTCGCGCACGCCATGACGTCGAGCTCGACGCCGTCGGCGCCGTGCTCCTTCGCCAGCTCGAACGCCGCGACCGTGTTCTCGACCGCGTGCGCGCTCGCTCCGCGATGCGCCCACACGCGCGGCCGCGAGCCGCGCGCCAGCCACCGCCCGCGCTGCCTCCGGCCCCACGCCGGGAACAAGCGAGCGACGCTCGCGCTCACCGGACCCGCCACGTCAGGTCTCGACGAACGCCTTGTGCAAGGCCCGCGTGAGATCGTCGACGTGGGTGCGGTCGCACCACAGCGTGATGCGCAGCGGCGACACGCTCACGGCGTTGAGCGGCACGCCCGAGCCGATCGCGGTCTGGCGCGCACGCAAGATGATGCTCGGGTTGTTGCCGATGCCGTGGCCGACGATGGTGACGGCGCCTTCTTCACCGATCTCGAGCGCGCCCGCGAGCACGTTCTCGAGCTTGTGCTTCACCGCCGCCCAGTCGGGCACGTCGGCGATGGTGAACCACGTGCGCAGCTCCTTGCCCTCGAGGTCGAGGTGCGTGAGCGGGATCGAGGCGGCCTCGAGGATCTGGAGGCAGTTCTCGACGGCGGCGCCGCCCGAGACCTTCACGCGCACCAGGTTGCCCTGGCCGGTCACCGCGGCGACCTGGCGCTCGCGCTCCGGGCTCCAGTCGATGCGGGTGCCCCCGCCGTCCTTGGCGGTCGCGCGCGCGTAGACGGCGATGCCGCTCTTGCGCGCGAACTCCACCGACGCGTCGTGCAGCACCTTGGCGCCCTGCGCCGCCAGCTCGAGCATCTCGTCGTGCGAGATCGCGTGCAGCAGCTCGGCCGACGACACCACGCGCGGGTCGGCGGTGTAGACGCCGTCGACGTCAGAACAGATCTCGCAGTAATCGGCGCGCAGCGCCGCCGCCAGCGCGACGGCGGTGGTGTCCGAGCCGCCGCGGCCGAGCGTCGTGACCTCGCGCTTGTACGACACGCCCTGGAAGCCGGCGACGATGACGATCTTGCCGCGCTCCAGCTCGTCCTCGATGCGGAACGGGCGCACCTCGACGATGCGCGCCCCCGAGTGACGGTCGTTGGTCATGATGCCGGCCTGCGAGCCGGTGAACGAGATGGACTCGAGGCCTTCCTCGCTGACGGCCATCGCGACCAGCGCCATCGCCTCGCGCTCGCCGCACGTGAGCAGCATGTCGAGCTCGCGCCGCGACGGCGACGGGCTCACCGCCTTGGCCTTCTCGATGAGCGCGTTGGTGGTCTTGCCCATCGCCGACACGACCACCACGACCTTCTTGCCCAGGGCCTTGGTGCGCGCGATGCGCTTGGCCACGAGCCGAATCTTGTCGACGTCGGCGACCGACGAGCCGCCGTACTTCTGGACCACGATGCCGGTTTGCGTCACCGGCGCATCATAAACACTGCTACACGCACGGCAAGACCGCGGCGAGGATTGCGGCGGTGACGGCGTCGAGCGGCTGCTCGCCGTCGAGGATCGTGATGGGCTCGCCGGCGGCGGCGAGGTCGGCGAGGACGTCCTCGTAGCCGGCGTAGACCTTCTCCTGCATGGGGAGATCCTCGAAGAGCTCCTGCGCGCGACCGGCCGCGACGCGGCGCTCGGCGGCGACGGCGGCGCGCACGCGCAGGAAGACGGTGAGGTCGGGTCTGCGCGCGCGCCCGTTGAGCACGCGGATCCAGTCGCGCTCCGCGCCGGTGCCCTGGTAGGCGAGCGACGAGTGGTACCAGCGGTCGGAGATGACGACGTGGCCGGCGGCGAGCGCGGGCTCGACCTCGCGCTGCACGTGATCGAGGCGGTCGGCGGCGAAGAGGAGGCCGAAGGTGGCCTGCGAGATCGACTGGCCCGTGATGGCGTGACCGCCCGTGAGCATCTCGCGGATGAGGCGACCGACCGGGCCGTCGGACGGCTCGCGCGTGACGTGGGCGGTCTTGCCACGCGCGGCGAGCGCGTCGCCGAGGCGGCGCGCCTGCGTGGTGGTGCCGGCGCCGTCGAGGCCTTCGAGAACGATGAGCTTGCTCATGATGTCGGGCGGGCTCACCTTCGCACGAAGCGGTGGTGCGCGACCACCCACTCGTCGCCGCCGGCGAAGCCGAACAGCTCGGCGCACGCCAGGAAGAACACGCGCCAGCGATGGAAGTGGCGGCGGCCGAGGAGCGCGGTGACGGCGGTGGACTGCGCGAGCAGGTTGGCGTGCCACGCCTCGGCGGTGCGCGCGTAGTGCGTGCCGGGCAGCACCCACTGCTCGGCGACGCGCAGGTCGTCCTGGAAGTGGAGGAAGAGCGGCACCGACGGCATGAGGCCGCCGGTGAAGAACTCGCGCGCCATCCAGTCGCTCGCGCCCGCGTCGTCGTACGGGTACGCCCAGCGGCGGTGCGCGAAGACGTGCACGAAGAGCGAGCCGCGCGGTGCCAGCCAGCCGGCGATGCGGGCCAGGAGCGCGCGGTAGTTGCGCATGTGCTCGAACATCTCGATCGAGACCACGCGGTCGAACGCGGCGGCGGGCAGAGCGAGCGACCGCACGTCGCCGGTGATGACCTCGAGGTTCGGCAACCCGCGCGCGAGCGCCGTGGTCGCGATGTGCGCGCGCTGCGAGCGCGAGTTGGAGACGGCGGTGATGCGGCTCGCCGGAAAACGCGCGGCCGCCCACAGCGCGAACGAACCCCAGCCGCAGCCGAGATCGAGGATGTGCTGGCCGTCGGCGAGCCCGGCGCGCGCAGCGGTGAGCTCGAGCATCGCCTCCTCGGCGGCGGCGAGCGTGGCGACGCCCGCCGGCCAGTACGCGCTCGAGTACTTGCGGCGCGGGCCGAGCACGAGCCCGAAGAAATCGGCGGGCACCTCGTAGTGCTGGGCGTTCGCGGCTTCCGTGGCCACCGCGATCGGCGCCGCCCGCAGCTCCTCGACGAACGCACGCTGCCGTTCGCTCGCCGCGAGCCCGCCACCGCGCACGCACGCGCGCAACCGCGCGGCACACACGCGCCGGATCGCCGCGCGCAGCACCGGCTCCGGCACGAGCCCGCTGTCGACCAGCGCCTCGACGATCATGTGACGTCGTCGGGGAGCGCGCGCCGCGGCCACGGCACGAACGCGCTCGTCGTCTGTTGATAGCGGCGATACGCGTCGCCGCGCGAACGCAGCGCCTGTGCCTCCGTCGCCGGGATGCCGGTGACCTTGAACAGGCTGGCGAGGATGATCGCAGGCCCGATCGTCGCGAGCCATCCGCCCGGGTACGCGAGCGAGTAGGCGAGGTAGCTCACCCAGATCAGCCACTCGCCGAAGTAATTGGGATGCCGCGAGTAGCGCCACAGCCCGACCTCGCACACCTGACCGCGGTGCGCTGGATCGCGCTTCCAATGCGCGAGCTGCACATCCGCGACCGTCTCGAGCGTGATGCCAACGGCGAACAGCCCGACGCCGACCCAGCGCAGCGCGGGCAGGTCGGGCGGCAGCACCGAGAACGGCACGACGAACGCGACGGCGAGCACCGCCGCGAGGAGCGCCTGCGCCTGATAGAAGACGAAGAATCCGCCCGCGCCCCACGTCCGCCGCAGCGCCACGTAGCGCCCCTCCTCGGGCCTGCCGAGCACCCGGTCGCGCAGGAGATGCGTGCCCAGTCGCACGCTCCACACCGTGACCATCACGGCCAGCGGCGCCGCGTGCGTCGGCAGGTAGAACGTGGACCACAGCGCGATCGCCAGCGCGAACGAAAACGACCAGCCGACGTCGACCCACGCCCAGTTCTTCACGCGGCGCGCGTACAGCCACAGCGCCAGCATGAGGAGCGCGGCGACGCCCCAGAACGACGCGAGGCGCACCAGGATCGCGGTGACGATCACGCGCCGAGTCTAACGGACGAGCTCAGCTGCGCGGCAGGATCGCGAGCCACGAGTGCGGCGCGCGCTCGACGAGCAGCACCTTGCCGGGCGGGGCCTTGGCGACGAGCGGATACCAGTCCTCCGCCTCGTACAGCGCCTGCCCCTCGACGAGCTCGGGCAGGTACAGGTCGACCTCGACGAAGTGGCCGCTCGTCGCCTCGTCCACGCCCTTCGCGTAGCTCCACTGCTTGGTCGAGTCGAACGGATACAGATCGTTGTGCAGCGCGCCGCCGAACACCACGATGAGCGGCCGCGCCTCGGCGTGCTCGTCGCGATACCGCACCGCGCTGCGCGTGACGCGCCCCAGCTCGCGCGTCACCACGTCCAGCAGCTTCTCCGCATCGACCCCGGCCGCCGGCGCCACCGTGTTCAGGTCGTCGCACGTCAGGCGCATGACGTGCGCCTTGATGCCGTTCTGCTTGATGATGCCGACGAGCGCGCCGATCTCGCTCTTCGTCGATTCGGGGCGCTTCATCGCGCCCTCGACCCGCTGCGTCGCCTCCATGCCGGTCTTGCACGTGGGATCGACCAGCCACGTCTCGATCACCAGATCCGACACGCGCGTGCCGAGCTTCGGCATCGCCTCGTTGGTGAAGCGCGCGAGCGCCGAAACCGTCGGGCCGGCCTTGTCGGTGCGCAGGTGCAGCTCGCCGACGCCGAGCACACGCGGCTGGTCGCGCAGGAGGTACTCGAACGCGCCGCCCAGATCGTCGTGCACCGAGTGCGGCAGCGCCATCGCGTCGGTGTCGCCGGCCACCGACGGCGCCGCGTCGGGCGACGGTGTCGCGGTCACCTTCGCGCTGGCGTTCGGCTTCGGCGGCGGCGGGGCGTCGTTCGCGCGCTTCTTGCCGTCGCACGCGATGGTCACGATCGCCAGCGTTCCGAGCGCGCCGATCGCCGTGTACAGCGTCCACGCCGCGACTGGTGAGCCCCGGACAGCGGTCATGGCGCGACGATACCAGGGAGCCGGCACGAGAGTTCGACACCGGGGCGCCGCGTCGGTTGCGTCTGGGGTATGGTGCCGCCATGGCGCCGAGGCTGGAACACCTGCGTCTCATCCCGTTGTTCCGCGGTTTCGCCGACGAGGAGCTCGCCGAGCTGGCCGCGCTCTTCGGCCCTGCCGAGGTTCGCCCCGACGGATCGCTCTTCGAGACGGGCGAGGCGGCCAACGACCTCTACCTGCTCGCGTCGGGTGAGGTGACGCTGGTGCGCCCCGCCGACGACACCTATCGCCTGCGTCCGCCGGCGCTCATCGGCGAGCTCGGCGGCCTCACCGGCTTGCCGCGCTCGTGCCGCGCCGTCGTGTCGGCCGACGCCGAGCTGTGGCGCCTCGATGCGCGCCGCCTGCAGGCGTACTTCGGCGAGAACCAGGAGCTGGGCGTCCGCTTCCTCGCCAACCTCCTCGAGGTCGTCGCCGACAAGGTGCACCGCGATCAGCGGCGCATCGGCGACATGCGCCAGAACATCGTGCGCACGCAGAAGGCGCTCAAGCAGATCCGCGAGCTCATCCTCGAGAGCCCGGAGAGCTCGGTGTCGGCGCCGATCTACGACTCGGTCGAGAAGCTCATCACGCACAACCGGCGCGTGAACTATCGGGTCGCGCCGCCGTCGGCCCTGCGCGCCCAGTTTCGCATCGACGAGGGCAGCGCCGACGTCCTCGAGCTGTCGCGCACGCACCTCTCGGTCGAATGGCCGGGCGACGGCGCGGTGGTCGAGAACGGCGCGTGGCAGGCCGGCGTGCTCGAGCTCGCCGGCACCGACATTCCCGCCAGCGGCAAGGTCGTCCGCGCCGACGGCCGCCGCGTCACGTTCGAGCTCGACCTGTTCATCGACGAGTACGCCGCCGCGCTCGAGGGCTACCTGACGCGCGTGCAGCTCCTCGACATCCTGGTCTGACGCCGCCGGTCGCACCCGCTGCCCCGGACGACCGAAAACGAAAACGCCGGCACGAGGCCGGCGTCTCCAGTCCACGACCACGGGGTCATCCCGCGGTCGTCGGAGGTGTTAGCCGCGCTCGCGCGGCTAGAAGTGACTACTTCGAGGAGACCTTGCCGCTGTCGGCGGTCTTGGGAGCTTCCTTCTTGGGCTCCGCCTTCTTCGGGGTCGCCGTCTTGGGGGCGTCCGTCTTGGGCTTCTCCGTCTTGGGAGCAGCAGTCTTCTGCTCGCCCTGGCCCTTTTCGCCGTGCGGGCACGCGAAGGCGGGGGCAGCGAACGCGAGAGTCACGGCGGCGGCGAGGACGGTGGCGATCTTCTTCATGGTGATGCTCCTTGGGTCCCGAGTTTGCCACCTGGAACCGGTGGCGCCAAGCGGATCTTCCCGCATGCCGCGGTGGTGGTTACTTTCCGCGAACGATCCGGCCGGCGTTGATGCTCTCGAGGAAATCACCGACGACATGGGCCGAGTCGACCAGCCTGTCGCGCCTGTCCCAGGGCTTGAACAGCCGCGGATACTCGTCGGCCGCGCGCAGGACGTCGTGCTGGAGCTTCGCCGCGTTGCGGCACTCCTGCCGGATGCTCGACTCGTCGATCTCGATGGCCGGGACCGTGATCGGCGCGCGCGGCGTCCCGGCCGCGAGCGCGTCGAGATCGAGACAGTCCGTCAGATCGTTGGCCGCGGTCACGCGCTGGTTGAGGTCGGCGAACCCGAACATGTTCTGCAGGTGCCGCAGCACCGAGCAGTGGTCCATCACGACGCTCGACACATAGTTCTGCTTCACGTATGGACCGGCCACGATGGTCGGAACCCGGAAGCCCATCTGCCCGAAACCCGTCGACGCGAAGTCGTCGACCGTCGTCGGCGGCGCGACGTGATCGTAGAAGCCGCCGTGCTCGTCGTACGTGACGACCAGCAAGCAGTGCTCCCACAGCGGGCCCGCGGCGAGCGCGTTGTAGACCGCCGAGATGAACTGCTGGCCATAGATCGGATGGTGGGGCGGGTGGTCGTCGTTGAGCGAGAAGCCCGGATCGATGTACGTGACCGGCGCGAGGTTGCCGCTCATCGCGTCGCGGAAGAAGTCCTCGTGATAGGCGAGGCGGCCTGCCGGATCGATCGTATCGACGAGCGCGAGCACCGGGATGTCGAAGTAGTAGTACTTCCACTCCACGCCGGCCTCGTCGAGGCGATGGTGGATGCTCGGCCAGGTCCAGCCGCCCGTGGGGAAGTCGTTCGACATGAGCCCGTTCGACGACCCCGAGAACCAGTACATGCGATTGGGCCAGGTCGGGCCCATCACCGAGGAGAAGTAGCGATCGCAGGTCGCGAAGCCGTCGGCGAGCGCCCACGACACCGGCGCGAGGTCGCGCGTCTGGTACTGCATCACCTGGATGTTGCCGGCGCCGTACCGCGCCTCCTGCTCGGTGATGAAGCCGCTGTTCGCGCCCGCCGCGAACTGGTTGCGTGACGCCGACCATCCGTGCCCGGGGTCGGGCACGCACACGTCGTCGTAGCCCGCGGGGTAGACGTTGTGCGCCACGCCCGCGAGATCGCGATTGCTCATCGTCGTCTCGAGGCCGTCGCCGCCGAGCCCCATGATCTTGCGCGCGCCGAAGACGTGGTCGTACGACCGGTTCTCCATCATCACGACGACGATGTTGTGGATGCCGGGCGGGAGACCCGAACCGCCGTCAGTGCCGCAGCCGGGGAGAACCTTCGCTGCGCCCGCCGTCCCGGCCATCGCCCCGATCGTCTTGAGGGCGTCGCGCCGCTTCATGGTCATGGTCCGACCATATACCCCGGACCGGTTACAAGAGCGTGACGATCCAGGCAGCCCCGAGCCACATTCCGAAGGCCGTCCCGATTCCGGAGGCGACGGCAACCAGGAGAATCCGAGAGACCGGGTTTCGCCAGAAGCCGCGCATCGTGGTGACGTCGTCCGGGAGTCGCTCGCAATCGACGACGGTCGGCTTGCGCCGCCACGCTTCCACGACGCCCACCACCATGCCCGTGCCGAGGAGCGGATGGATCGCCGCGACGGGCGCGACCACGATCGCCGTGAGCACCGACAGCGGCCGTCCGCCCGCGAAGAGCGTGAGCACGCCGGCGCCGATCGACGTGGGCAGCACGAGCGCCATCACGACGTCCTGCGCCGACACATTCTCCGAGTGGAACGCGCCCCAGACCAGGCCGGCCACGAGGAGGAGCGGGACCGCCCACTTGACGATCGTCCACAGCACCGACGGCGGCGGCAGGCGCGCGAGCGCGTCGCGATCGACCGGCTGACCGAAGCGGCGGCGCATCCCGGGGACGTGCGCGGCGCCGACGACGGCGACCACGTCGCGCGCGCCGTTGGCGCTCTTCTCCATGCCGCTCACGAGGAAGTCGTCGCGCTCGTCGATGAGCGGCTTCTTCACCTCGGGGAGCGCGCGGGCGAGCTCGTCGAGCATCTCGGAGAGCGCCTTGCCCTCCTTCAGCTGCTCGATGTCCTCGGCCGTGATCTCCTTCTTGCCCGACTTCCCGTCGTCGGCGGTCTTCCCGTCGTCATCGTCGCCGAACCCGACGAGGAGCGACGACAGCAGCATCGAGCGCTTCCACAGGCCGAGGTTGGCCCACGTGCGCTTGAGCGTCGTGTGGATGTCGCGGTCGATGAGCTCGACGCGCGCGCCGACCTTCTTCGCGGACTCGATCGCGGCGAGCAGCTCGGAGCCGGGCTTCACGCCGAGGGCGTTGCCCATCTTGCGCTGGTAGCTGGCGAGGGCGAGGTGGGCGAGGAGGTAGAGGGTCTTGCCCTCGCGCACCACCTTGAACACGTCGAGGTTGCGGAACGCGTTCTCCTGCGTGAGCGCGTCGTAGCGGCCCTGGCAGAGCTCGACGCACACCACCTCGGGGCGGAGCTCCTCGATGACCTTGGTGACTTCCTCGACGGAGCGGCGCGACACGTGCGCGGTGCCGACCACGTGAAACGTGGTGCCGTCCTTCTCGAGCGTGGTCACCGACGACGTGGACACGAGCGGGGGTTCTAGCACAGAGGCGCGAAGAGACAGCGGTGGTACGGTGCCGTCATGGCCGAGATCCCAGCCCTCGACGACCGTACCCGGACCGAGCTCGAGGCCGCCGCCTTCCGCCGTCTGGTCGAGCACTTCCGCGCGCGCACGGACGTCCAGAACAAGGACGTGATGGACCTGGCCGGGTTCTGCAGGAACTGCCTGTCGAAGTGGTACCGGGCCGCGGCCGAGGAGCGCGGCGTCGAGCTGAGCGACGACGCGGCGCGCGAGATCATCTACGGGATGCCGTATTCGGAGTGGAAGGCGAAGTTCCAGAAGTAGTCGCCGGCTTCGTCAGCTTCCTAGTAGATCGAGAGGCCGAAGGTCGCGTCGCGCGCCATCTCGTCGTACGCGCGCGTCACGCCGAAGCGGCCGGTCAGCGCGAGCCGGGTGGTCAGCTCGTACTGCAGCTTCACGCCACCGCCGGTGAACCCGGCCTCCTCCGTCCCCTCCGACGTCGTGCGCCAGCCCAGCGACAGGTTGCCGTAGCCGCCGCCGTGCAGCTTCCCCGCATCGAGCGGCATCAGGTCGAGCTCGAGCCCGACACGGATGTCGAGGATGGTGTCGCCCATCGCGTCGTCACGCCACGCCGGCGTCCACGCCATCTGGATGCCGAACTGGTGCACCGGGTAGTAGCCGAACTGCACGTGGAACTGCGGGCCGAGGCCGCGCCCATCCGGCCCGTCGATCTCGCCGGCGCCGCCGAGCACGCTGTACGTGAAGCCCTGGCGATCGAGCGGCGCGCGCTGCAGCCGCAGCCACGGCCCCTCGACGTCGCGGATGACCGCCTTGGTCGCGGTCGCCGCCGTGCCCGGATCGAGCTGCGCCAGCGGGATCACGCCGTAACCCCAGGGGCCCCACACGTGCACCGGGTGCATCGGGTGCAGCTTGACCCAGCCGTCGAAGCGCTGGCCCTCGGTCGCCGCGAGCACGATGCCGCCGCCGACCGCGAGCGCGACGAGCGCGATCACCGCGCCCTTGCCGTCACCGCCGCCACCGCCGCCACCGCCACCGAGCTTTCCGCCGCCGCCGCCGCCGCCATGATGATGATGGCGGCCATCGCCGACCACGATCACGGTGCGCGGCACGAAGATGACCTGCGTCTCGCCGCTCACGGCGGGCTGGGACGGCGGGCTCTCGCCCTCGAACTCCTGCACCACACGCACCTGCTCCGCGCGCACCTCTGGCGGCGTGGCGGCAAGGCGTTGCAGCTCGTTGTTCGAGATCTTGTAGGTGTTGGTCAAGCAGCCGCCGAGCAGGGCAGCGACGGCAACGACGGACATTCTCCGCATGCAAGGTCCTGAGGGAGGACGGTCGGCCATCTGATTGTAGACTACTCCGCTACTCGATGCGATCGGTCGGTCTCGACGAGCTACGCGCCTCGGCCGGCGCCTTCGACGACGTGGTCGCCGCCACGTCGGATATCGACTACTTCTGCTCGTCGTCGGCGTGGGT
The DNA here is from genome assembly GCA_035525615.1 of Kofleriaceae bacterium. Taxonomy (GTDB): domain Bacteria; phylum Myxococcota_A; class Polyangia; order Haliangiales; family Haliangiaceae; genus UBA2376. Next base: position 2,472 of record DATLEB010000361.1, on the reverse strand, counting down.
CCTGCCGGCGCACGACGCGCTCATGGGCGAGCGTTTGCCATGGATCGTGCGCGGCGACACAGGCTGGGGCGCCTTCGCGATCGCCCGCCGCGGCGACGGCCGCTTCCTCGAGCCGCTCGAGCTGTCGTGGGGGCTGGCCTGTCCGCTGGTCGGACGCGATCCCGACGCGCTCGCCGAGGCGTTCGTCGCGGCCGCCGCTGCCAACCGCACCTGGGACGGCATGCTGCTGGCGGGGCTCGCGCCGGGCGGCGCGATGGAGCGCGCGCTCGTGCGCGCCATGCCGTCGACATGGCGCAAGGGTCACGGCGCCGAGAGCGCGCGCGACGTGGCGCGGCTCGACGGTGGGCTCGACGGCTTCCTCTCGCGCCGCAGCCGCAACTTCCGCAAGGCGCTGCGCGCGTCGGAGCGCGACTGCGAGCGCGAGGGCATCACGTTCGAGGAGCTCGTGGTGCGCGACGTGCCGGCCGCGGACGCGGCGATGGCGCGCATCGTCGCGATCGAGAACCGCAGCTGGAAGGGCATGGCGGGCGTGGGCGTCGACCAGGGCGCGATGCACGACTTCTACGCCGCGATGGTGCGGCTCATGGCGCCGCGTGGACAGATGCGCCTCGTGATGGCGCGGCGCGGTGAGGAGGATGTGGGCTTCGTGCTCGGGGGTGTGTTCGCAGGTGTGTATCGAGGCCTCCAGTTCAGCCACGACGTCACGCTGCGCCACCTGTCGCTCGGCAACGTCCTGCAACGACAGCAGATCGAGCGGCTCGCCGCCGAGGGTGTCCTCGGGTACGACCTCGGCTCCACGATGGAATACAAGCAACGCTGGTCCGACGGCCCGTTCGTGACGCGCCTGCTCGTCGTGCTGCGGTAGCGGTCGTTGCACGTGCCGGCGTAAGCAACGCAGACCCGCGGCGTTTGTCATGCGTCATGGGACACATGCCGCGCACTGGGAGGATCGCGTTCTCGGGGGCCGTGCTGCTGCTCGCCGCGGGTACCGCGCACGCGAGGCCGGTGCCGCCCGACGACTACGTCGAGCGTCCGATCGTGATCGCCGGCGACATGCCGCAGCCGCCACCGCCGCCGCTACCCGAGCCGGAGCCGGTGCGAGATCCGCCGCGCCGCGCGACGATCGGCTTCGCCGCCGGCGGCCTCAGCTACGCCTCCGACACCATGACGGCGCTCGAGCACTTCGGACGGCAGGGCACCCTCGGCATCGTCCACGTGCCGCACCGCGAGGAGCCGGGGTTCGAGCTCCTCGGCGCCGCGACCGGCGGCGCGCGCGGCCGCAGCTATTCGCTCGCGGTGCGACTCGTGCTGTCGCCGCGCGTGAATCGCACGACGCTGGCGCGGCCGTTCCTCGCGCTCGGGCCGTCGTTCGCGATCGCGCGCCTCGACGACGCGAGCAGCGACAAGGGCACCGGCGCCGGCATGGGCATCGGCCCGTCCGCGGCGATCGGCCTGCACGGCTTCGTCTCGCACCGCGTGTACTGGCGCGCGTCGGCCGGCTTCGTCGGCGCGGGCATCGGCACCTTCTCCACCGACCTCGGCCTCGGCTGGGTGATCGACAAGTGACGGGCAGGGGAACCACGACCATGCGCACCACTCTCGCGATTGTTGCTCTCGTTGTTGCGGGCTCGGCGGGAACCGCCGCAGCTGACGACGATCTCGCGCTCATGGCCACCGGCGGATGGATGATGCCGCGCGGCGGCTTCGGCGAGGCCTACGGCGGCGGCGCCGAGGCGCGCATGATCGACGACAACCTCATGATCGGCTTCGGCGCGCGCGCGCTCGTCGGCCGCGCGCCCGCGGAGCGGCGACGCGACCTGATGGACGTCGACTTCAACGTCAGCGTGGTGTTGTGCGATCGCTGCAAGTCGATGGCGCCGTATGTCGGGGTGGGGCTGGATGTCTTGCACATCACGACGCACGAGCCGACGAGGAGTGTGCGCGGCTCGACGCTCGGCCTGTCGGGGCATGCCGGGTTGGTCGGGACGTTCGGGGATGTGGGGGACCGGGACTGGATGTGGAGGGCTGGAGTCCAGTACCTGGGCGCGATCGTGCCGGGGACGGGAGAGGATCTCGGGGGAGTGACGCTGTCGATCGCGGTGGGCGCGCACATCATGGATTGACGCGGGGAGCGGGGTCGCAGAGGCGTAGGGCTGGCAGCTCGACACGCGCGAGGTGATGCCGGTGCTCGACCGGCTCATCGCGCTGCTGTGGGGCCTGCGGCGCTGACGTTTCCGCGGAAACTCAGGCGCGCGGACGCGGATGCGTCATCCGCCAGAGCATTGCGAGCAGGCGCTCGACGAACGAGCGCAGCTCGGGGCTGGCTTTGATCCAGCCCCACGTCTCCGCGATGTCGAGCGCGGCCTTCACTTCATTGCAGCTCCCTGCGGCGATCTGGAAGCTGCGGCGCTGGTCGCCGCCTTGCCGCAACCGGCCCTCGGCGACGTTCAAGACCACGCTCGTCGCCGCTCG
>DATLEB010000130.1:0-39820 GCA_035525615.1 Kofleriaceae bacterium | reverse complement strand
CGGTGGCGGCCCACTCCTGCACCTCGGACTTCTCGGTCGGCTCGCCGAGCACCGCGATCGCCCTGGCCGCGGGATCCCCCAGCGAGACGCCTCCGAGCGACTCGTTCGCCGGATCGGCGAGCGCGACGGGCGCGGTGGGGCTAGTGGTGGTTGCGGTCGCCGGGCTGTTGCCTCCGCATGCGGCGAGACCGAGGGTGGCGGCAAACGCAATTCGCTGGAGCATGGCGGCGACGCTATCACGCGGCTCGCTCTATCCTCGGTCGCGTGACCGGTAGCTGGCAGCTGTGGATCGATCGCGGCGGCACGTTCACCGACGCGATCGGTTATCTCGGCGGCGAAGGTGGCGACGTCGGTGGCGACGTGCGCACGGCGAAGGTGCTGTCGGGGCCGGGCTCGGTGATGGCGGCGGTGCGCGCGGTGCTCCGGCTCGCCGACGGCGAGACGCCGCCGCCGATCGAGCTGCGGCTCGGGACGACGCTCGCGACCAACGCGCTGCTCGAGCGGCGCGGCGCGCGCACGGCGCTCGTCATCACGCGCGGCTTCGGCGATCTGCTCGTGATCGGCGATCAGACGCGGCCTGATCTGTTCGCGCTCGACATCGTGCGGCCGGCGCCGCTGACCGAGCGCGTCGTCGAGGTCGACGCGTGCGCCGCCCCCGACGGCACCGTGCTGGCCGGCGTCGACCGCGACGAGGCCGCGCGCGCGATGGCGGCGCTCGTCGCCGCGGGCGTCACCAGCGCGGCGGTGGTCGTGAAGCACGGCTGGGCCGCACCTCAGCTCGAGGACGAGCTCGCGGGAATCGCGCGCGCCGCGGGGATCGCGCACGTGACGACCTCGGCGGACGCCGCGGCGGAGATCGGGCTGCTCGCGCGCGGCGAGACCGCGGTGGCGGACGCGTACCTCACGCCCGTGCTCGCGGCGTACCTCGCCGAGCTGCGCGCCGAGCTGCCCGGCTCGACGGTGCGGCTGATGCAATCGAGCGGCGGCCTCGCCGACGCGTCGCGCCTGCGCGGCCGCGATGCTGCGCTGTCGGGCCCGGCCGGCGGCGCGATCGCGACGGCCGCCACCGCGCGCGCGGCCGGTGCGATGCGCGCGATCGGCTTCGACATGGGCGGCACGTCGACCGATGTCACGTGCATCGACGGCGCGCTCGATCGCGAGCACGAGACCATGGTGGCCGGCGTCCGCGTGCGCGCGCCGGCCATCGCCATCCACACCGTCGCCGCGGGCGGCGGCTCGATCTGCCGCGACGACGGCGTCCGCCTCACCGTCGGCCCCGAATCCGCGGGCGCCAGCCCCGGCCCACTCGCATATGGCCGCCCCGACGCGCGCGACCTCACGGTGACGGACGTGGATCTCGTGCTCGGCCGCCTCGCCGGCGATCACTTCCCCTGGCCGCTCGACGTCGCCGCCGCGCAGCGCGCGCTGACCGTCGAGGCCGCCGCGGGCTTCGCGGAGATCGCGAACGCGAACATGGCCGAGGCCGTGCGCCAGGTGACGATCGCGCGCGGCCGCGACGTGCGCGACTTCGCGCTGGTGGTCTTCGGTGGCGCCGGCGGCATGCACGCGTGCCCCGTCGCCGAGATGCTCGGCGTCACCCGCGTGATCGTGCCGCGCTTCGCCGGGCTGCTCTCCGCGTGGGGCATGGGCCTCGCGCCGCTCACGTGGCACGCCGAGGTCGACGGCGGCCGCGACGCGCTCGACGACACGGCGCTCGCCGCGATCCGTGCGCGCCTGGACGTGCTCGAGCGCGAGGGCAGGGCCGTGATGGCACGCGAGGGCGGCAGCGCACGTGTGTCCGCGAACCGGACACTCGCCCTGCGGTATCGCGGCAGCGACACCGCGCTCGAGGTCGCGGATGACGGCGACGCGGCCAGCACCGGCGCCGCGGTCGCAGAGATCGCGGAGGCATTTGCCGGGGCGCACCGTGCGCGCTTCGGCTACGCGCGCGAGGTCGAGATCGAGATCGCGGCGGGCCGCGTCGAGGTCGTCGCGGCGAGCGCCATGCCATCACTTCCACCGCGCGCGACCGGCGCGTTGCCGCCGCCGCGGCGCACGCAGGCCATGTGGTCGCACGGCGCGATGCATGCGCACGTGCCGGTGTTCGACACGGACGACATCCCGGCAGGCGCAGGCATCGACGGACCGGCGCTGCTGCTCGATGCGCACGCGTCGATCGTGATCGACGCCGGGTGGTCCGCCACGTTCACCGCCGCCGGCACCCTCGAGATCGTCCGGAAGGAGAGGAGATCGGGCACGGGCACGGGCACGGGCACCGGCGCAGATGCCGTGAGCGTCGCCGTCCACGCCAACCTCTACATGTCCATCGCCTCGCAGATGGGCACCGTCCTCGAGCGCACCGCGGTCTCCACCAACATCCGCGAGCGCCGCGACTTCTCCTGCGCGCTCTTCGACGCGCGCGGCGGGCTCGTCGCCAACGCGCCGCACATTCCCGTCCACCTCGGCGCGATGGGCGAGACCATCCGCTCGCTGCTCGCCACGCATCCGCAGCCGCCTGCAGGCACCGTGTACGCGACCAACCATCCGGCGGCAGGCGGCTCGCACCTGCCCGACATCACCGTCATCACGCCGATCCACGACGACACGCCCGGCGGCGACGGGCGGCTCCTCTACATCCTCGCCAATCGCGGGCATCACGCCGACGTCGGCGGGCTCACGCCGGGCTCGATGCCGCCGTCGTCGCGCACGCTCGCCGACGAGGGCATCGCGCTCGAGCATCTCCCCATCGTCATAGCCGGCCAGCTCCAGCGCGACGCGATCCTCGCCGCCTTCGCCGCCACCGCGCACCCGGCGCGCCGCCCGCTCGACAACCTCGCCGACCTCGAGGCGCAGATCGCCGCGAATCACGCCGGCGCGCGCCTCGTCGCCGCCGCCATGACGCGCACCTCGCCGGCCACGTTCCTCGAGCACATGCAGCACGTGCAGGCGCAGGCCGCCGCGCTCGTCGCGCGCGCGGTCGCCGCGCTCCCCGCCGGCACGCGCCGCTTCGCCGACGCGCTCGACGACGGCTCGCCGATCGTCGCGACGATCACCACCACCCCCGCCACCCCCGCGTCCGGTGCGCGGCTCGTCATCGACTTCACCGGCTCCTCGCCCGCGCACCCCGGCAACCTCAACGCGCCGCGCGCGGTCACCATGGCCGCCGTCATCTATGTGGTGCGCGCGCTCGTCGGCGCGCCCATCCCGCTCAACGCCGGCTGCCTCGCCGCCGTCGACGTCATCATCCCGCCCGGCTCGATCCTCGACCCGCCGCCCGGCGCCGCCGTCGTCGCCGGCAACGTCGAGACCTCGCAGCGCATCGTCGACGTGCTCCTCGGCGCGCTCGGCCTCGCCGCCGCCTCGCAGGGCACCATGAACAACCTGACCCTCGGCGGCGCGGACTGGGCCTACTACGAGACCATCGGAGGCGGCGCCGGCGCCACGCCCCACGCACCCGGCGCGAGCGGCGTGCACACGCACATGACCAACACGCGGATCACCGACGCCGAGATCCTGGAGGCGCGCTTCCCCGTGCGCCTCCACCAGTTCGCGCTCCGCCGTGGGTCGGGCGGGGACGGGGCGCGCCGCGGCGGCGACGGCGTCATCCGCACCCTCGAGCTCCTCGCCCCCGCCGAGATCGCACTCGTCACCGAGCGCCGCATTCGTGCGCCTTTCGGCCTCGACGGCGGCGCCCCCGGCGCACCCGGGGCCAACCACCTCGACGGGGCCCCGCTGCTCGGCGCCGCCCACGTCCGCGCGACCGCGGGCGCCCGGCTCATGATCGAGACGCCCGGCGGCGGCGGCCATGGACCTGCCCGAAAAGACAGTCGGCCGTAATCACCGTCGTCGCGCGCGTCAACCCATTGCTCGCGGCGCGGCGGTGCTTATCAGAGGGGTCATCAACCCGCTCCCTCGACAGGAGCTCCAGGAGAATTCCCATGGCCGTCGTTCGTCGTGACAACAACACCCCTGCTCGTTACTCGCGTGACCCGTTCGCCTTCGCCCGCGACCTGTTCGGCTGGGAGCCGTATTACGGCGCCACCGGCCAGACCTTCGCCCCGACCTTCGAGGTGAAGGAGACCACCGACCAGTTCGTGGTCCGCGCCGACGTCCCCGGCGTCGAGGAGAAGGACGTCGACATCTCGCTGCACAACGGTGTCCTCTCGATCTCCGGCGCACGCACGTCGGAGCAGCGCAACGAGGGCGACGCGTACTACGTGCACGAGCGTCAGTACGGCTCGTTCTCGCGCAGCTTCGCGCTCCCCGACACCGCCGACGGCGACAAGGTCGACGCCGCGCTCGCCAACGGCGTGCTGACGGTGACCATCGGCAAGCGCGCCGAGGCCAAGCCGCGCAAGATCGCGTTCAGCAAGAAGTCCTCATGAAGGCGTGAGAAAGCCATCGGCGGTCATCGGCGTGCTACGCCGGTGGCCGCCATGGTCATGAACGCCGAGCAGATCGATCAGTTCCTCGCGGAGAGCTTTCCGCAGGCCCGCGGCTGGACGCGCATCACGGCGATCCGCCTCGGCGCGGAGCGCGGGATGGACGAGCTCGATCTGCTGCTCCCATTCAAGGAGGAGAACCTGCGCCCCGGCGGGACGGTGTCGGGACCGGCGCTCATGGCGCTGGCCGATTCCGCGATGTACTACCTGCTCCTGGCCAAGCTCGGGCCGGTGGCGCTCGCCGTCACCACGAGCCTCAACATCAACTTTCTGCGCCGGCCGCCGGCGGCGGATGTGATCGCCACCGCACGGCTCCTCAAGCTGGGCGCCAAGCTGGCCGTCGGGGACGTGCACATGCGGACCACGCTCCAAGGTGGCGCGCTGGTCGCACAGGCCTCGGTGACGTATGCGCTGCCGCCGAAGACCTGAGCTTCGTCGCGAGCGAACCACGTGAGCTTCGCGTGAGCTCGCCCGGAGATCCTCGTGTGCTGCCGCGATCGCTGACGCTTCGCTGACGAGATCGGGACACGTCTCGTCGAGGGCTCACCACGCGTCACCGACGCGTCGCGTGATGTCGCGCAAGGTTCACGATCGTCGCGTGGCAGGTCCAACCTTTGCTCCGCGCGACGACATGCGATCCATCCCGTTCGTCCTGATCTTCGCCTCGCTCGCCGGCTGCGGCAGCGAGTACACCATCGTCAATCGCAGCGCGGTGCGGCCCACCGCCAGCTCGCAGATCGCTGCCCGCGGCCTGGTCGGTGACGCGCCCGCCGTCACGGAGCACCTCGCACAGGCGTACGAGGTCTACACGGCGCAGCTCACGCTCCTCAAGCAGCGCCGTAACAAGGTGCGCGCCCGCGAGCGCGGTCTGCGCGGCGCCGTGATCGGTACGCTCACCGCCGGCTCGGCGGCGGCCGTGGTGGTCGGTGCCACCGCCGCCGGCAGCGAAGACGATCGCATCCAGGGCGCGTCGTTCGTCGCGCTCGGCACGATCGCGCTGTCGCTCGGCCTCTCGCACGTCCGCGGCGAGCAGGAGGATCCGATCATCCCCGACATGAAGGCGCGCCAGCTGCAGAAGGACTTCGAGCGCATGCTCGACCGCGTGAAGGAGCTCGAGTCCGAGGGCGAGGTCGTCACCGGCGATCCGGTGCGCGACGCGGCCCGCAAGAAGGAGGTCACCAGCGAGATCTCCACGACCATCGAGGCCTTCATCACCGAGGCCACCGGGATCAACATCAAGGGATGATCGTGCGCACGCCCATCACCGCGTTGGCGGCCCTCGCGCTCGGCGCGACCGCAGCCCCAGCCTCGGCGGACGAGGCCGTTGCCCCGCTCGAACCACGCCTCTATTTCGGCGCGCTCGACGAGCTCTCGCACGACGACTTCTCGCGCAGCGCGTCGCGGACCTCCGACATCCTGCTCGCCGTGGGCCTCGCCACGCCGGTCGCGCTCGATCTCGCGCGCGACGAGTCGGGGCACGCCGTACGGCTCGGCACGTACGCCGGCGGCGTCCTCGCCAGCGGCATCGTCGCCGGCGTCATGAAGGAGATCTGGCGCCGCCCGCGCCCGTACAACTTCCACAAGGCTCCCGGCGTGCAGGCGTATGCGCGCGCGGCCGGCAAGGACGCCCGCGTCTCCTTCCCGTCGGGCCACACCACGCTCGCGTTCGCCGCCGCCGCGGCGGGTGGCTGGATCTACGCCACCGACAGCGACGACACCTCGGCGCGCGCGGCGGTCTGGTTCACCGGCACCACCATCGCCGGCGCCACCGCCGTCCTGCGGATGCGCGCCGGCAAGCACTACCCGTCCGACGTCGCGATGGGCGCCGTGATCGGGATCGCCGGCGTCGCCGTCCCGGCCATCGCGTTCCCCGACGTCGATCTGAGCGGCACCGAGATCGCGGCCATGGCGGGCGGCGTCCTCCTCGGAGCCGGCCTGGCGTCCGCGATCCCGTTCCCCCGCGACTCGGCCACCACCGTCGACGTCGCGCCGCTCGCACTGCGCGGCGGCGGCGGCCTCGCGGTCACTTACTCGGGCTGGTGACCGTGACCATTGTCGTTCTTCACGTCGGTGCCGGCGACCGCCGGTAGCCACGAGAGCAGGTCGCGCAGCGCGGCGAGATCGAGCGGCTTGAAGAGCACGGCGTGCGCGGGGTGCGGCGCGTCGTGCACGTGCGTCGACTGGCCGGTGACGAGGATCCGCACCATGCGGGGCCACTCGGTGCGCGCGGCCTCGAGGACGTCGTCGCCGGTGGTGTCGGTCGCGAGCCGCAGATCGCAGATGAGCACGTCGTACGTCTCGTGCGACAGGGCCCACACGGCCTCCGCCGGCGTCGCGACCGCGGCGACGTACGTGGTCTCGCGCAGCGCGGCGATGAGCGACAGTCGGAACTCCTCGTCGTCGTCGACGATGAGCACGCGTAGCGTGGCCTCGGATCCGCCCATTCCAGCGGATCGTATCAGGTGCGCCGGGCCGCGATCCAGTCAGACATTTCCGGAGGAGGCGGCCGCTCGAAGCGCAAGGCCTCACCGGTGACCGGGTGCGCGAAGCCGAGCGTCGCGGCGTGCAGCATCAGGCGCGGGGCGGCGATGAGGGCGCCGCCTGCTTCCGTGAAGTCGCGGATGTAGACCTCCTCGCCGACGAGCGGATGGCCGGCCTCGGCGAAGTGGATGCGGATCTGGTGCGTCTTGCCAGTCTCGAGCCGCACGTCGCACGCGGTCGCGCCGCGCAGGCGCTCGCGCACCGCGACGTGGGTGACGGCGCGCTTGCCCTGGCCGGCGTGGTGCGTCGAGCCGCGCAGACCGTCGCCGCGGTCGACGACGAGATGCGACTCGATCGTGCGCGGTGACAGCGCGCCGTGCGCGACGCAGATGTACTTGCGCTCGCAGGAGTGGTCGCGCAGCTGCGCGCCCAGACCGAGCTCGCCGCGCTTGCTCTTCGCGAACATGAGGAGGCCCGACGTAGCCTTGTCGATGCGGTGCACGACGAGGAGCGGCGTCACCGTCGCCTTCTTGCCCATGCGCTTCCACGCCGCGCGGATGAGATCCATCGCGGTGCCGAGCTCGCGGTTTTCGTACGGGACGGACGACACGCCGGCGGGCTTGTCGATCACGATCACGTGCGCGTCGTCGTAGAGGATGTCGGCCTCGCGCGTGGGGTCGCGCGGCCTGGGCGCCGACAGCTTCACGTCGACGCGCTCGCCGCCGCGCACGCGATGATCGATCACGGTGACGGTGGCGCCGTCGAGCTGGACCTTGCCGGTCTCGATCCAGCGCTTCACGACCGACCACGGCTCGGCGGCGCGGTCGCGCACCACGGCGGCGAGCGTCGTGCCGGCGGCTGCGGTGGCGACGGTCCAGGGTTCGGTGGGTGCGGGCACGGCGCGCCCTTGTAGCACCCAGCGAAGCGGCGCGGTTGGGTCTGCGCAGACCCGCGGCGCATGCGAACGCCATGTGGTTTCGCGGGGCTGCGAGTGGCACGGCGGGTGCTGAAGGAGGCGTCGTCCGCAAATCGCGACAACCGAACCGAAGATCAGAACAAGAGACCTGGAGATCGTCATGAAGCCCGTCAAGTTCGTCCTGCTCGCTCTCGGCGCCCTGTGCGCCATCGCCGTCTTCCTGCCCTTCGTGGATGCCGGCATCCTCAAGGCCACCTTCTGGGAGCTTCGCGAGGCGAAGGCCGCGCCGACGTTCATCGCGCTCCTCGGATCGCTCGCGCTCGCGGGGCTCGCCGGCCTCGGCGTGGCGAAGGGGCGCTTCACGCGCGGCATGGCCGCAGGCACGGCGGTGCTCGGTCTCGTGATCGCCGCGATCACGATCCTTCAGTTCTCCCCCGAGGCGCCGTTCGCGAAGGTCGCGGGCACGGGGGCGAAGCTCCTCCTCGGCGGCGGTCTCATCGCGTTCGTCGCGTCGATCGTCGGGCTCATCAAGCCCGATCGCACGACCACCGCCTGAGCGTCGGGTGCGTGTTACACCGTCGGCATGGACCGCACCCTGTTCTCGAAGGACCACGACGAGTTTCGCGCCTCGTTCCGGAAGTTCGTCGCCAAGGAAGTGACGCCCAACCAGAAGAAGTGGGCCGAGGCGGGGATGGTGGATCGCGAGACGTGGCGGAAGGCCGGCGCTGCCGGCTTTCTGTGCACCTGGCTCCCCGAGGAGTACGGCGGCCCCGGCGGCGACTTCCTCCACGCGACGATCGTCATGGAGGAGCTCTCGTACGCGTACGAGAGCGGCTTCGCGATGGCGCTGCACTCCGACATCGTCGTTCCGTACCTCCACGCGTACGGCACCGAGGAGCAGAAGCAGAAGTGGTTGCCGGGGTGCGCGGCGGGTGAGCTGGTCACCGCGATCGCGATGACCGAGCCCGGCACCGGCAGCGACCTCGCCGGGATCAAGACCACGGCCGTGAAGGATGGCGACCACTACGTCATCAACGGCTCGAAGACGTTCATCTCGAACGGTCAGCTCTGCGATCTGGTGGTCGTCGCGTGCAAGACCGACCCGGATCCCAAGAACGCGCACAAGGGCATCTCGCTCATCGTCGTCGAGGCGGGCCGCGCGGGCTTCGTGAAGGGGAAGAAGCTCGAGAAGATGGGCATGGCGTCCCAGGACACGAGCGAGCTCTACTTCGAGGACTGTCGCGTGCCCGTGGCGAACCTCCTCGGCGCCGAGGGCGCGGGCTTCATGCAGCTCATGCAGAAGCTCCAGCAGGAGCGCCTGTGCGTCGCGATCGGCGCGGTGGCGGGCGCGGAGCAGGTGCTCAAGGACACCGTCGCGTACACCAAGGAGCGCACGGCGTTCGGCAAGCCGATCTCGAAGTTCCAGAACACGCAGTTCAAGCTCGTCGAGTGCGCCACCAAGGTGCAGGTCGGCCGCGCGTTCCTCGACACCGTCATCGCGCAGCACGTGGCCGGCAAGTACCTCGTCACCGAGTGCTCCATGGCGAAGTGGTGGACGACGGACATGGCGCAGGAAGTGATCGACGACTGCCTGCAGTTCTTCGGCGGCTACGGCTACATGCTCGAGTACCCCGTGGCCCGCGCGTTCATGGACGCGCGCGTGCAGCGCATCTACGCCGGCACCAACGAGATCATGAAGGTGATCATCGCCAAGCAGATGGGCCTGTAGCGCCGGCCTGCGGCCGGCGCCGTCAGTACCAGCTGAGGCCGAGCTGCATCGTCCCGGCGCCCACGAAGCCGCCGCGGTAGCGGGCGAGCGTGGTCAGCACTTCGAGCGAGACGGCGACGGATTTGCGGCGGATGACGTCGAGGCCGCCGGCGCCGATGACGCCGACGCCGGAGAGGCTCTCGGTGGGATCGCCGCCGCGTTCGGCGCGGCGCGTGAAGTTGGCGAAGCCACCACCGCCACGGAGCCAGAACGCTTCCTTGACGTAGAGCTGGCCGCCGAGCGTGAAGAGGGTGCTCGAGTTGAGCTTGTAGTCGTTGTCGACCATGTCGAGCTGGCGGAAGGCGGTGGTGGCGATCTCGGCGAGCCAGACCCAGCGCGGCGACGCGACGGTCCCGAAGCGGAGGGCGAACCCACCGCCGGTGCCGGAGGCATTGGCGATGCCCGACGAGACCTGCACGTTGGGACCGAAAGCGACGCCGACGGCGAGGCCGGAACGGGCGGACTCGGGCTCGAGGTTGGCTTCGCGCGCCTCGGCGACGGCGCGCCTGTCGGGCTTGATCGGTTTGTCCTCGGGCTCGTCGGCCGGATTGCCGGCGGGCGGCGCGGCGGCCGGTTGCGCCGCGGCGATGGCGGGCGCGAGCGCGAGCGCAAACGCGATCACCAGCGCGCGGGTCATGGCGCGATTATCCCGCCTTGTCGGGCAGCGGGTCGACCCTTGTCGCACCATGAAGATGGGGCTGGTCGGGCAGGAGCAGGCGCTCGATCAGCTCACCCTTGAGAAGGTGGCGCTCGACCAGCTCCGGGACGTCGGCGGTCGTGACGTGGCCGTACCAGACCTGCTCGGGATAGACCACGACCGTGATGCCCTGCTCGCATTGATCGAGGCAGCCGGCGTTGTTGGCGCGGATGCGGTCGTCGAGGCCGTGTTTCTTCAGCGCCTTCTTGAGCGCGTCGCGAACCTCGTCGCCCCCCTTCGCCTTGCAGCTGCCACGCGGATGATCGGGGGCGCGCTCGTTGATGCACACGAAGACGTGACGGGCGAAGCAGGGCATCGGCGACGACCGTAGCACGCGAACGGGATCCCGGACACGCGTGGCCGAGGCTCGGACGCGAATGTCCGGGAACCGGACAGCGAGCACGCGCGTTCGCCTGGTTGCGCGTGGCACGGCGCGTGCTGATGGTTCGCCCCGGAGCATGCGTGTGATGGCGATCATGAGGTCGATGGTGATGGTGGTCATGGTCATGATCGTCGGGGTGGAGGCGGGTGCATGTGCAGCGTCCGACGATGACGGCGAGTGTGGTGCGTGGTGGAAGGCGGCGCCGTCGTCGTCGGACGCGTGGCGGGGTGCGGTGGCGGCGTGCGCCCGGGCGCCGGCGTGCCCGGTGGTGAGGTCGTGTGATGATCCGCGATGGAGGGCGCTCGCGGACTGGGCGCTCGACGAGATCGCGCGCTGCTTCGACGGGCCGTGCGAGGAGCGCGCGGCGTGTGTCGCGGCGGCGCTGCCGCCGGCGACGTGCGTCTCAGAGCAGATGCGCCTCGAGGCCGACGACGGCGAAGTCGGCCGCCGACGGTGGGGCGGCCACCTGCGGGTCGAGGCGGACCGCGAGCTCGGCGCAGCGCTGCGCCTCGGCGACGGCGCCGGCCTGGTCGAGGGCGATGGCCGCGTCGTGGTAGAGCCGCGCCGCGACCAGCGGCGGTAGCTCGGGGCCGCGCACGATCGACGAGGTCGCGATGCGCGCGGCATCGGAGACGCGATCGAGCGCGAGGAACGCCTGCGAGACGATCGATCCGCACAGCGCGGCCTCGAGCGTGCCGGGTGCGGCGCCGACCACGGCGGCGGCGACGTCGATGGCGCGCGACGGCCGCTCGTCGTCGAGAGCGAAGGCGGCGGCGAAGCAGCGCAGGCGCAGGTTGGCGTGTGGTGACACCGCCGCCAGCCACGTGTCCATCCAGCGGGCGACGAGCTCCCCGTCGCCGCCGTTGCCCCGGCGCAAGGCGCGTACGGCGCGACACCAGTAGACGGAGAGGAAGGTCGCCGCGTCACCGGCGCGGCGCGCGGACTTCTCGGCGGAGCTTGAATGGCGCGCGGCGGCACCGAGCTCGCCGTGGGACGCCGCCAGCTCGCTCTCGAACAGCTCGATCCAGGCCTCGACCCACGGATCGGCGAGCGGCGCCGCGATGTCGCGCGCCGCGGCCAGACCGTTCGCGGCCGCGGCGAGGTCGGCGGCCGCGAGCGCGGCGCGCACGTCGTGGATGACGGCCCGCGCACGGGCGCGGCGCCGGCCGAGGCCGCGGATCAGGGGATCACTCGACGAGTCAGCGATGGTGTCAGCCACCTGCGCGGCAGCCACCTGCGCGGCAGCCACCTGCGCGGGCCCGGGCAGTCCCCGCGCGGCGCGTTCGAGCGCGAGCATGGCGGCGCCGGGCAGTCGCCCCTGCCACGATCGCGCGAGCCGCGCCGGATCCACGCGGCGAGAGTATCAGTTACGCTGCGCGCGATGGCCGGGGACCGCGCCGACGTCGCGACAACCGCGTGGGACGACGCCACCTCGGCGCTCGCGCGCGGCGACACCGAGACGTTCGTCGAGCGGTCGCGCCGCGCCGCGCTTCTCGCTGCCGCCGACGGCGATGTGGCCGGCGCCCGCGAGCTCGCCGCGCTGCGCGATCGCGTACTCCTGCAATCGACCGCGTCCGAACCGAGCGGCGCCTTCGCCCAGGCGCTCGCCGCGATCGCCGGCGGCGAGCCCGACGGCGTCGCGCTGTCCTGGCACCTCGCCCGCGCGCTCCTCCCGGAGCTCCCCGAGGCGCACCCGTTCATCGCGGCGGCGAACGAGCTCGGCTGGAGCCCGCTCGCGCTCGCGGTCGTCCTCGCGGCGCTGGCGGTCGGCGACGCCGCCGACCTCGACGTCCTCGCCGTGATGACCGGCGCGGATCGCGACGCGCTCGCGCCGGTCGTCGACGAGCTCGTGGCACAGGGCGCCCTCGTCGCCGAGGGCGTGGGCCTCGTCACGGCCGCGCCGATCCTGGCCGCCGCCTGCGCCGGGCGCCCTTCGACGGCCGCGCTCGCGCCCACGGCCTCGTACTTTCCCGCCGAGACGTTCGTGACCGACGTGTTCCGCGCCGCCGGCGTCGTCGTCGCGATCGCGCCCGAGCCGTCGGTGGCGATCGCCGGCCTGCGCGCCTCGCGCCTGCCCGTGCTCGAGAGCTCGCTCGACGTGCTGCGCGATCCGGTCGCGCGCGGCTGGATCGTGCGTGAGGCGCGCTGGCAGACCGTGCCGCTCCTGGTCGAGCTCGATCGCCCCGTCGACCCCGCGCTCCTCGAGATCGCCGCGTCGGTGCCGCGCGCCATCGTCGTGCCCGCCGCCGCCGAGGACGCCGCGGCAGCGCTCGCCGTGCTCGGGACCCTCGGGGTCAGCGTGCGCACGTGGGAATCGGTCGCGCTCTCGCCCGCAACTTCGGCCGCGATCTTCGCGCGCGCGTTCGGCGTACCCGTCGAGCAGCTGGACGTCGGCCAGCTCCACGCCGCCGACATCGACGAGCTCCTCGGCGCGGTCGGCAAGCGCGGCGGCGAGGGCGTCATCGCGCTCGCGCACGAGCTGCAGCGCCGCGCCACGGCCGCGCTGTCGCCGTTCGTGTTCGGCGCCGCGCCCGAGCTGCCGCCCGGCGTCCTCGATCGCGCGCGCGAGCTCCTCGCCACCGACGGCGCCTGGGGCGGTCGCATGGCCGTGCTCGTCGCGCCGCTGGTGTTTGCCGCACCGATCGCGCTCGGCCTGGCCAGTGATCGCGGCGTGGTCGCGGCGACGCTCGCGCTCGGCGCCGCCGACGTCGCAGACCGCATGCCGCGCGCGCTCGGGGCCGCCCGTCGCTGGGGCGCGGTCCTCTGCGTCGGCATCGACCGCGCCTCGCCCGCCGTGATCGAGGAGTTTGCGCGTCAGCTCGGCGCGTCGGGCGTGACCGCCGTGATCGCCGTGCGTCCCGGAACGCCGCTGCCGCGGTCGCTGACCGCGCTGTCCGTGACGCTCATGATCTGAGCATCATCCGAGCGTCATCCGAGCGTCATCCGAGCGTCATCCGAGCATCAGGCGGTCGGCCGCGAGGAGGCGACCGTCGGCGCGCAGCGCGAGCGCGGCGGTGCTGCGTGCGCGCGCGGCGGGTCCGGATGCGCCCATCAGCGTCGCGACGACCGCGGCTTCCTCGAGATCGCGCAGCGCCGCGGGCCAGTCGCCGCGATCGAGCGCGCGCGAACCGCGATCGAAGAGCGCGTCGAACAGCGGCACCAGGTCCGCGTTCTCGCGCAGCGCGTCGAGCTCGGCGTCGGTCGCCGGCGCGGGGCCGCTCGCGGTCATCGCGCACCTCTCGTCCCGCCGCGGGCCGTCATCGCGCACCCCGCGTGCCGAGCTCGGTGAGCGCGGCGAGCTCGGCCGCGATCGCGGCGTCTCGCGCGCGCTCCGCGGCATCGCCGGCGGCGGGGACATCGCGCTCAATGCGCCGTGCGGCCTCGGCGTCGGCGGCGGCGATCGCCGCGGCTGCGTCGGCCTCGATGCTCGCGCGGGCCGCGGCGATCTCGGCGTCGAACGCGGACCGCGCCCGGTGCAGCGCCGCATCCGCGAGCTCGACGGCGCGCCGGTGCGCCTGCTGCGCGCGCTCGCGCGCTGCCTCGTACCGCGCGTCGATCGCTGCCGTGTCGGTGTCGTCCTGCGCGGTGGCGGCGGCGATCCGGCGATCGCGCTCGTCGCGCGCCGCTTGCTCGATCGCGTCGGCCCACAGGCGCGCGTCGGCGACCGCGCGCGTGTGTTGCGCGAGGCCCTTCTCGAGCAGCGCCCGGCGGTCGCCTGCGTCCTCGATCTCGTCGAGGGCCACGACCGCCAGCTCCCAGCGTGCGTGCACGGTGTCGACGCCGTCGAACCGCCCGGCGATCGCTCGCTCGTAGGCCGCGACCGCCTGGTCGATCGCTCGCAACCGCGCGTCGCGCAGCGTCGCGTACGCCGCCAGCCGGTCGTGCTGCGCGTTGTCCTCCGAGCGCTGCGTGGACACCCGCGTGCGCTCGATCGCCTCGGTGTGCTCCGCGCGTGCGCGCTCCTCGACCCGCGCCCGCTCGTCGGCGCGCCGTCGCTCCAGCTCGTCGAGCGCGCGCCGCCGCGAGCGCTCGGCCTCGGTCCGCCGCGCCACGCGCTCGCGCTCGATCAGGTCGACCGTGGCCGCGCGCGCCGCGGCGCCCGCCTGCGCGACCGCGGCGGCTCTCGTCGCGCGCAGGGCGATCGCTTGCCGCGCACGCGCGAGTCGCTGGCCCATCGGAAACGTCGCACGCGTCGCGCTCCCGTCGACGTCGGGCGTGAGCACCAGCACGCCGAGCGCGACCGGCGCGAGCCGCGCCGCGCCGCCATGCACGTCGGCCGCGAACTGCCGCAGCGTCGCGGCGGTACCCGCGCGCTCCGCACGCTGCGTGCACGCCTCGACCGCCGCCTCCAGCATCGCGGGCGCGGTCGTCGCCGCCGCCAGACGCGGCTCGTCGAGCACGCTCGCGCTCGCCGCGTCCACGATCGCCTCGCGCGTCTCCTCTCGCGCTGCCTCGCGCGTCGTCTCGCGCGCGTGCTCGCGCGCTGCGAGGATCTCGTGCCCGTGCGCGCGCGCGGCACGCGCCATGGCACGCAGCGTCGCCGGATGGCTCGCGCGCTCCTCGCGCGCGGGCCCGATCGCCGGCGTCTGGGCGTGCGCCGTCATCGCCGCCTCGAACAGCCCGCCGCCGCGCCGTCGCGCACGCACGTCCGCCGGCACCTCGCGCGCGCGGCCCGCCTCGTCGGCTTCGAGCGCGCGCTCGAATCGCGCGGCAAGCCGCGGCGTCAGCGTCGCATCGACGGCGCGCTCCCCCTGATCGACAGCGTTCGCGCCGTGGTCGGGCACCAGTTGCGACTATACTAGCCGCCCGGGGTTGGTGACCCACCATGTCCGCCGAGCTCAATCTCCCGCTGTGCGTCTCGATCATCGAGCTGGCGCGTATCGCTGCCGCGCGGCTCACCGTGCGCGATGCGACCCTCGGCTTCTCGCGCCTCGCTGCTCCGCAGCGCACCGCGCTCCAGACCCAGGCCGATCGCTGGGACGAGCTCGCCAACGGCCTCTTGCAGCTCTGGCGTGGGCAGCCACGCGGCCCGGCGCGGCAGGTCGCGACGATGGCGCGCTCCGACGACGAGCTGCTCCTCCTGGCCCTCGCCGCGGCGCCGCTCATCGATCGCACCCTCGGCCGCGCCTATCGCAGCCTCGCCGGCGTCAACGAGCTCACCGTTGGTGTCCTGCTCGATCTCGCCTCGCCGCTCCTCGAGGAACGCCTCGGCCTGGTGCGCTTGCTCCACGCCGATCGCGCGCTGCGCGCCTCCGGTCTCCTCGAGATCGCGCGACGCGGGCCCGCGATGCTCGACGACGTCGTCGCGGTCGCGCCGAGCGCGGTCGCCGCGCTGCGCAACGAGCCGATCGCTGCGCCCGGCCCCGTCGCCGCCGAGGGCCATCAGCTCCCCGACGAGCTCATCGAGGTGGTCGAGGCCGCGGTCAGTCTCCCGCGCTGGCGCCCCGGAAAGCTGTCGATCGTGTCGGGCCCGCCGGCCGAGCGCGCCGCCATCCTGACCCTCCGTTCGGCGCTCGATCGCCGCCCCGTCTGGCAGCTCGCCAGCCCGATCACGGACCCCGCCTCGTGGTGCCGCGACGCCGCGCTGTCCGGAGCGCATCTGGTACTCCCGTCGGCCGTCGGCCTCGACGCGCTACGTCACAGCGCCGCGTGGACCCAGGCCGCGGTCGTGATCGCCTGTGATGGCGGGATGTTACCTGCCGAGACCGCCTCCGACGCGCCCCCGCTCCTGACCGCGAGCGTCCGCGGCGGCGCTACCCCCGGTTTGAGCCAGTCCGTTCCCCCCGGAACGGTGCGCAGTGCCCT
The DNA here is from genome assembly GCA_035525615.1 of Kofleriaceae bacterium. Lineage (GTDB taxonomy): Bacteria > Myxococcota_A > Polyangia > Haliangiales > Haliangiaceae > UBA2376. The sequence continues at coordinate 23,329 of DATLEB010000130.1, read as the reverse complement.
CGAAACTCTGGGGTTCTGAGGGGGAAGGGGCCCCTCGGCTCTCCCGTACTATGAGGGCCGACCCACCCCGGCAAGGGCCCCCGCATGTCTCAGCTCGATCTTGAGCAACTCGAAAACGAGGGCGAAGAACGCCTCGGCGAAAACCAGCCCGCACCGGGCAAGGCGACGCTCACCTCGCGCATCGGCAAGCCGCATCGTGCGGGTGCCGGCGACCTGATCGATGGCGACACCCACGCGCGTCTCGCGGGTGGGCTCGGCGTCGAGCTGTCGCGTGGCGACGGTGGCGGTGGCGGTGGTGCGCCCAAGAAGCTGGGCGCGGCGGTCGGATACCTGGGTGGTGGTCGTGCGGACCTGGGCAACGAGAGCGTGGGCGAGGAGTCCGAGGAGCGTCCGGTGGGGCGCGGTCTCGAGTTCCTCGGCTCGTCGCTGAAGGATCAGCAGCGCGCCGTCACGCAGTTCGACAGCACCGGCGACTTCTACGATCAGCGGGCGACGGTCGACCCGACCAAGCTCAAGAAGAAGGGCGACGAGGAGAAGGAAGGCAACGAGGAGCAGCACGAGGAGCTGCTCAAGAAGCCGAAGGCGCCGCCCGTCATCAAGGGCGGCACGGGCGACGACGATCTCAAGAATCAGCAGCGCGCGGTCACGCAGTTCGACAGCACCGGCGATTTCTACGATCAGCGCGCGACCGTCGAGCCCGTGAAAAACACGGGCGGTCCGCCGCCGCCGCCGCCACCGCCGCCGCCGATGCCCGCCGTCGTCAGCAACGTCGTCAACGCCGCCAACAACGCGGCCGACACCGCCGGCAACGCGGCGAACGAGGTCAAGGACGCGGTCACCGGCGCGACGAACGCCGGCGCGAACAACGCGAACAACGCGGCGAACGAAGGCGCGAACAACGCGAACAACGCCAGCAATCAGGCCGCCACGGAGATCGTGAACGCGGCGAACGATCCGGGCGCCGCCGCGCGCCGCGGCAAGGACGGCGCGAATCAGGCCGTCGACTACGCCGCTCAGACGACCGGCCTGGACTCGAGCGGCGCCGGCAAGGTCGTCACCGATGTCGCCCACTTCGTGATCGGCGGCGTCGCCAACCCGATCGTCGACGCGGCCGAGAAGGTCACGGACGTGGCGCGGGGAGGGAACGTCCTCGAGGCCGGCAAGATCGGCGACGGTGACGCCAAGAATCTCGACGCGGCGCAGGGCAAGCTCCGCGACGTCAACGGCACGCTCAACGACCTCAAGAACACGGACGCGCAGGCCGACAAGAAGGACACCTCGAACGCGGCCGCGCAGAACACCGGCGCCGACGCCGAGAAGGACGCCAACGCCGCCGCGGCGAGCGTCGTCGATCCCGCGCTCTCCGAGGCGGAGCAGAAGAAGCAGGCGGAGACCATCGCGTCGCACGAGGCGATGCATGCGGCGAGCGCCGGCGCGACCGGCGTCATCGACAAGATGATGGGGAACGCGAACGTCGATCCGGCCAGCGCGGCCAAGGGCGACGTTCCGCAGAACGCGATCAACCCGGACCTCAAGACGCCGGCCAAGGGCGACCTCCCGCTCGACGCGATCAACCCGGACCTCAAGAACCCGGCCAAGGACCCGGCCAAGGGCGAGGTTCCGCTCGACGCGAAGAACCCGGACCTCAAGCACCCGGCGAAGGACCCGGCCAAGGGCGAGGTCCCGCTCGACGCGATCAACCCCGATCTGAAGAAGAAGGGCGCGACGACGGGCGACGTGCCCCTCGACGCGAAGAACCCCGATCTCGTCAAGAAGGATCCCGCCAAGGGCGAGGTCCCGCTCGACGCGATCAACCCCGATCTCAAGAAGAAGCCGTCGGCCGACGGTCTGCTGAACCCGTACGAGGACGAGGAAGACCTCCTCGACGGCACCGAGTTCGACGCGATCCCGGGCGAGGAGCACAAGGATCTCAAGGACCCGAACGTTCCCGACGCGGGCCTCGACGCCAAGGTCGAGCAGGCCAAGACCAACCCGCAGCAGTCGAAGGAAGTCCTCAAGCAGGCGCAGCACGAGGCGCAGGTCAAGAAGACCGGCGTGAAGCAGGGCATGGAGGCGAAGACCGCCGCCGTGCACAAGGCGGGCGCGAAGGGCGCCGCCGGCGCCGTCGCCAAGGGTGGCAAGAAGGTCACCACCGTCGCCGGCAAGGGCACGGCCGCCGCCGACAAGGCCAAGGCCGCCGGTCAGGAGAAGAAGGTCGAGAAGGCCAAGAGCATCGACGAGCTCAAGAAGCGCGTCGACGACACGTACAAGGCCGAGCTCGAGAAGCTGAACGCCAAGATCAAGGAGCAGAAGACCGAGCTCGACACCAAGATCAAGGCGGAAGAGAAGAAGATCGATGACGAGATGGCCGCGCAGGCCAAGAAGCTCGTCGACGAGATCGCGAAGAAGAACCAAGAAGTCGACAAGCAGATCGCCGAGAAGAAGAAGGCGTACGACAAGCAGGTCGCCGACGAGAAGAAGCAGGCCGAGAAGGCCCACAAGGAAGAGCAGCAGAAGACCAAGGCGACGACCCAGAAGGAAGTCGACAAGGTCCAGAAGCAGGGCGACAAGGAAGCCGCGAAGGTCATCGCCGACGCTCGCGGCCGCGCCGGCAAGGAGCGCGCCGCCGGTAATCAGCAGGCCGGTGCCGCGATCGCCGCCGCCGAGAAGCGCGCGTCGGGGACCGAGGACGAGGCCGCCAAGAACCAGGCCCGCCAGGCCGGTCAGGCCGCGGCCGCTCGCGCCCGCAACGCGGCCAACGGCCGCGCCAGCGCGATCGAGGCCGAGGCCAAGGAAGAGGCCAACCACCGCAAGGAGCTCACCAAGACCCTGGTCCAGGAGGTGAAGGACAAGGGCAAGGCGGCGCTCGAGGCGCTCGACACCAAGCTGCAGACGTCACTCGCGGCCGTCCAGAAGAAGGCCGACGACGGCCTCAAGCAGATGGACGACGAGCGCAAGAAGGCGATCGCCGAGGTGCAGGCGCTCGAGACCAAGCTCAAGGCCGAGAACGCGAAGAAGAACGCGGACGCCAAGCTCGAGATCCACAAGCAGCGCGTCGCCGCCGACGAGAAGATCAAGGCGGCGGCGGACAGCGGTCCGAAAGATCTCAGCGACAAGCGCGAGACGATGCTGCGCAAGCTCTCGCAGGGCACGGCCGCGGAGCTCGAGGCGCTCGAGAAGGAGACCACCGACGCGCTCCAGAAGATCCAGAAGTCGGTCAGCGACACGACCGGCAGCATCGCTTCCGCGATCGCCCACGCGCAGAAGCAGGCCGCCTGGCACGCCGACAACCGCGTCAAGGCCATCCAGGCCGACGGCACCAAGCAGCTGACCGAGCTCGACACCAAGCTGAAGAACGTCGAGGCCAAGATCGCCGAGATCGACAAGGCGACGCAGGCCGGCATCAAGACCGCCGGCGAGGACGCCAAGGCCGGGATCCACAAGCAGGGCGAGGACGATCGCAACGCGATCAAGGAGAAGGCCGACAAGGCCGTCGTCGATCTCGCCAAGACCAGCGATCAGTACGCCTCCGACAAGGCCGCCGAGGAGAAGGCCGCCGCCGACAAGAAGGCGGCGGAGGAGAAGGCCGCTGCCGACAAGAAGGCGGCCGAGGAGAAGGCGGCGGCCGACAAGACGGCGGCCGAGGCCGCGGAGAAGGAGAAGAAGGAGAAGGAGGCCGCGGCCCGAGCCACCGGCGCCGCCGACGATCTGTTCAAGGCGATGGACGGCTGGGGCACCAACGAGGGCGCGATCATGCGCGCCCTCAAGGGCAAGACGCCCGAGGAGATCAAGGCGATCAAGGAAGCGTACAAGCTGCGCTCCAAGGGTCGCAGCCTGGACGACGACCTCGCGAGCGAGATGTCGGGCAACGATCTCAAGGAAGCCAAGGCGCTCATGTCGGCCGACCCCGTGCAGGGCGCGGTCGCGCAGCTCCAGAGCGCGTTGCAGGACTGGACCGGCACCGACCGGACCAAGGTCCGCGTCGTGCTCGCCGGGATCACCGATCCCGAGACGAAGAAGCGTGTGATCGCCGAGTACGAGAAGCAGACCGGCGAGCGCCTCGACAAGGTCCTGGCCGACGAGTACCTGGCGAAGGAAGGCGAATACGCGCGCGCGCCCGAGGAGCCCAAGGCGCCGATGCGCGAGCTCTCCGAGGAGGAGAAGCAGAAGAGCTTCGCCGCGGTCAGCGAGCTCGAAGGCGCGATGCACCGCTGGGGCACGGACGAGGCCAAGCTGTTCGCCGCGCTCAAGGGCAAGTCACCCGAAGAGCTGCAGTTCATCAAGGACGCGTACAAGAAGAAGCACGGCAAGGATCTCGACACCGTCCTCGAGGACGAGCTGTCGGGCACCGATCTGAAGGAAGCCCGCGCGCTCATGTCGGCGGATCCGGTCCAGGCCGCGGTCGCGCAGCTGCACAACGCGGCCGACGGCATCGGCACCGACAAGGACAAGGTCCTCTCGACGCTCAAGGACATCAAGGATCCGCAGATCCGCAAGAAGGTGGCCGAGGAGTACGAGAAGCAGACCGGCGACAAGCTCGACGCCATGATCAAGGACGAGATGTCCGGCATGGACGGAGATCTCGCCAAGGCGCTCGTCGGCGACGAGAGCGGCAAGGTCAACCAGGGCGAGGTCGCGGCCATCGAGGCCGACAAGGCGATGCACGGCGGCTTCCTCACCGACATCGCGGACGGCCTGGCCGACTCCACCGGCCTGCCGCGCGACGCGGTTCGCGCCGGCGTGGGCGGCGCGGTCGCGGGCGTGGTGCTCGGTCCGTTCGCGGGCCCGTTGCTCGCGATGGGCGTGGGCGGCGCGGTCGGCACCGACATCAATGGCACCGACGAAGAGGCGCTGTGGAAGGCGATGGAGTCGGTCCCGCCCGAGGACAAGCAGAAGTTCCTCGACGAGTACAAGAAGCGCACCGGCCGGGACCTCAAGGTCGATCTCAAGAGCGAGCTGACCGGCAAGGAGCAGGACGTCGCCGACGCGATCCTCACCGGTGACAAGGTCGCCGCCGAGGCCGCGAAGATGGCGGCCGCCGCCGACGGCGTCGGCACCGATCGCAAGGCGCTCTACGCGTCCCTCGAGGGCAAGACCAAGGAGGAGCGCGAGGCGATCATCGCCAAGTTCAACGAGAAGTACGCCAAGGACTGGCCGACCAAGAAGGATCCCAAGACCGGCAAGGACCTGTCGCCGTTCGACGCCATGTGCGAGGACGAGCTCGACGACCTCGACCGGAAGAAGGCGCAGCAGATCGCCGAGTCCGGCAAGATGGACGACGGCTTCGCCCTCTACTACGGGATGAACGAGGGCTTCCTCGGCATCGGCACCGACGACGCCGCGCTCAAGGAGAAGCTGAAGGGCAAATCGAAGGAAGAGATCCTCGAGATGCAGAAGGCTTACCTCCGCGCCAAGTGCGAGGCGGAGGGCAAGCCGGTTCCCGATCTGCGCAACATGAAGCCGGACGACCCGGCTCTCAAGGCGCTCAACAACGACATCGCCGGCGAGACCTCGGGCCGCACCGGCCACGAGCTCACCCAGTCACTCAAGGGCACTCCGACGACGCCGGAGGAGATGCTCCAGCGCGCGAAGGAGGACTACGAGTTCGAGCGCAAGGACTCGGGCTGGATGGGCGAGGTCGGCATGGCCGTCCTCCTCGGCCCGGCCGGCTACGGCGCGATGAAGGCGATGGGCGTCTCGCCCGCCGACGTCTCGAACGGGCTCACGGACATGTGGTCCGACTCGGGCAAGCAGCTCGACAAGGACTACGCCGAGCTCGTCAAGCAGTACGCCGCGGCGAAGGCGAAGCACGAGGCGGATCCCAAGTACGCGGGGATGACGCCCGAGGAGAAGAAGAAGGCGATCGACGCCGCGGTCATGGCCGACCTCAAGTCGTCCGGCGCGCAGGCGTACGTCGAGGGCGGCATCAAGCAGTTCGGCGAGGCCAAGGACGCCACCGCCGACGCCGTCGGCACCGCGGTCGCGATCGCGGTCGGTGCGGTGATCACGATCGCGTCGGGCGGCACGGCTGCGCCCGCGCTCGTCGCCCTCATCTCGGGTCTCGCCGGCGTGTCGGCGAAGATGATCATCAAGGGCGCCTCGATGTCGAACGAGGAGCTCGTGCAGGAGCTCGCGGCCGTCGCGGCCGAAGCGCTCGCCGCGGGCATCGTCAAGCTGCCCAAGGTCGACGCGGTCATCGGCAAGCTCGCCGGCAAGTTCGGCAACGGCATCGCGGCCAAGATCGTCAAGGAGGCGCTGGAGGAGGCGGTCGAGAGCGGCGTCGAGGAGATCTTCAACGCGCTGCTCGACGAGGATCTGTACAAGGGCGACCTCGCCGACTTCGCGTCGAAGTTCGGCGGGCGCGTCGGCAAGGCGGCGCTCACAGGCGCCGCGGCCGCCGTGGTGTCGTCGAGCTTCACCGAGTTCATGCCCAAGATGGGCGATCTCGCGAAGTGGGAAGTGAAGGGGATCCCGCACGGCAAGGCGATCTCCGGCGCGCTCAGCCAGGCGGTGGGATCGGCGTTCACGACGGCGATTGATCCGAACACGTACAACGGCAGCGGCGGCGACGTCGCGATGGCGTTCGGCAAGTCCATGGGCTCGGCGGCGTTGCGCGGTCTGCGCGACGGCTACTCGACGGGCGAGGGCTTCGAGTCGGGCAAGGGCTGGAACACCGGTCCGACGACGACCACCAAGACCGGCGGCAGCGGCAACACGACGACCGCGGAGACCACGACCACCGCGAGCGACACCGGCGCGAACGGCGTGAACAACGTCACCGCCGAGACCGACGTGAAGGTCACCAAGGGTGACACCACGGTCAAGGTCGAGGCGACCGCGACGGGCACGGTGCAGAACGACAAGGGCACCACGACCACGAGCGACAGCGCCACCAAGGTGCTTCCGCTCGACGGCAAGAACGACGGCAAGAACGACAACAAGACCGACGGCGACAAGAAGAACGACGTCAAGAACGACGCGAAGAACGACAACGCGGTCGATCCGACGCAAGAGACCGACGGCGACAAGAAGAACGAAGGCGACAAGAAGAACGACCAGAAGGGCAACACGACCGACAACACGACCGACACCAAGGTCGATCCGACGGTCGACAACACGCAGGTCCCGAAGACCCCGGCCGACCTGCGCGCGTTCGTCGCCGCGAAGTACGCCGCGATCGTCAGCAAGTACCAGGGCGTCGAGCACTCGTCGGATCCGCGCTACGGCGATCTGATGACCGAGCTCAAGCAGTACGCGCCCGGCGAGCTCGGCAAGCCCGAGAACAAGGCCGACGCGAAGCGCATCCTCGATCAGTGGATGGCGCTCTCCGATCAGATCTCGAAGGAGACCGGCAAGAGCGAGGCGGAGCTCCGCGAGCTCTACAACATGGTCGAGAAGGCCGACATGCCGGTCTGGCTCGAGCAGATCAAGGGCCTGTCGCCCAAGCAGCAGGCCGAGATGCTGCACATGTTCCGCACCGAGCTGAAGGTCATGATCCGCGACCTCATGACCGACACCAACTCGAAGGAGGTCCTCTACCTCCGCGATCTGGCGGTCTACGGCGATCGCAACGGCCCGAAGTTCGCCGACCTCATGGCCAAGGCCATGAAGAAGAACGGCGGCGACGAGAACGCCGCCTACCAGTCGATCATCGACAGCGCGCAGCGCTCGAACGCCGACGTCAACAAGGGCATCACCGGCAACGAGAGCGGCCTCAAGACCGACGGCGACAAGAAGAGCGAGAGCGACGGCAAGGACGCCAAGCAGACCGCGCCGACGCAGTCGACCAAGGACGTCGAGCAGCTCTACAAGGACGCGGCCGTCGCCGACGTCGAGCTGAAGGCGCTCACGCTCGCGATCGCCGGCGAGACCGGCGGCGAGCCGATGTTCCCGCCCGGCTTGAAGGGCAAGGACCGCGCGATGGAGAAGATCAACGCCGACTACGGCGGTGACGCTTCGCGCATCATGGATCTGTCACGCGCCTCGATCGTCTTTGACAACATGGAGGCGCTGCAGAAGGCCCTGGCCTCGATCGAGGGCAAGGCCGAGGTCGTGCGCGGCAAGAACCGCTTCGACAAGCCGACGGCCAGCGGCTACCGCGACATCACGCTCAACATCAAGATGGCCAACGGCCACGTCGTCGAGCTCCAGCTCCACCTCAAGCAGATCATGGAGGTGAAGCAGGGCGAGGGTCACAAGATCTACGAGCAGACGCGCGCCATCGAGGCGAAGGCGCAGCTCGAGGGTCGCGACCTCACCGCCGAGGAGAAGGCGCAGATCGCCGCGCTCGAGGCCGAGTCGCGCAAGCTCTACGACGCCGCGCTCGACAGCGCGTCCAAGAAGGGCGCGGCCGACAAGGCCAGCGATAACGAGACGCAGGAGACGCACAAGGACGACCACGGCATCACCGCCGCGGCGATCCCGGGGTCCACGTTCCACGGCAAGAATGAGGCGACGCCGCAGGTCGATCGCAACGCCAACGAGGGCAAGGCGCAGGTCATCGCGCAAGCCGCGAAGTTTGGCCTGACCTTCAAGCAGGAGATCCCCGCGCGCGCGGGCGGCGACAAACACTCCGAGCTCGTCTTCACCGACAAGGACGGCAAGACGGTCAAGATCCGCGTCGAGGCGGTACCGTTGGACGGCAGCGAGGTCGCGTTCTCCATCGTCAACCCGACGAAGGACGCGCACGTCATCCAGCTGTCGGATCGCGCCAGCATGGATCACATCGGGCGCGCCATCGCGCACGAGCTCGCGGAGATCCAGGCGATCCGTGCCCGCAACGAGGCGGGTGACCCGACGCGTCCCGACACCGATGCGCTCACCAAGGGCAAGGGTCAGGACGGTGCGACGCTCTCGCCGCACGACATGGGGCGCATCGCCGAGGTCGAGTTCCTGGTCGGCGAGCTGAACAAACCCGGCATCGACGACAAGAAGAAGGCGGAGATCCGTCGCGAGCTCCACGCGCTCGTCGAGTTCCTCGGCCTGCGATCCACCACGAGCGGCGCCGCGTCGCGTATCGACCTCGTTCGCGAGATGGGCGGGTTGAGCGAGGACGCCAAGAAGGTGCTCGCCGAGATCCGCCGACCCAGGAACAAGCTCGACCCTGACGACAAGGCTGCGCTCGACTCGGTTCGCAAGCAGGCCGAGGAGGATGCCAAGCGCGAGGCCGCGCAGAAGAACTACGAGCGGCCGATGATCGGCACGGTCAAGCGTCCCAACGACGGCCGCACCGACGAGCAGCTCGCCGAGGACGCGGCGAAGGCGCGCCAGAAGAAGAGCGACCAGGTGCTCGCCGATCTGCGCAAGCAGGTCGCCGAGGCCGCCGCCAAGACGCCGTCCGAGATGGTCAAGATCAAGAACCCGCAGATCGGTGGCGGCGCGGCCGTCTCCGCCCTCTCCGAGGGGCAGTTCTTCATCGACGCGAGTGGCCGCTGGCAGCGGGACGCGTCGGGCAAGATCGCGCAGACGACGCACCAGCTCGGTGACATCAAGGACGCCGGCATCGGCGATCCGTCGCAGTTCACCGATGGGCCCACCGATCGCGTCGGCCTCGATGCGATCAACTTCATGCAGGACACGCTGGCGGCCAAGGCCAACGTCATCAACGGCACCGCCAGCATCGAGCTCGATGCCGAGGGCCGGATGATCATGACGATCCGTCCGATCGGTCCTGACGGCAAACCGACGGGTGAGACCATCAAGGTCGAGATCGAAGGCACGCCGACGATCGCGACCGGTTTCGCGCCCGACAACATCCCCCGCGGCGATCAGTCGATGGCCGAGAACCGGGCGGCGCTCGAGACGGCGCTCCTGGCGCTCAAGGCCGCCGGCAGCCCCAACGCGGAAGCGGTGCTCACCAAGCTCAAGAACCTCGCGACGCAGAACGACGTCGGCTTCGCGACGGTGCTCGAGGGCCTATCGCCGGCGGAGCTCGACTCGCTCAAGAACTCTGCCGATCCGGCGATCAAGGCGGCGGTCGCCGCGGTGGTCGCGACCCAGAAGTTCCTTGCCATCAAGGCCGACCCCAAGAACGAGGGTAAGGTCTTCCTCGGTCAGGACGCGAACATCGGCGACATCCTGATGAAGGATCCCGAGAAGTTCAAGGCGGTCAAGCACTGGGTCATCGCGGGCACCGGCGGCACGGGCATCAGCGCCGCCGAGATCATCCTGAAGAACAACCCGGACGCGAAGGTCACGATGGTCGGCCGCAACGTGACGGCCGGCCTCGCCGACAACGATCAGTTCAAGCGCGTGATGGCGGACCACGGTCCGACCGGCGACGGCCGCTTCGAGGTGATCACCGGGCAAGAAGTCGACACGATCAAGGACGGCTCCAAGCCGGGCGAGTTCGGAGCCGGCGGGCAGATCGCGTCGAAGTCGGCGGTCACGGCCGCCACGGACGTCAGCTCGATCGATCCCAAGAGCTCCAACACCTGGATGGTCGACGCCAACAACCCCAACGTCGCCGAGGCCGTCGTCAAGATTCTCTCCGAGAACAAGGACGCCAAGGTCACCATCATCGGCGCGTTGCCGTCGCCCGAGGTGAAGCAGAAGCTCAAGTCCGTGTTCGAGAAACACGGTGTGACTGGCTCGAAGAAGCTCGAGCTGGTCACGACCGCGGGCACCATCGAGGCCAACCCGGCGGGTGATGGCTTCCACACCACCGGCAACGTCGAGGGTGATGGCTTCATCGGCAGCGTCGGCTTCCGCGGCAACTGCTCGCCGCCGGTCCAGTCGCTCATCGATCAGGCCGACCGCGAGGGCTGGGGCAAGAAGGGCGAGCTGCTCTTCGACAAGGACGGCCAGTACATCGGTTACCGCGTGACCGTGACGACGCCCAGTGGCGATCGTTCGGTCGAGGCGACGGGCGCGGCTTCGCGTTCGCTCCCCGCATTCATGGCGAGCCAGCCCGATCCGGACAATCCCCGCCGGACGTTGCAGGACATGCTCACCCAGAAGCTGGGAGATCGGGACGCGCCGGCGGAGAGCGGCGGCTTCGACGGTGGCTACTCGTCATCGGCGACACAGGCGGCGAAGTACGCGCGAGACAAGCGCGCGCGTGCGGAGAACCAGGGCAAGGCCGACAAGTTCGTGCTCAAGGGCACGGACAAGACCCTCACGCTGGATCCCGCCCATCCCGACGGCCACGCGGATGCCGTCCGCGACTTCCTCGCGAGCGAGCTGAAGGTTCCGCCCGATCAGATCACGATCAAGCAGTTCGGTGGTGGTGCGTCCGGCGCCATGGTCTTCGGCGTGAAGCTTGGCGACGCCAATCTTGGCGTCTTCAAGGTGTTCGACAGCGAGAAGGACGCTGCGAACGAGATCGCGATGATCAAGATGCTGGCGGCTCAAGGCATGAAGAAGTTCCATGCCGTCGGCAACAAGAGCGATGGCGCGCTCACGGTCGACAAGGGCGGCGACAAGAAGGGCGCGATGCTGATGGAGTCGGCCACGGGCCGCTCGCTCAGCAAGCAGGTCGAGACCCTGTCGAGCGATCCGGCGGAGCGCGCCGCTTCGCTCGAGCAGATGAAGGCCGATGCCAAGGCCGTCGCCGAGGCACTTGCCGAGTTCCACAGCAAGATGCACGACGCGGGCGGGAAGAAGATGATGACGCCCGAGGCCAAGGCGGGCGCCGTGAACTACATCCTGAGCCGGAAGATCACCCCCAACGTCGCCAAGTTCGGCACCGACGGTCAGGCGATCGCGGACGCGATGGCGGCGCTCGGTGAGCAGTTCAAGCTCGCCCCGATCCCGGCGACCGCGTATCACGGTGATGCGAACGCCGGAAACTTCATGGTCAACGAGGACGGCACGGTCGGCGTCATCGACTTCGACAAGATGCAGTGGTCGTTGAACAAGCAAGGCGAGGGTATCGACACGGGCGCGGCCGACCTGGCGCGCTTCGGCCAGTCGCTCGAGACGTTGCACCCCGGCCAGCTGTCCACGGCGGAGGCGGATGCGCTCCGGGCTGCGTTCGAGAAGGCCTATTTCGACGCGATGGCCGGAACGGGCGTTACACCTGCGGTGCTCGACGCTGCGAAGAAGATGTACGCGGTCGAGACCGAGATCGCCGCGATGAACGCCGGGAAGTACACTCCCGCCGAGACGGCCCAGCGCATCAAGCGCATCCTCGGCATCTAAGAGAGCAATCCCGTGCCTTGTCCCCGCTGCAAAAGCTCCGACATCTTCAGCAAGAAGTTCGGTTTCGGTGACGTCACCATGCACGAGTACTCGTGCAACAACTGCAACCTGTTCGAGGAGAAGAAGTCGACGGACTCCGACTTCTCGGCGTGGAGGCGGCGTTGGGAGCAGGAGGTCGCCGGCAGCCGGGACGTGCAGGCGATCGCGGCCGCCGCGACCGCACGCGCCGTGGCGGCCGCTGGTGGTGCTGCCGACGCCGACGACGAGGGGGAGGACGAGAACGAGATCGGAGGTCCGGTCCCCGACATCAAGCCCGTGATCGCGGCGCCCGATGACGACCGGCCGCGGCTCGCGTACGCGCGCGCGATGGAGAAGATCCGGCCCGAGCGCGCCGAGTTCATCCGCCTGCAGATCGAGCGGTTGGCCGCGGAGCGACGCTCCGGCGCCGCCCTCGAGAGACCGGGACCTCGCGAGATCGAGCTGCGCGCGAAGTACGGCGCCGAGTGGGCGAGCGCCGTCGCGGCCTACGGCCGGCCGCACACGACCTCGGGGAAGTTTCGCGGCTACGAATACGAGCGCGGCTTCGTCGCGCTGCTTCGCACCGACCCGGACATCATGATCGATCCGAAGTCGCGGCTCTTCGAGATCGCTCCGATCCAGCATGTCGATCTCACCGCGGACGGACCGTGGCGCGATGCGATGGTCTCGCCCGTCGTGGCGCGCCTGCGCTCGTTCGGGCTTCCTCGTCTGGGGATGACGAACGACGACGCGCGCCGGCTCGCCGAGAACGGGCACCTGGAACGCCTCGAATGGCTCGATCTCCGTGGCAACAAGATCGGCACGCCCGGCGTGGAGGCCTTGCTCGCGTCGCCGGTGATCCGCGCGATCCCGGTGGTGCTACTCGCAGGCAACCCCGTCGATCCGGCGATGCAGTACAAGCGCGACTTCGACGGGACCGTCATGGACTTCTACCTCCCGGAACACGGCAAGATCGCCGAGGCGAAGTACGGCCGGATCAACTGGCTTCATCTTCCGGCCGAGGGTCCCCCTGATCCGTTCCTGGCGAAGAGCGCGAAGTACGAAGACTGAGCTCCGTGTCCGAAGCCTGCCCCCGTTGCGGTAGCGAGGATCTTCGCGGGGCCACGTTCGGCTTCGGTGACGTGAGCGTTCACGAGCGCGCGTGCCGGGCGTGTGGATTGGCGGAGTTCAGGCGGACCGCAGACGCCGATTTCGATGACTGGTTCGAGCGATGGTCGTCCGATCGCGGCGAGCTCATCCGCCTCCAGGTGACGCGCTTTGTCGACGAGCACGCCAGCGGTGCGCAAGTCGGACGGCCGAGCGCGCGCGAGACAGAGCTGCTCGAGGAACACGGCGAGGCGTGGGCTCGCGCCGTCGCGCACCTCGCGCGGCCGTACGTGCCAGATGTCCCGTATCGCGGCTACGAGTTCGAGCGCGGCTTCGTGGCGCAGATCCGCACGGACCCGGACATCGTGAGTGATCCGCGATCGCGGCTGTTCGAGCTCGCGCCCATCGAGCACGTCGACCTGACGAGCCGTGGCGACATCCGCAAGGCGTTGGTGTCGCCCGAGCTCGCCAACCTTCGCTCCCTCCGCCTGAACGAAATCGGGCTGACCGACGATGACCTCCGCGCCCTCGCCGGCGGAGGACACCTCGAACGGCTGGAGTGGCTGGACCTCCGTCTCAATCCGTTCGGTCGCGCGGGCGTGGAGGCGCTGGTGGCGTCGCCCGCGATCCGTCGCATCCCGGTCGTGCTGCTCGGCAGCCATCCCTACAACCCGGGGATGCAGCACGATGCCGACTTCGACGGCAGGGTGTCGGAGTCGTGGATGCCGGAGTACGGGCAGATGCTCGAGGCCAAGCACGGCCGCATCGACTGGCTGCACCTGCCGCATTTCCTGGGGCTGCCCGACCGCTACCACGCGCGCGCCGTCCGCTACGTCGACTGAGCGGGTATGCTCGCCTCGTGCTGCTCGCCCGCACGCCCAACGAGGCTCACGTGTACATGGATCTACACCCGTGCGAGTGCGGGTCCGGCGTGTTCGAGCGGCGCAGCTCCGTCGTCGCCGATGGCGATGATCTGCACAGCGTGTATCGCGGCAGCTGCGACGGGTGCGGCAAGCCGCGCGAGTTTCGATTCCGGCTGCCCGAGCACCCGGTGTTCGCCGGCGGGGCGCTGAGCTACGGCGACGAGCGCGCGTCCGAGCTACTCGATCCCGGCGAGTGGATGGCGGTCGCCGACCAGCACGCGACGCGGCGGCCGGCGACCCGGCAAGACGTGGCGATCGCCATCGCCGCCGTCGAGGAGATCCTCAAGTTCGGGGCCGCGAGCGACGAGCACATCCCGGAGGCGGCCTTCACCAGCGAGCGCGGTCGGACGGTGCGGGCCGCGGAGCCAGGGCGGTTCCGGCGCGCGCGCCTCGAAGCCGTGCTCGCGACGTATCGGAGTATAGTCGCGTCGTGACCCGTTCCCCCGCCGAGCCCACGCGGCACTTCATCGTCGGTATCCGGCCGGTGCGGCTCGTGCCGCGCGACGACGGTGGCCTCGGCGTCGAGGCGATCGACTGGAAGACGGGCGAGTTCGTCCGCGCCACCGAGTACCTGAGCCGCGTCATCTCGGGCGAGGGCGAGGTCGAAGAGGTGACCCCCGAAGAGTTCGAACGCGCGGTCGCCGAGATCCGCGCCAAGCTGCCATGAGCAAGATGACCATCGATCAGGCGCTCGCCTATCCGGGTGAGCTACTCGCGGTGTGGGATCACGCCGGCGACGAGACGCTCGTGGTCTACGCGATCGCCGACGGGCGGCTCGATCGCCTCGCCACGCAGCAGATGAGCAAGGCGGAGCGCGCGTCGCTCGGCGCCGAGCTCTCGCAGCGCGGCATCCGCGTCGGCGCCACCGACGGACCCAGCCAGTTCGTGTGGAGCAAGGACGGCGGCTTCACGATCTGGTCGCTCACCGGCGTCGTCCTCGACAGCCGCGATGGCTCGCTCGTCGTCGGCGACCAGGTGATGGCGCGCGGGGACGTCGCGCGCGTGGTGTCGTTCCTCGATCGCGACTCGCTCGGGCATCGCGGCGTCAAGGTCGCCCTCCGCACCGGCGGCGAGATCGTCGTCGTGGACGAAGAGGATCCCGCGGCGCAGCTCGATCCGACCTACGGCATGGACAACGTCATGATCGACGCCGCGTGGGCGACGTATCTCGGTCGCGACCTCGCGGCGTGGCTGGGCGCGCCGCACACCGACGAGCTGCCGTAGCGTCGCCGATCAGAAGTCGATGAACTTCCATGGCTTCGGGAACCACGCGAAGCGACCGTCGGCAAAGTAGACCAGGCCGTTGAACGCCATGCCGGCGCCCTCGCCGGGCGCGAGGTACTCCCACGTCGCCCACACGTTGCCCGGGATGAGCGACGACGCGATGTTGGTGAAGCCGCCCGGGAACTCCTTCGCGCGCGCGTTGCCGGCGGCGAAGTCGGCCGCGTCCGCGACGCGCACGCGCACCACGGTCTGACCGGGACGCGGCAGCGGCGGCGGCGGCGACACCCACAGCGGCTTGTACGCGATGCGCGCCTTCGCGGCGGCTTCGGGCATGAACACGCGCTCCCAGTCGTCGGGCTGCGGCTTCCAGCCCTGCACGAGCTCGGCGACCTGCGACGCGGCGGCGGGATCGACGAAACGACTGAGCAGCTTCACCGCTTCGACGTAAGCGGTCTCGATCAGCGCCGGCATGATTCGATGATAGCGCGATTCCCCGGAACGAAGATCAACCGCGGATCTTCTTCACCTCGGCGAAGAAGAGGTCGAGCTCCTCCGCCTTGGTGTAGAAGTGCGGCGCGATGCGGATGCCCACCCCGGGCCGGTGATCGCAGAAGAACCGGCGGCGGTTGAGCTCGCGGCACACGTCGGCCGCGCCGACGAAGTCGAAGACCACCGAGCCGCCGCGGCGCGACTCGTCGCGCGGGCTGTTGAGCGTGAAGCCGAGCTCGTCGACCATCGCGATCACCTTCGCGGTCATGGCCAGGCTCTTCTCCCGGATCCGAGAGACTCCGATCTCCGCCACGATGCTGTGCCCGGCGCGCGACTGATAGAGCGCCGCGATCGCCGGCGTGCCGCCGAGGTAGCGCATCACGCCCTCGGCATAGGTCTGGCCGGGCATCGTGAACGCGAACGGGTGCGCGTTACCGAACCAGCCGGTGACCCGCGGCTCGAACTGACCGATGAGGTCGGGCCGCACGTACAGCCATCCCGCGCCGGGGCCGCCGCACAGGTATTTCACCGAGCCGCCGCACGCAAACGACACGCCGAGATCGACGACGTCGAGCGGGATGGTGCCGATCGACTGGTAGCAGTCGAGGATCACGTGCGCGCCGACCTGCTTGGCGCGCGCCGCGATCTTCTTCACGTCCTGGATGAAGCCCGTGCCGAACACGACGTGTTGGATGGGCACGGCGATGGTGCGCTCGTCGATCGCGGCGCACACCGCGTCGGCGTCGACGGTCTTCCCATCGGGCGACGGGACCAGGACGACCTCGGCGCCGCGCCGCTCCTCCGCCTTCCAGACGTACGACACCGTCGGGAACATGAGCGACTCGTAGACGACCTTGTTCCGCTCCTTGTAGTCGAAGCACGAGGCCATCACCGACATCACCGTCGAGACGTTCTGGTGCATCGCGACCGTGCCCGCCGGCGCCGAGATGATCTTCTCGATGCGCGCCGCGGCGCGGCTGACCTCGGGGATCCATTCGTCCCACGCCGTGATCGAGCGCTTCGACCACAGATCGAAGTACTCGGCCAGATCCTCCTCGGCCTTCGCCGGCACGCAGCCGAGCGAGTGCGAGATCATGTGCACGCAGTGCTCGAGCGCCGGGAACTTCGGGCGCCAGGCGAGCAGCGGATCGTCCACCGGCGCCGAGATCGACGGGGCCGGAGTTCCGTCAGCCGTGGTAGCCATGATCCTTGCCTGCCTTCTGCATGGTCGCGGTCCACTCGGCGAACACCTCGTCGCGCACGTCCCACAGCTTCGGGAAGAAGCGCTGCTTCATCCCGTGCGCGAGCAGGTCGCTGGGCTTGCCCTTGAGCGACGGCGTGCCCGTCCCGATCGTGCGATAGACCATCATGAGGTGGCGCTGCCGCCACATCTGGAGCTGCTGGTCGTAGTCGACGAGCCCCTCGCACACCTGGAACAGCTGGTGGTGGTCGTGCGGATGCTCGTAGATGTCGCGCAGCGATCGCCCCGTGGTCTCGAGGAACGCGGCGAACGCCGGCCACACGAGCTCGCCCGGCAGGCGCAGCATCGTCTTGAAGCCCGGCGACTCCTGACCCGACCCGCGGCCGAGGCCGGTGCGGATGGTCATGTAGTCGGAGGGCGCCATCGTATCGAGGAGGTCGAGCTGCGTGAGCAGCACGCGCTGGATCCGCCCGATGCGGCCGAGCGCGGTGAGCACGCGCGGCAGCTGGGCCGCACCCTGACCGAGCAGCTCGCAGGTGAAGCGAAGCTCGTGCTCGATCAGCTTCATCCACAGCTCGGCGGCCTGGTGGACCACCTGGAACTGGAGCTCGTCGTGGCAGGAGAGGCAGTCGGCGGGCTTCTGCAGGGCCAGCAGCTCGTCGGTCCGGATGTACTTCTCGTAGTCCGTGAGCGCCATGGTCGCCTCCGGCTCTACCACGGCTGAATGGGGCTCGATACGCTCCGGATCTGTGCTTTGCTAACCAATTATAATAACTTGACAATCAGCGATTTTTTAGCACTCTCATATGAGGGGTTGCCAGCGCCGAGCGACGTGACTATACACAGCGCCATGAAGATCCGTCCGTTGCACGACCGCATCATCGTCAAGCGCCTGGAAGAGGACAGCAAGACCGCTGGTGGCCTGTTCATCCCCGACACCGCCAAGGAGAAGCCCATCCAGGGCAAGGTCATCGCCGCCGGCGCTGGCAAGCGCGACAAGGACGGCAAGCTCGTCGCCCTCGATGTGAAGGCGGGCGACAAGGTCCTGTTCTCGAAGTACGGCGGCACCGAGGTGAAGATCGACGGCGAAGATCACCTCATCATGCGCGAGGACGACCTCCTCGCGATCATCGACTGATTCGGGACCGGACAAGGAAATTACGAACATGGCTGCCAAAGAAATCGTTTTCAGCACCGCTGCCCGCAGCGAGATTGCCAAGGGGCTCAACCTTCTCGCCAACGCGGTGAAGGTGACCCTCGGGCCGCGCGGACGCAACGTCGTGATCGAGAAGTCATGGGGCTCCCCGACAGTGACCAAGGACGGCGTCACCGTCGCCAAGGAAGTCGAGATCGAGAACAAGCTCCAGAACATGGGCGCGCAGATGGTGAAGGAGGTCGCGTCCAAGACCTCCGACGTGGCCGGCGACGGCACCACCACCGCGACCGTGCTCGCGCAGGCGATCTACAACGAGGGCGCCAAGCTCGTGGCCGCGGGTCTCAACCCGATGGACCTGAAGCGCGGCATCGAGGCGTCGGTCCTCGCGATCACCGAGAAGCTCAAGGAGATGAGCACCCCGACCAAGGGCAAGAAGGACATCGCCCAGGTCGGCACCATCTCGGCCAACGGCGACGCGACCATCGGCGAGATGATCGCCGACGCGATGGACAAGGTCGGCAAGGAAGGCGTCATCACGGTCGAGGAGGCCAAGACGCTGACCAGCGAGCTCGACGTCGTCGAGGGTATGCAGTTCGACCGCGGCTACCTGTCGCCGTACTTCGTCACGGACGGCGAGCGCATGGAGGCGGTCTTCCAGGACGCCTGGGTGCTCACGCACGAGAAGAAGATCTCGAGCATGAAGGAGCTGCTCCCGCTCCTCGAGCAGGTCGCCAAGTCGGGCCGCCCGCTCGTCATCATCGCCGAGGACGTCGACGGTGAGGCGCTCGCCACGCTCGTCGTCAACAAGCTCCGCGGCACGCTCAACGTGGTCGCGGTCAAGGCGCCGGGCTTCGGCGATCGCCGCAAGGCGATGCTGCAGGACATCGCGATCCTCACCGGCGGCAAGGCCGTCACCGAGGACCTCGGTCTCAAGCTCGAGAACCTCACGCTCCAGGATCTCGGCCGCGCCAAGCGCGTCGTGATCGACAAGGAGAACACCACGATCATCGAGGGATCCGGCACGAAGGCCGACATCGAGGCGCGGGTGAAGACCATCCGCCGCGAGATCGAGGACACGTCGAGCGACTACGATCGCGAGAAGCTCCAGGAGCGTCTGGCCAAGCTGGTCGGCGGCGTCGCGGTCATTCGCGTCGGCGCGGCCACCGAGGTCGAGATGAAGGAGAAGAAGGCTCGCGTCGAGGACGCGATGCACGCGACCCGCGCGGCCGTCGAGGAGGGCATCGTCCCCGGTGGTGGCGTGGCGCTCATCCGCTGCCTCACCTCGCTCGACAAGCTGACGTTCGATGACGACCGCCGCTACGGCGTCAACATCGTGCGCCGCGCGCTCGAGGAGCCGCTCCGCCAGATCTCGCACAACGCTGGCACCGACGGCTCGATCGTCGTTGCCAAGGTCCGCGAGGGCCAGGGCGCGTTCGGTTTCAACGCGGCCAAGCTCGTCTACGAGGACCTCGTCGCGGCCGGCGTCATCGACCCGACCAAGGTCGTCCGTACGGCGCTCCAGAACGCGGCCTCGGTCGCGGGTCTGATGCTGACGACGGAGACGCTCATCGCCGAGAAGCCCAAGAAGGACGAGAAGCCTTCGAGCGGCCACGGCCACGACCACGACATGGAGTAGCGGCCGTTCGTCCTGAGAAGGACGAACTTTGCCACTCTGGGCGGCCCTCGGGCCGCCCGTTGTGTTTTCGGCGCGGGATAGGCTTCGCCGATGGCAGCGACCGATGAGTTTGCGGCGGCGCTCGACGCCGGTGACTACCGGGGCGCCCTGACCGCCTACCGCGCCACCGAGCATGCGCAGTCATCGATCGGGAAGCCGACCGAAGCGTTCCTGCTGGCGCTGGCCGGCGAGCACGGCGCCGCGGGGCAGCACATGCAGGGGGTGACCCAGGCCAACGTGATCGAGGCGTTCGTGCGCGGCGAGCGCGAGCGCCACGCGCGGTGGACCGACGTGCGCGCGGCCGGCTCGATGAACGCGTCCGAGCCGCTGCCCTACCTGGGCGTCTACGCGGGGACCTCGGTGGCGCTGCTCCAGGGGGACAAGGCGCTCATCGACGGTGCGATCGCGGCGGACAAGGCGAAGATTCCGCCGGTCGCCGGCACGCTGACGTTCCGCAGCGGGGACGTGCGCGAGTTCTCGTCGATCGTGGACTCCGACGACGGCATCGGCGCGATGCTCGAAACGTACGGGGCGGACGGGCTCCTGTACATCCCGTTCGCGTCGCTGCGGTCGGTGCGGTTCGCGCCGCCGCGCACGTTCATGGACTCGTTCATCGTGCGCGGCGACGCCGTGCTCGCCGACGGGACCCAGACGATGGTGATCGTGCCGATGCTGTACGCGCTGTCGTCCACGGCCGGGGTGCAGACCATCCGGACCGGGCGGGAGACCCGCTGGGAGTACGTCGGCTCGGCGCGTCGGGGGATCGGGCAGCGCGACTTCGTGCTCGATGGCGGGACGATGATCGGGCTGCAGAACGTGGCGGCGATCGAGCTGCGCGGGACGGCGCGGCCGGCGACGAAAGCCGCGCCGCGGCCGGCGCCAGAGCCGCTTCCGCGGGCTCGCGTCGACGCCGGCGGGGCTGGCGCCGAGCCGACGAGCCGGCAGGATGTCCTGATGCTCGTGCTCGTGGTCGCGGTGATCGTGGCCGTGCTGGTCGCGATCCTGAGCTGATCAGATGTACAGCACTTCACCAGATCAGGCCGATCGGTTTTCTGGCTGACGTCAGATCCCTTCGCTACCGTTGGAACGCCAACTGCAGTTGGGGGAGACCGACGTGCTCACTCTCGTGATGCAATCTCGACTGAAGGTAGGAGACCGACTCGCGACGCGCGACGCGCACGATGACGACGTGCGCGGTGTGCGAATTCGCGACGGCAAGCTCGTAGCTCTCGAAGCGCGTACGCGGGTGCGCATCATCAACTTCGAGGTGCTCGGCTGGATCGACGTGGAGGTCCTGCGCGGTAAGCGCGCGGGCGAGCGCATCCGCATGCGCCCGTCGGACCTGGCACTTCTGCGCGTTCGAACGAGTTAGCGATAAATCCGCCGCGAGGTTTGCTGATCCGGCATGGTCTGGCGACTAACCAGACATGAAGACAGCCAGCCTCCCCCTGTTGCTGTTCTCGGTCGCGGCCGCGACCGCGTCGTCGGCGCCGTCGGTCGCGTCGGCCGGTGTTCGCGTCGAGGTCGACCCCGGCGCGCCGTTCACCGAAGCGGACCTCGCCGACGCCGTCGAGATCCGGACGGCCGAGCCCCAGGCCGCGTCCGCGGCGAGCGACGAGGTCGTCATCCGGGTCGCCAAGCTGGGCATGGACCAGCTCGTCGTCATCGTCGGCGATCGCAGCCAGGTCGTGACCCTCGACGATCACGATCGCGCGGCGTCGAGCCGCGTGGTCGCGCTCGTGGTCACGGCGTTGCTCGACGACGGCCGCACGGTGGCGCTCGGGCCGACGAGCGTACCGGCTGTGGAGACCGCGGAACCGGTGATCGGCGAGGTCGCGCACGCGCCAGCGCCGCTGCCGCGGACCGCGTTCCTCGGCGGGGGCGCGATCACACGCGACGACAACGGCTACGTGATCGCGCTCGCGAACCTCGGCGTGGCCCGGCCGATCGCGCCGCACGTGCGGCTGGTCGGTACGCTCGGCTTCGGGCAGTACGACGGCTACTTGAACACGCACGCGACGCTGTTTCCGCTGCGCGTCGGGTTCGAGGGCGGCGGGCGCGCCGCCGCGATCGAGATCGGCGGCGAGCTCGTGAACTACCGCGAGTCGTCGTGCGGCGCGGCGGAATGGGGCCACGCGACGGGCGTGTACGGCGCGGGCAAGGTGTTCCTGCCGGTCGGCGCGCGCTCGCGCATCGTGGGCGAGCTCGGCGGCCACTTCGTCGGCAGCGTGGCGCCGACCGCGTGCAACTCCGGCCCGAACTACACGTCGTACGGCGGCTGGCTCGGCGCCGGCCTGGAATGGACGCCCTGACCCGATTCGCGGCCAGCCCCCCATGACCGTTGCCATCGCCCACGTGCGTCCGAACGCGTCCACGAGCGCCACCGCGCCGTCGGCCGCGGAGCTCGACGCGCTCGTCGCGCGCGCGGCCGCTGGCGACCAGATCGCCTTCGCGGCGCTTTACCGGCTGCACGCGGCGAGCATCCACGGGCTCATCACGCGGCTCGTCGGCCCGGGAAGCGAGCGCGAGGACCTGCTGCAGGAAGTCTTCGTGCGGTTCCACCGCGCGTTGCCGTCGTACCGGCGTGAAGCGGCGCCCGCGACCTTCCTGCACGGCATCACGGTGCGCGTCGCCATCGATCACCTTCGTGCGCGTCGCCGTCGCCCCGATCTCGTGTCTCGCGGCGAGTCGGCGAGGGGCGATCACGCGCGCAGCGACGACGACCCCGACGAGATCGCGGCGCTGGTTGACCCGTCCCTCTCCGCGGAGCAGCGCGTGGCGCTGCGCGCGGACGTCGAGCGCGCGCTCGCGTTCCTGGATCGCCTCTCGCCGAAGCAGCGCATCGCCTTCGTGTTGCGCGAGGTGCTCGACCACTCCTACGCGGAGATCGCGCAGCTCATGGACAGCTTCGAGACCACCGCGCGCATGCGCGTCGCGGCGGCGGCTCGCGCGCTCGCCAAGCTCCAGCCTGCCGGGCCCGAGCCCGCTTCGCTCGCCACTCCGCGGAGGTCGCCATGAACGCGCTCGATGTTCGCCGCGCCGTCGAGGCGACGGTCTCCCCGCTCTCCGACATTGCGCGCGCCGGCGTGTGGCAGCGCGTCGAGCAGGAGCTCGAGTCGCCGCCGGCCGGCGCCTCCTCGTCGTGGTCGCGCGCCGCCGTCTGGGGGCGTGTTCATCCGCTGCGCCTCCGCGTCGCCATCCTCTCGCTTGCCGCGGTCGCCGTGCTCGCCATCGTCGCCGTCATCTCCCTCCGCGCCGACTCCCCGTCCCGCGCCTCCTCGTCCCACGGCACCGCGCTCGTCTTCGACGCCGGCGTCCACTCCCAGCGCTGGGAGTCCGACGTCCTCGCCATCCACGGCCCCGCGGAGCTCCGGCTCGAACGCCACCTGCTCGTG
>DATLEB010000350.1:0-5347 GCA_035525615.1 Kofleriaceae bacterium | reverse complement strand
CGCAACCGCTCCAGGCCGATGGCGTAGCTCGCCGTGCGCATGTCGCACTTGCGGGCGGCCGCGTAGTTGCGGACCTGGCCGTACGTCTGCTTCATGCGCTTCTCGAGGCGCGCCAGCACGTCGGCGTGGTCCCACTGCTCGCTGCGCTTGTTCTGCAGCCACTCGTAGTAGCTGACGATGACGCCGCCCGAGTTGCACAGAATGTCGGGGATGACCTCGACGCCCTTGCCGAGCAGGTGATCCTCGGCCTCGGGGTACGTGGGGCCGTTCGCGCCCTCCACGACCACCTTCGCCTTCAGCGCCTGGGCTTCCTTCATGCCCAGCTCCAGCTCGAGCGCCGCCGGCACGAACACGGCCGCGTCGAGCCCGAAGAACTCCTCGCGGGTGATCTTGGTCGCGCCCTTGTAGCCGGCGACCGAGCCGGTCTTGGTGACGTGCTCGCCGAGCTTGTGCGCGTTGATGCCCTCGGAGTTGGCCAGGTACCCGCCGACATCGCCCACGCCGACGATGACCGCGCCCTTCTGCGAGAGCAGACGGGCCGTGTAGCTACCGACGTTGCCGAAGCCCTGGATGATGACGTGGCAACCGTCGAGGTTGAAGTTCTTGTCCTTGGCCCACTCGGTGATGCAGTGGACGACGCCGGCGCCGGTCGCCTCGGTGCGGCCGTAGCTGCCGCCCGCCGCGATGCTCTTGCCGGTGACGACGCCGCGGCCCGAGTTGCGCTCGTTCTGGCCGACGATGTTCACGTACGTGTCCATCATCCAGACCATGGTCTGCGAGTTCGAGCCGACGTCAGGCGCGGGGATGTCCCACTCGGGACCGATGTTGTTGCCGAGCGCCGAGGTGAAGCGGCGCGTGATGCGCTCGAGCTCCGCCTTCGAGTGAGCGCGCGGGTCGACCTTCACGCCACCCTTGCCGCCGCCGAACGGGACCTCGTGAAGCGCGCTCTTGTACGTCATCCACGCCGCGAGCGCCTTCATCTCGTCGAGGTTGGCCTCGTGGTGGTACCGCATGCCGCCCTTGTAGGGACCGAGCACGTTGTTGTGCTGGACGCGGTAGCCCTTGAACATCTTGAGCGTCCCGTCATCCATGCGGACGGGGAAGTTCGTGATGATCTCGTTCTTGGGCTGGGCGAGAATCTCGGCGATGTTCGGCTCGAGATTGATGAGCTTCATCGCCTTCTCGACCTGCTTGGTCGCGATCTCGAAGAGGTTGCCGCGATCCTTGAGGCTCGTGGCCTCGACCTGCTTGGCGCCGGTCTTGGCCTGCGTGTCGGTACTCATGCTGGGGGGGTCCTTTGAGCGGGGAGCGTTCCCGCGGGGCGCGATGTATACGAGGCTTCGATGATGCGCAACCGCGGCGGGCTTGTTCGTGCGAGTCGGATTCAATGATGGACGAGAACAAATCGCAAGCGAACGACAGGCGTCTCGCGGGTAGCGCGATCACGGGCGGGCGGCTGCGCTCGCTCCTGCTCGAGCTCTGGCAGCGAACCCGGTTCGATTGGGGGTTCGTCAGCGACCGACTTTCGCAAACGTTTCGCAAGGAAACGTGGCTTGGCGCGCACGACCGGCGCTTCGTGGCCGAGACCCTTTATGGCATGGTGCGTCAACTGCGGCGCGTCGACGCCGCGGTGAGTCGAGGTGGTCGGCGGGGTGCGCCACGCGACACCGACCGACTCCTCGCCTATCTGTTGCTCGAGGGGCTGATCACGGCCGCTGATGCCGCGCGTGTCGAACCGTCGATCGACTGGCGCGCCGCCGCGACGATCGACGAGCACATCGCGCGTGAACGCGATCCGGCCAGGCGAATCGCGCTCGGGTGCTCGCTGCCCGACTGGCTCGCCGCGCGCTTCGTGGCCGACTGGGGCGATCGCGCCGAGTCGCTGGCGCGGTCGCTCGGCGAGCGTGCGCCCATGACGGTGCGCGCCAACCGCCTCAAGACGACGCGCGAGGAGCTGGCGAAGGCGTTCGCGGGGCACGGGCTCGCGACCACGCCGGGGCGCTATGCGGACGACGCGCTCGTGGTCGACACGCGCACCAACCTGTTCGCGCTGCCCGAGCTGAAGGACGGCCTCTTCGAGATGCAGGACGAGGGCAGTCAGCTGCTCGCCGCGCTCGTGGCGCCCGCGCGCGAGACCGTCGTGGACCTGTGCGCCGGCGCCGGCGGCAAGACGCTCGCGCTCGCGGCGATGATGGGCAACAAGGGCCGCATCGTCGCGTGCGACATCGACGAGAAGAAGCTCGAGGAGCTGCGGCGGCGCGGGCGTCGCGCCGGCGTCACGACCGTCGACACGATCCACCTGCCCGACGGGGTGTGGCCCGACGCGCTCGAGGATCGCCGCGACGCGGTCGCGCGCGTGCTGGTCGACGCGCCGTGCTCCGGCGTCGGCGCGTTGCGCCGCAACCCCGAGGCGCGCTGGCGCATGGCGGAGGCGGACATCGCCGACTTCGCGAAGCGGCAGCGCGCGATCGCCGACCACGCGGCGACGTTGCTCGCGCCCGGCGGCACGATGGTCTACGCCACGTGCACGCTGCTCGCCGCCGAGAACCAGGCCGTCGCCGAGGCGGTCGCCGACGCGCGCGGGCTCGCGATCGTCGCGCCGTCCGAGGTCCTCGGCGAGCGCGCCGCCGAGCTCACCACCGCCGACGGACGCTGGTTCACGGTCGCGCCCGATCGCCACGGCACCGACGGCTTCTTCGCCGCGATCCTGCGCCGCCCCGCCGCCGCGTGATCAGTCGGTCGTCTCGAGCGACGGGTGGTCGATCACCACGGCCCAGCGCACGCGCAGCGGCACACCGACGGTGCGCACGCCGGCCAGCCCGGGCGGCAGGTCGACGACCGTGGTGCGCGGAAGCGTGCGCGCGCCGGTCACGCCGTTGACCTGACAGAAGGCGCCCTGTGTCATGTCGGTGTCGTCGTCGGCGCCGATGTCGAATTCGAGGGTCACCTCGCCCAGCGGGAACTGCGTGCCGATCGACGACGCGAGGATCGTGGCCGCCACCGGGCTCTCGATGCGGTACTCGGCGAGTCGCACGTCGGGCTGCGGCACATCGGTCTCGAGCTGGCACAGGAACAGGTTGTTGCCGACCTGCGGCTCGACGTTCGTCACGAGCCCGACGGTGCGCCGCGCCACCGAACCCGCGTTCGGCGCGCCGATCTCCACGCTCGCGATGACGCGCGTCCGTGTCATGGCCGGGTCGGCGGGCTCCACACGCACGAACCTCGCCTCACCGTCGAGCACCGGGGCGAGCTCGATGGCGTCGTCGGTCCACGTCGCAGTGCCGGAGCCGAGCGCGCGCCAGTCACCCAGCTCCTCGGCGCCGTGAAAGCCGCTCCAGCGCAGGCGGCCACCCGCGATGCGCTCGTACGGATCGCACGCGTCGGGGATGTTGTCCTCGTCGCCGTCGGTGTCGTCGAGCTGCGCCAGGTGCGGGCACAGGTCGCAGCGGTCGCCGCGTGCGTCGCCGTCCTCGTCGAACTGGCCCGGGTCGGCGACATCGGGGCACAGATCGTCGTCGTCGAGCACGCCGTCGCCGTCGCGGTCGGCCGCGGCGTCGAGGTCCACCGCGTCGTGGTCGCGCGCGTCGGTCGGCTCCTCGCGGGCCGGCAGGTCGAGCCCGAAGATCTGGTTGCAGCCCGCAACGAGTGTGAGCGCAAACGCCCACCACACGAGCTTCCCCTTCGCGCGCATCCGGTGATCGTACTTCACTTGCTGAACTGATGTAACGTCCGCCGCTCCGATGGCCGTCGACTTCACCGTGATCAAGGAGCTCGCTTCACTGCTCGAGCTCGAGGCCGCGTGGCGCGACCTGGCGAAGCTCGGGGGGGTGGGCGCGCTGTTCCGCGGCCCCGACTGGCTGCTGCCGTGGTGGCACGCGTATCACGCGGCCCTCAACGCCGAGCTGTGCGTGCTGGTCGGGCGCGAAGAAGGCGAGCTCGTCTGCCTCGCGCCGTTCTACATCCGCACCGCCAAGGCGCTGGTCGACGTGCGCGAGCTGCGCATGCTCGGCGACGCAGGCCCGCGTCCGCCGGCGCTCGATCTGCTGGTGCGCCCCGGCACCGAGGAGCGCGCCGGCACCGCGCTCGCGCGGATGGTGGGTGACCTCGGCCAGCAGGGCAAGCTCTGGGACGTCGTCGATCTCGAGCCGCTCGCCGATCCGTCGCGCATCCGCGCCAACATGATCGCGCGCCTCGGCTCGTCGGGCTTCACCGTCGAGTCGTCGCCGGCCGCCGGCGGTGCGCGCCGCATCGCGCTCGGGCTCGCTCCGCGGGCGAGCACGGTGCCGCCCCTGGACGTTCCGATCGTCGTCCACACCGAAGACGTGGCCGGCATGCGCAAGGGCCTGTCGGCGCTTCGCCGCCTCTCGCGCCTCGAATGGGCCGAGCGCGACGAGCACAGCCCGCTCGCCGACACCGAGGCCGGCGCGCTGCTCGAGGAGATCGCGATCACCCAGGGCCGAGACGGACGCGCGCGCGTCACCGTGCTCGACGACGCGGCCGGCGAGGCGATCGCCGCCACCTTCGTCGTCGACGACGGTGATCGCGCGGTCGTGCTCGCGATGGCCGTCGATCCCGAGAGCCGTTCGCGCGGCGCCGCCGAGCGCCTGCTCGCCGAGGAAGCCGCCGCGGCGTCGGCGCGCGGACGCGTCGCGCTCGACGTCGTCACGGGCGCGCTCGAGTACCCGCTGCCGCCGCTGCCGGTGTCGCGCCAGGGCGCGCTCTCGGTGCGCGTGTGGAACGCGACGCGCTCGAGCGCCGTCGCACGCCGCGTCGAAGGCGTCCGTCGCCGCGCGCGCGCGGTGCGCGAGACGCCGGGCGTCGCCGCGTCGCAGGCGCGCGCCGCGTGGGCGCGGATTCGCACCGCGGCGCAGGAGGTGGCGCAGTACCAGCGCATGCACCTCTATCGCGGCCAGCTGTGGACGCGCGGCATCGCGCCCGCGCCCGGCCTGACGATCGCGCCGTTGAACGAGGCCGACTTCGACGCGCTTCCGCCCGCCGGCCGCGCCGACCTCGCCGAGCAGCTCACGCTCGACGAGAACATCGCGCGCCCCAGCTGGCGCCGCGGCGACCTCTCGCTGCTGGCGCGCCTGCACGATCGCCCGGCCGGCATCGCCTGGGCGGCGCGCGGCCCGGTCGAGGTGCCCGAGCTCGGGCGCACGCTCTCGCTGTCGAAGTACGAGGCGTACATCCACGACGTCTTCGTCGCCGGCTCGGCCCGCGGCCGCGCGGTCGCGCCGGTGATGCTCGCGGAGCTCGCGAAGATCCAGCGCGAGCTCGACGTCTATCGCTCGTGGGCGCTCCTCGGCGCCGACAACCAGCCGTCGAGGCGCGCCTTCGAGAAGGCGAG
>DATLEB010000334.1:0-49590 GCA_035525615.1 Kofleriaceae bacterium | reverse complement strand
CGCCAGGGATTGCGAGGGCCGCGCAGCTGCTCGTGCGGCGGGATGTTCTCCACGTCACGCAGGCCGGCACCGAGCGCGCGGCGGCCGGCGTTGACCGCGGCGTAACACGCGTCGACGGTGGTGCAGCCGCGGAGCCAGTCGGCCATGCGCGAGCGCGCGGCGACCTTGGCGGGATCGAAGCCCCACATCATGGCCATGAGGGGCCACAGGAAGATCTCGCCCGGGCGCACGCGCGAGCCGAGGCGCGCGGGCACGCCGTCGCTGCCGAAGAAGCCCTCGCCGGCGCACACGATCGCGTTGGCGAGGACCGAGCGGAACTGCTGGCGCGCCTCGATGTGATCGAGGCAGTCGCGGTAGAAGCGGAAGCACTCGTCCTCCGGCGTGAGCGCGAGCGCGCCGAGGAAACCGCCGGAGACGGTGAGCTCGGCGACGGCGCGCAGGGACGCGGCGTCGGAGACGTGGTTGTAGCGGTCGGCGCCGAACCCGACGGTGACGAGCAGCGTGGTGACGCCCTCGAGCGCAGCGACGGTCGTGACGGAGACGCAATCCTCGATGGGATCGCCGAGCCCGTCCTCGTCACCGACCATGAGCGAGTCGGATCCGCCATCGACGATCACGACCGCGTCGACGGCATGTTCGGCGACGAGCTGGCGGTAGAAGCGCGTGAGGGTGGGCACCGTGAAGTCGCGCGCGTAGTACGCGTAGGCCGCGTGCGGCGCGCGCTCGGGGAAGCGCGCGTCGAGGAAGCTGCACACGTGGATCTCGGGGCCGTAGTCGGCGTCGGGCACGCACGCCGCCGTCACGCGGCGCGCGATCACGCCGCCCTCCTCGAACACGACCGGCGCGTCGCCGCCGATGAGGCGCGGATCACCGAACGAGTAGCTGCCGATCACGATGGTCTTGCCCAGCCGCACCAGCTCCGGCACGAGCAGCATCGCGTGCACGAAGTCGAACCCGCCGCCGCACCCGGCGAGCAGGACGGTCTGCACCTCGGGGCGCATGAGGCGCTGGAGGAAGCGCGGCGCGAGAAGGGAAAGGCTCACCCACGGAGCTTGCCGGAATACGTGCGGCTGATCAGCTCGCGAAGGCGTCCGGCTGATCCTCGCCGGACTCGACGAGGCGGCGGAGGTTGCCGCGCAGCAGCAGCGCCCAGGCGCCCGAGCAGCTGTCATAGCAGGCGAGCTCGGAGCGTAGTCCCATGTGCGTGAAACGGAGGCGGGTTCTCGAGCCCGCAGGCTCGAGGTCAAACCGGATGCGGGTTCCGGTCCACTCCGTGCGCGGCTGGGCGTGGGCCAGGTCGCTCTCGATCACCAGCCACTCGACGGTGGCACCGGGCACCAGCTTGGTGATCCGCTGCTTGCTGTCGTGGATGCCGGGCACGCGGTAGCTGAACTCGGCGCCGAGGCGATCGGTCTCGCCCGCGACCTCTCCGGACCACCAGCCGCGCACGTGGTTGATGGCGCGGAACGCGGCCTCGGGAGTCGCATCGATGACGATTTCCACCGTGTAGTCGTGGTCGTTCATGGCTAGTTCCAGTCGTCGATCTTGAGGTCGTTCGGCGACGGCTTGCCCTGCCCGGTCTCGACGAGGTCGCGCAGGCTGAGCAGGAACGTCGCCCACTTCATGCTGCAGTGCGCGGTGAACTCGATCGCCTCCTTCCAGTTGCGGTGACCGAAGTTGACGATGGTGTGCTCGCCGGCCTGCGCGAGCGCGAACGTGACCTCGGTGCCGACCCACTCGGCGGGCCCGGCCTTGACGCGCCAGCGCACCTCCTGATCGGGGACGAGCGCGGTCACCTCGATCTCGAACCTGCCCAGCTCCGCGCCCTTCGGCGAGTGGAAGCGCGTCGTGATGGTCTGGCCGACGCGCGTGTCACCGACGGTGTCCTTGGTCCACCAGCCGGCCACGCCCTCGACGGTCGCGACCGCGGCGTAGACCTGCGCGGGAGATGCCTTGATGCCGATGCGATGAATAATGTCGACCATGATGAGTCTCCTCGTGAAACGTGATGATGGGGTTCAGGGTTTGCGGACGACGCGGACCTTGCCGCTGCCGGCGCCACCGCAGTAGAAGGCGCCCTTGCCGTCGGCCTCGAGCCCGCTGACGAGCGCGCCGGCGGGCATCTCGACGCGATCGAGGACGTCGCCGGTCGCGGGGTCCACGCGGCGGAGCTCGCTCGCGTCACCCTCGAGCGTCGCGTGCCACAGCTCGCCGTCGACCCACGAGACGCCGGTGACGAAGCGATCGGATTCGATCGTGCGCAGGACCGCGCCCGTCGCGGGATCGATCTCGTGGATCTTGCGGGCGCGGTACTCGCCGACCCAGAGCACGCCCTCGGCCCACGTGAGGCCGGAGTCGCGGCCCTGCGACGGCGCCGGGATGGTGGCGACGATCTCACCGCTCTGCGGATCGATCTTCTGGATGCGCGTGTCGGCGAGCTGCCACAGGAACTCGCCGTCGAACGCGGTGCCGGCGTCGGCGGCGACGCGGAGGTCGCGCGCGACCTCGCCGGTCTCGGGCTCGACGGCGGCGAGGCCGTCGCCGTGCGCGATCCAGAGGTGGGCGCCGTCGTACGTGACGCCGGCGACCTTGTCGATGCCGGGATACGGTCCGTACTCGCGGACGATCTCGGCTGGGCGGGGTTGCTGCTTGCGGGTCGTTGCCACGACCCATGACTACCCGACTGGCAGCGCGCCCGGGAGTAACAACGTTGTCGCGAATCCGCTCAGCGACGGCGCGAGCCAGCGCTGCGAGCGGCCGCCGCCGACGGAGCGCACGGCCGCCGACTCTTCGAGCTGCCGAAGCGCGCGCTGCACCGTGCGCTGGCTCGAGCCGAGCGCGTGTGCGATGGCCGACGTCGACCACGACTCGCCGCTGTCGAGGAGCGCGAGGATCTCACCGGCCGGGCCGTCGATGGGCGGCGCGAGCACGACGACGGCGGGCGCGCCGGCGGGGGCACCGACCGCGGCCGGCACGAGCGCGAACCCGCGCTTCGTCGCTTCGACGCGCGCGAGCGGACCGAGTGCGGCGCGCAGCCGGCCGAGCTCCACGCGCAGGCGCGCGCGGTGCGACGCGTTGGCGACGCGCGCCTCGAAGGCACGGGTGATGAGATCATCGCGCGCGACGTCGGTGGGCCACGCCTCGGCGAGCGCGCGGACCAGCGCGAAGAGGACGGGTCGGCCTGCGAGCGAGACGGTGCGTTTCGCGTCCGGGGTCGAGCGGATGGCGGAGGAGCTCGAGCGGCCCGCGGCCGAGCCCGCGCCCGCGCCCGCGCCGGATGGACCGCGCACCACACGACGACACGCGTCGATGACCAGGTCATTCGACGCGAGGAGGTGCTCGACCTCGTCGAGCCGGACCGGGCGTGCCACGCCGCCGCGGATCAGCGTCGCCGACGGCGCCGCCATCACGCGTCGCAAGCGATCCACCTCCGCGACGAGCGCCGGGATGCCGGCGGCGAGCGCCGCCGCGTGCGCACGCGCGAGCGCCGCCTCCGCGTCCGCCGCACGGACGCGCCGAAGGCCGAGCTCCGCGCGCGTGAGCTCGAAGCGCGCCACGAGGGCGGCCGGTGTTTCGGTTTCGGTTTCGGTTTCGGTTTCGGTTTCGGTTTCGGTTTCGGTTTCGGTTTCGGTTTCGGTGTCGGTTTCGGTGTCGATGTCGATGTCGATGTCGATGCCGGCCGACGCGAGCGCGTCGAGGGTGCGAGCTGCGGCGTCGAGGTCTCCGACCAGCAGCGCGCGACGCGCCGCCACGAGGCGCGCGTGCCGCGCGTTCACGCGATCGCCGAGCCCGTCGAGCACGCGCGCCGCCGTCTCGAGCGCGCGCATCGACGCGCGCACCGATCCGCCGAGGTCGCGCGCCGCCAGCGCCACTTCGGCCTCCGCGACCTCGCAGCGCGCCCGCGCGAGCCGCTCGCGCGCACCGAAGCCGCGCGCCGCCCGCCGCAGTAGCTTCCGCGCGCGCTCGTAGTCACCGAGCTGCGCCATCGCGACGCCCCGCAGCGCCAGGGCCGGCGGATCGTCCCGCAGCGCGACCCGCCCGAGCGCGCCCAGCGGATCACCCGCCGCGAGCGCGCGAGCCGCGGCGTTGATCAGCGAGTCCATCGCCGCGTAGCCTAGCCCAGCGAGCTATCGCTCGGTCGCCGCCAGCGGGCGCACGTCGATCTCGAGCGTGCCGCCGAGGATGGCGGTGTAGCGGCGGCTCATCGCGATCGCCTCGTCGGTGTCGGCCAGCTCCATGATCGCGAAGCCGCCGATCAGCTCCTTCGACTCCACGAACGGACCGTCGATCACGTGCAGGTCGTTCTTGCGGAACACGAGGCGCTTCGCGGTCGCGCTCGGCGCCAGGTGAAACTCGGTGGTCAGCACGCCGGCCTTGGTCATCTCGGTGCGCAGCCGCGTGAGCTCGGCCTTCTGCTTCGCGCTGCGCGGCTGCCCGGCCTCGCTCTCACGGTCCGCCTTCTCGAGCACGAGGACGCGCAGCGGGGCGCCGGCGGGCTTCTCCCCGAACCCCATGTCCCACGCCTCGGTCACCGGGCCGAGCTCGAGCTCCCCGTCGCCGAGGATCTTGCCGTAGCGCTCGGCCCACCCGATCGCTTGCTCGCGCGTCTCGACCGCGATGAGCATCGCGGTCTGGAGAAGCTCGCGCTCGCCCTTGTACGGGCCGTGCTTCACCGTGCACACACCGTCGCGAAACGTGAGCCGCGTCCGCGTCTTCGACGCGCCCAGCCCTTCGCCGCCGAGAAACTTGCCGGCCGCCGCCATCTCCCCGATGAACGCCCCCATCTCGTCGAACAGCTGCTGGGTCGCCGGCTCACCGGCCTCGGTGCCCTCGTCGTTCTTGTGCATGACCATGAAGCGCATCTCGTCATCTCCTTGTCGGCTTCTCGCCGTGGTTCATGCACGCGACGACGCGCCGCCCGCGCGATCGACCGGCGCGACGAACTTTTTTCAACCAGCTGGAATGACTGACGTTGTCAGTCGAGCCGGACGTAGACGAACTCCTGCGGCAGGGCGTTGATGCCCTTCGCCGGAGGCGCGATCCAGCCCGCCATCTTGCCGGGCTCGGTCACGGGAACCATCAGGCTCTTCACGTAGACCTCGTCGTGCTCGTCGGGGAGCCACTGCCCGCGCTTCGCGTTCCACGTCGCCGCGTCGAGCATCTCGCCGTCCGGCGAGAAGTGCGTCGCGGACCACATGCCGATCTGGCGGTGGAACTTGTTCGACGGGAGCACGAGCTGGAAGTCGACGCCCTCGTCCTTGATCGTCTTGTTCCAGCGATCGACGCCGCGCTGGCAGTCCTTGATGTACTCGGTGCGCAGCACCTCGTTGAGCGCGTTGCGCATGGCGACGTCCTTGTGGACGACCTTGCCGCCCTCGAGCACGTCCATCGCGAAGAACGTATCGACGAGCTTGTGCTCGGGGTACTTCTCTTCCTTGTAGCGACCCTTGAGGCCGGACGCGAACGCATCGGCCGCGTTCGACGACACCTCGCCGCCGAACAGATCGAGCGACAGCGTGTACCAGAGGTTCAGGTACTTCTGGATCGTCGGCAGATCGATGCCGCCCTGCGCGCGCACGTCGCCGTTGCCGGTCTTCATCAGCTCGCAGGCGCGCTTCACGATGCGCTGCACGCCGGTCTCGCCCACGAACATGTGGTGCGCTTCCTCGGTGAGCATGAAGCGGCACGTGCGCGCCAGCGGATCGAACCCGCTCTCGGCCAGCGCGGCGAGCTGATACTTGCCGTCGCGGTCGGTGAACATCGTGAACATGAAGAACGAGAGCCAGTGGTTGTTCGGCTCGTTGAACGCGCCGAGGATGCGCGGACGATCACGATCACCCGAGCGGCGCGCGAGGAGCTCGTCGGCCTCCTCGCGGCCGTCGCGGCCGAAGTACGTGTGGAGCAGGTAGACCATCGCCCACAGGTGACGGCCTTCCTCGACATTCACCTGGAACAGGTTGCGCAGATCGTAGAGCGACGGCGCGGTCTGGCCGAGCAGGCGCTGCTGCTCGACGGACGCGGGCTCGGTGTCCCCCTGCGTGACGACGAGGCGGCGCAGCATGTTGCGGAACTCGCCGGGGACCTCGTCCCACACCGGCTGGCCCATGTTGTCGCCGAAGCCGTGCACGCGGCCTTCCTGCTTCGGCTCGAGGAAGATGCCCCAGCGGTAGTCGGGCATCTTGACGTAGTCGAAGTTTGCCCAGCCGTTGGCCTCGACGGAGACGGCGGTGCGCAGGTAGACGTCCTTGGCCTGGAAGCCGGCCGGCCCCATCTCCGTCCACCACGACAGGAAGCCGGGCTGCCACGCCTCGAGCGCGCGCTGGAGGCGGCGATCGCCGGCCAGGTTGACGTTGTTCGGGATCTTCTCGTCGTTGACGATGGTCGACATCGGTTGCTCCTGCGTGCGGCGCGGATCAGGTGCGGGTGAAGTTGAAGGTCGGGCGCTCGGGGCGGCCGTAGAGCGTCAGCGCGCCTTGCTGACCGGTCGAGTTGGCGCGCGTGAAGATCCAGTTCTGCCACGCCGAGAGGCGGCCGAAGATCTTGGTCTCGAGCGTCTCGGGACCGACCCAGCGCAGCGACGCCTCCATGCCGGTGAGCGCGTCGGGCGAGAGCGACGCGCGCTCCTCGATCGCGATGCGCAGCTCGTCGGCGAAGTCGATGTCGTCGAGCGCGATCGTGGCGAGGCCGAGCTGCTCGCACTCCTCCGACGGGATCGGACCGTCGGTGCCGCGCGCGAGCACGCGCTCGACGCCGGCGGGCTCGCCGTAGAAGCGGGCCTCGAGGCGCGAGAGGCCGCTGCCCATCGGGTTCTGACCGGCGTTGGACGGCGACGTCGCGACCGCGACCTTCTCGTCGCCGTCGATGAGCATGTAGAAGCGGTCGGCCGCGAGCGCGGTCTCGAGGAGGACGCCCGAGAAGTTGGAGTCGGCGCGGTCGGCGACGGCGAAGATCGAGCGCGCCGTGTTGTCGAGGCGCTTGAGCACGCGACGCTGGAGGAGGCGGACCTCGCGCCCGAAGCCGGTGCCGTCCTTGTCGAGCGCGGCGTCGTGCGCGAGCACGTTGGCGCGATCGCCGGTCGTGCGCAGCGTGATGACGCCGATCTCCGGGAAGTCGAAGCGCAGGCGGAGGAGCGCGTCGTCGAGCTCGCGGAAGGCGCGCAGGCTCCACAGGTCGGAGCCCGCGCTCGCGAGGTCGGCGGGTGGGCCGGAGTCGGGGCCGGCGATGGTGAGCTGCGCGGTGCGCGCGGCGCGATCCACGGACACCGTCACGTGGCGGTACGTGATCGTGTCGGGCGTGAGCTTCGGGCCGAGCGGCGTGAGCTTCACGGCCGGGCCCTTGGCGATGCCGGCATTCTTCGCGGCGAGCGCCTGGGCGCGGGCCTGGACGTCGGCGTCCCAGTTCGAGCGCGAGATCAGCGCGTCGACGAGGCCCCAGTCCTTGGCGCGCTTGCCCTTGATGCCCTCGGCGACGGTGCAGAACACGTCGGCGCGATCGCGGCGCACCTTGCGCTTGTCCACCAGGCGCGTGAGGCCGCCGGTGCCGGGGAGCACGGCGAGGAGCGGCGTCTCGGGGAACGACACCGCCGAGTTGCCGTCGTCGACGAGCAGGATGTCGTCACACGCGAGCGCGAGCTCGTAGCCGCCGCCGGCGGTGGTGCCCTTGCACGCGGCGACGAAGCCGATGCCGGAGTGCGCGGAGGCGTCCTCGAGGTAGAGGCGCGTCTCGTTGGTGTACTTGCAGAAGTTCACCTTGAACGAGTGGGTCGAGAGCCCGAGCATGTAGATGTTCGCGCCGGAGCAGAAGACGCGGTCGAGGTCGGCGGTGACGATGCACGCGCGCACCTCGGGGTGCTCGAAGCGCAGGCGCTGGATCGCGTCGGCGAGCTCGATGTCGACCGAGAGGTCGTAGCTGTTGAGCTTGAGCTCGTAGCCCGGCTTGTGCGGGTGGTCGGCGTCGACCGCCATCGACAGCGTGGCGATGTCGCCGGCGATGGACAGCTTCCAGTGGTGGTAGCGATCGGGGTGGGTCTCGAACACCGTCGGATCCATGAAGACGATCTAGCGTTTCGGGGTGGGGGCGCGCAAGCAATTTACTGCTTGATGCCCCGGGCGCGCTGCATTATAGTGCCGTCATGGTTTCTCGGGCTCCGCGTGGCGACACGCTGCTCGCGCTCGTCGGTGCGCGGGTGCGCACGACGCGCCAGGGCCTGGAGCTTTCGCGGCGCGCGCTCGCCGAGCGATCGGGGGTGAGCGAGCGCTTCCTGGCGCAGCTCGAGGGGGGCGACGGGAACATCTCACTGGCGCGGTTCGCGGACGTCGCGGCGGCGCTGGGCACGACGCCGGCCGAGCTGCTCGACGGGCTGGCGCCCGATCCACGCAAGAAGGCGGTCGCGCTCCTCGGCGTACGCGGCGCCGGCAAGTCGACGGTGGGTAGCGAGCTGGCGCGCCGCCTCGGCGTGCCGTTCGTCGAAGTCGATCAGCACATCGAGAAGAAGGCGGGGCTGCGGCTCGGCGAGATCTTCGAGCTGCACGGCGAGGCGTACTACCGCAAGGTGGAGCGCGACGTGTTGCGGGCGCTGCTGGCGCGCGCGACGCCGATGGTGCTCGCCACCGGCGGATCGATCGTGAACGACGCCGACAACTTCGCGTTCCTGCGCGCGCGCTGCCTGACGGTGTGGCTCAAGGCCCGCGCCGAGGATCACTGGAACCGCGTCATCCAGCAGGGCGACCAGCGGCCGATGGGCAAGAACCCGCACGCGTTCGCCGAGCTCGAGACCCTGCTCGGCGCGCGCGCGTCGCAGTACGCGGGCGCGCACCACACGGTGGACACGTCGAAGCGGCAGGTCGCGGCGGTCGTCGACGAGATCGCGGCGCTGGCGACCTGAGTGCCGTACGATGGGGTGATGCGGCTGGTCTGCGTCGCCGACACGCACCTGTTCCACGACGAGCGCTTCGTCGTGCCGCCCGGGGACGTGCTCGTGCACGCCGGCGACCTGTGTCGCAAGGGCGATCTCGAGGAGCTGGCGCAGGCGGCGACGTGGCTCGCGGCGCAGCCGCACCCGCACAAGGTCGTCATCGCCGGGAATCACGACTGGGCGTTTCAACGGAGCTCGGTTGCGGCGCGGATGCTGCTGACGTCGATCGTGCCGGGCGTCGTCTATCTCGAGGACGAGGGCGCGCAGGTGGATGGCGTGCGCTTCTGGGGGAGCCCGTGGCAGCCCGAGTTCAACGGGTGGGCGTTCAACCTGAAGCGCGGGAAGCCGCTCGCCAAGGTGTGGGCGAAGATCCCGAAGGGCCTCGACGTGCTGGTGACGCACGGACCGCCCGACGGCATCGGCGATCGCTCGGGCTGGGACGGTGACGCGCGCGCCGGATGCGAGGAGCTGCGCGCGCGCGTGGCGGAGGTCGCGCCGCGGCTGCACCTGTTCGGGCACATCCACCAGGACGGCGGGTTCTGGCAGGAAGGCGCGACCGCGTTCGCCAACGTGACGACGTGGGAGTGTCAGCGCGCGCCGACGGTGATCGACCTCGGAGATCCCGACGGCCGCGGCGACGCGCGCGTCACGCCGATCTCGGTTCCCCCACGGACGCGCGCCGAGCGCTGACGTCGGGCTTCGTGAGGAGCACCGACGGCAAGCCGAACGTGCGCGCCAGGCGTTGCGCGATGCCGCGCGTGCTCCGGTGCGACGAGAGCCACTGGGCGAGATGGATCGTCGCGGGCAGCGGCCGGCGCCGCACGTTCGGGCGCTCGATGAGGGCCTGGTAGCGCGCCAGCGCCTCCGCGATGCGGAGGCCGGTGGGATCGACGCGCTCCATCGGCGCCATGAAGACGTTGCGGAAGAACGGGCGCGCGTGGCGGAACATGTTGGCGAGCGACCACAGCGCCGCGACGTGCTCGGAGAGCGGGCGCCACGGCTGGCTCCACAGCCATTTTTGATACTCGGGCGAGGCGTAGTGCTCGGTCATGTAGAAGTCGACGGCGATGTGGCGCGACTCGTCGCGGTTGATGCGCTCCATCGCCTCGCCCGACATGTCGTCGTCGACGTAGGCGTCGATCGAGCGGAGGAGCGCGACGTCGAGGAGGAGCTCGCCGACGGTGACGTACGTGGTGGCGACCTCGGCCGGCACGTGGCGCAGCGCCTCGAGGAAGTGGAACCCGAAGACGCGCAGCTCCTCGTTCTGGCGATAGACCTGGAGCTGGCGGACGTCGTAGTGCGCGGCGAGGAGCTCGGCGACGCGGGCGTGGCGCTGCTCGTCGGTGACGAACGTGGAGAAGATGCGGGCGAGGACCGGGTCCGTGGTGTGCGCGCGCTGGGTCTCGAAGAGCGCGGCGGCGAGCCGCTCGATGCCGGCCATGTCCGTGAAGTACTGGACGACGGCGCGCTCCTTTTCAGGCGACATCACCGGCGGCGGCCGGCTCCAGTCGAGGTCCTCGGTGCGCCACTGGCCCCGCTGACACTTCTCGAGCATGCGGTTCAGGTCCACGGGAGCCTCCGAGCCAAATGTACGTTGTGTCCGAATCATACACCATGTATGTTTCTGGGGTGACGACGATTCCTCAC
Source organism: Kofleriaceae bacterium (assembly GCA_035525615.1). Classification (GTDB taxonomy): domain Bacteria; phylum Myxococcota_A; class Polyangia; order Haliangiales; family Haliangiaceae; genus UBA2376. The sequence continues at coordinate 39,029 of DATLEB010000334.1, read as the reverse complement.
GCGTTGCCGCGGTCGCTTCCACCGCTGGGACAGATCCCCGAGCTCGCGTCACTGCGGTACACGGAGCGCTTCTCCGAGGCGCGGCTCGACGCGCTGCGCGCGCAGGGCGATCCGCTGAGCGACCGCGTGGTCGCCGAGCTGGCGGCGGCGGGGAGGCTGGAGAAGTTCCACGACCTGCTGGGCGCCGTGCGCGAGCGGGCGGCCGCAGGGAGCGTGGCGTGTCAGGAGCTACTCGACGCGGTGCGCGTGGTGCCGGCGTGGATGGACTTCCGCGCCATCGAGGCCGGGCAGAAGGTGATCGCCGCGTTCCCGGCGCACATGGGCATCTCGCTGTTCGCGGGGAGCCTGTGCGGCGGCGCCGTCTTCCAGAAGATGGCGGTCATCACCGGCATGACCGGCATGTTCAGCGGTCAGCCGCGGCGGCGCCTCGACGAGACCGCGAAGATGGTGGTCGGCATGGCGTTCGCCGGCTCGCTCGAGCCCGGCGGCGACGGCCACGAGCTCATGCTGCGCGTGCGGCTCCTGCATTCGGCGCTGCGCCGGTTCCTGGTCGACTCGGGGCGGTATCGCCACGCGTCGGAGGTGCCGATCAACCAGCACGATCTCGCGATCACGCTGGCGCTGTTCGGATATCTGAACGTGCGGAGCTTGGTGCGGATGGGCGTGCGCTTCTCCGACGAGGAGCTCGCGTCGTTCACGCTCCTGTGGCGGTACGCGGGCTACGTGCTCGGCATCGACGACGCGGTGTTGCCGCGATCGCTCGAGGAGCAGCGCGAGCTGTTCTACGTGTCGATCCTGCACCAGGGCCGGCCGGACAAGATTCCCCCGGCGACCAAAGGGTTGATCGACGCGGTCGCGCGCGACGCGACCGTGAGGACGCCCGCGGCGTATCCGGCGGCGCGCCGGTTCCTGCACCAGAGCTGCCGCTGGCTGTCGGGGAGTGAGTACGTCAGCGGGATGCAGCTCGAGGACGAGGGCGACCGGGACTGGACGATCCTCGCGTTACGCGCGACCGGGCTCGCGAGCGGCGTGCTGTGGCGGATCCCGGGCGGGAAGTCGGTGATGACCGCGGTGGGGCGGCGCTGGTACCGGCGCTGGCTCGACGAGGCGAACGCTCGGAAGGATCACGCGGGCGAGTACCGCGTGCGCACCGGCGCCGGCGCACATCCGGGCCGCTTGGCCGCCGGTGCCGCGGGTACGGCCGGTGCCGGAGGTGGCGCCGCGGGCGCCGCCGGTGGAGCGGGCGCTGCCGGTGGAGCGGCCGCGGGCGGTGCGGGCGCCGTGGGCGCCGCGGGCGCGGGCGCGGGCGGTGCGGGCTCCGTGGGCGCCGCGGGCGCAGCGGGCGGAGGCGAGGCGGTATGAATACGCGGGCGTCGACGGGGCGGCGCAAGGCCCATCGCCGCCGACGCGCGGGCTCCGCTGGTGCTGGTTCTGGTTCTGGTTCTGGTTCTGGTTCTGGTTCTGGTTCTGGTTCTGGTTCTGGTTCTGGTTCTGGTTCTGGTTCTGCCTCTGGTTCTGCCTCTGGTTCTGGTTCTGGTTCTGCCTCTGGTTCTGGTTCTGCCTCTGGCTCTGCTCCCGTCGGGGCCGCCGCCATCCCTGCGCATCTGATCGGCTCGCCGACTGCGACCGCGCGACGGCCGCCGCCGCGCGAACGGCTGCTCATCGCGGCCGAGGCGGTGTGGAGCGACGTCGGCTACGCCGCCTCGCGCGTCGAGGACGTGCTCGCGGTCGCCGACGTCTCGCGCGCGACGTTCTATCTGAACTTTCGCGGCAAGGAGGAGCTCGCCGCGGCGCTGCTCGACCGTGCGATCGCCGTGCTGCTCGAAGCCGCCGCGCGGCGCTCGCTCGGCGGGCGAACGTTCGAGGAGAAGGTCGCGGCCGCGCTCGACGCGTACCTCGAGCTGTGGGAGCGCCACGGCCGCATCGTGCAGGAGCTCACGGTCGAGGCGCTGCGTCCCGGCTCGGCCCTCGCGCCCGTTCGCAAGCGCGCCGTCGACGCGGCGGTGGCCGTGCTTAGCGCGCAGTTCCAGATCCTGCGCGGCGAGCCGATCGACGCGACGGTCGTGCGCCACCTGATCTTGGGCATCGAGGCCGTGCTCATGCACCAGCGCCTCGAGAGTCGCGCGTCGGCGGCGCAGCGCGCGGACCTGCGCGAGCAGCTCCTGGGAATCGCGCTGATGGCCGCGAAGCGCCGCACGAGGCCGGCTCCCAGAAACGCGTGACCGTTCCCGAGGGAACGCTCACGCGACATGCTTCTGCAGCCACTTCACGACCGGCGCGGCGGCCTTCGCCTGCTCGGCGAGCCAGCCGCTGAACGCCGCCTTGTGGATGAGCCCGCGCGGGATCGCGGGGAACGACAGCACGCAGCCCTTGTGGCGCAGGAGCTCGGCGCGCGGATGTTCGGGATCGACGCCGCGCGGCGCGCGCGCGAGCACGTCGTGCGCATCGAGTGACATCCCCTGCTTCGCAGCCGCCGCGACCAGCGCCGCGATCTCCTTGCCGGTCTTGTCGGCGGCCACCTTCTTGCGCCAGCGCGCCAGCTGCTCCGGCGAGAACACGTAGTACCCGGCGCCCGCATACTCCTCGAGCCCGAGCTGGACGTACACCGCCGCGCCCGTCTCCATCGGCGTCCCCTCCCCCGTCGACACGAACGCGCCGATCGTCGTCTTGTACGGCGCCTTGTCCTTCGCGAAGCGCACGTCGCGCTGGATGCGAAACACCTTGGGCTCGTTGAGCGGCGTCCCCTTGTACAGCGGCGCCAGCTTCCCGCGAACGTCCTCGAGGAGCGCCGTCATCGGCGTCACCCACTCCTTCTCGTACGTCTCCTTGTTCGCCTTGAACCACTCGCGATTCATCTCCGCCGCGAGCTGATGAAAGAACCCCGGCGCGCTCTTCGAGAATCCGGCAAACCCGGCCATGGCGCGCATGATGGCACGCCGCCTCCGGCAGATGCCGGACCAAAGAGCAGCAAGATTCTTTCGAATTGGAGGCAACCAGCGCAACCGACCCCCGATAGCTCGTCACGCACGGTCGTGGTGGCCGCTGCGCTTGGCAAAGGAAGTGTCATGCAAAGAAACGTTGGCGTACTTCTTGGTTTGGCCGTCGTTCGACGAGGTCGTTTTCAAGCCACGCAAGGATGGGGGGCGCGGTACCTGCGCCGGCGGAACGTCACCAAGGTGTTTCCGGGATGAATGTCCGTCTGAAACTCAATGCCCCGCGAAGGACCAATGCTACGGCAAGCTAACGTGCGCGCGCTACGAGACCGTTGTGGGGGATGGCAAGATCGCCTGCCGGATGCTCGGCGATTGCAGTCCCCCGTCTACGAACGAGTGGATCATCATCCAATAGGAGCGCTGTCATGCACCGCCGAGCACTCCTCGTCATCGCGCTAATCGCGATCGTGGTTGGCCTGCTGTTAGCAACTCGTGGTGGAGCACCGGAACGCTCCGGTTCGAGGCATCCCAGCAGTCCGACTTTACCCACGACCGCGCGACCTGCCTCAATCGTGAAGGCGCTCGCGCCGGCATTGCCTTCGGGAAGCCGTGCGAAGCCGGCATCGGACTCGGCGGTGCTGTACAGCACTCTTTCGAGCTCCGATCCTGAGCTAGCACCGACGCCACCTGCCGACGAAACGGCCCGGGAAGGGCGTGAGCCCTCGGAACCACCCGACGCGCGATGGGCTCGTTTCCAACGAAATCGTGACGACTTCCTGCTCCACACTCTCGCGCCGCGCGCGAGGGACTGCTGGAAGAAGATCGAGGGCGAAGGAAGAATCGAGTTTCTGTATCTGATGCGCCACGAATCCGGTCATGGCGTCGGACGCATCACGCCGACCACGGACATCGGCGTCGAGACGCCCGTTAGCATCGTGGAATCGGAGCTCTCCCCGGAGCAGTCCAAGCAAGCGTTGGATTGTATGCTCGACGCCATCGAGGGGACGTCATTCACCTCCGAACTGCCCACCCCTGGTGAAACGCTCGTGGGCATGTACCAGGGCTGGCACGTCGGCAAGGGACTCGCCAAGGAGTAGCCCGGGCCGTGCACGCATTCGACGGCGCCGCGCTCAGCTCAGACGAGTGGCCCCGGCACCTCGCGCAATCCGATGCGCGGATGCTTGCGCCAGCCGACCGTCAACAACCACGAACGCGCGCGGCGCACCGGCAGCGGCTCGTATCCATCCGGCACACGCGCGCGCCCCTCGAACTCGAGCCAGCCGTCGAACAGCACGCCCGACGAATACGGGTCGATGTGCGCGCGTCGCTGCGCGGCGCCCGTCGAGTCCTCGCGATGCCGCCGCCAGTTGTTCATGACGTAGGCCAGCGCATTTCGCGCCTGCCGCGGCGACCCGATGATCGTCGAGTGATAGCGCGCCGCGAACACGCGCCCCTTCCGCCCGCGCCAGCGATTGATCGCGCGCGTCGCGGAGATCATGAACGCGCGCACGCCATTCGCGAGCGCACGCTTGTCGTCGGCCTCGACGATCAGGTGGAGGTGATTGCCCTGGATGCTCGTGTGCACGATCGCAAAGTCTTGCCGCGCCATGCACACCGCGACGGCACGCCGGATCGCGGCGAACCCGTGCGCCGTCCGCAGCCGCCCCACCCCCTTCATGATCTTCAGCGAGATGTGCACCGGCTGATGCCGCGTGATCTCCGGCCGCCTCACATGCGGCGACCGCGCCGCGCCCGGCGCGAGCTTGCGCCCTGCCCCGTTCCGCTTCCCCCCGCGCTTCTTCGGCGTCGGCAGCCCGAGCTCCAGCTGCGGATTCCCCCGCTGCCGACTCGCCGAACCGCGCCGTCGCCCCTTGATCCCGCCCCCGCAGCTTCTCATTGATTGAGCTTATAACTTCAATTGTATCGAATCCCAAGTGTTTTTCGACACAGCAGTCGGCTGCCGCGGAGGGTGAGGCGCGCCGACACCGTCTGCATGCCGCCGCGCGCTCGGATGACCGCGCCACTGCACTCCTTGTTGCGGCCACGGCACACGCTCTCGCGGCAGGATCCGGCGTCAGCCGCCGCCGGCCTCGGTGAGGGCACCGTCCTTCCGCTCGACCACCAACCTCACGTCACGCGATTCCGTAGATCGCGGCGCGTCCGCGCCGGCTCGATGCGCGCCATGGCACATCCTTGTTGCCGCCGCGGTGCCCCAGGGCGGTCGTCGCCGATCAAGACAGGTGCCTCGCGGGACGAGCGGGCGTCAGCGTCGGCGGCGGCGGTGTGGGGGCGCGCACAAGGGTGCGGGGCGCGGGCGGCGCGGTGTATCGTGCGCGCGATGTTCTCGTCGGCACGGTGCGCGAGTTGGTCTGCGGAGGTCGTCGTTGCGGCAGCGGCGGCTGTCGCGCTGGGCGCCGTCGCCGCAGGATGCGGGGTGCCGGCGGCGCGGTATCCGGCGGATGTGCAGACGGCGATCGCGCGGCGCGAGATGCGGCGGATGGAGACGGGGCAGCTGCTCGTGTACTACCCGGAGGGGCGGCGCGAGCTGGCGGAGCGGATGGCGACGAAGGTCGAGGCGTGCGCCGCGGAGCTGCGGACAAAGGCGCGCATCGACAACAAGCACTCGCGCGAGAAGATGGTGCTGGTGGTTCCGGAGGCCCCGTTCAACAACGCCTACGTGCTGCCGCCGGTGGCCGGGCTCGAGGACGTGGCGGTGATTCCCACCGGGAACACGCTCGACTTCGCGACGACGTTCGGCTTGCCGCCGGATCCGGGGCGCGTCGGGTGCCACGAGATCGTGCACTACGTGCAAGTGAAGCAGATCGCGGGGCTGTGGGGCGCGCTCCGCACGGTGCTCGGCGAGATGGCCACGCCGCAGATCGGGCTCGATGCGTGGTTCCTCGAGGGGCTCGCCACCTATTACGAAGCGCGGCTACAGCCGGGCAGCGGGCGTCCGGCGTGGCCGGTGTTCACGAGCATGTTCCACGCCGCGTACGCGGGCGGCACGGTGGGCGGCAGCGACCTGTCGGAGCGCAAGCGCAACTCGCCGCTCGGGCATCACTACCTGGTCGGCTCGATGTTCGTGCAGTTCCTCGCCGAGTCGTACGGCGAGCCGGCGCTGTGGCGCGTGATCGAGCTGCAAGCGCGGTCGACGTCGATCGTGCTGTCGGTGAGCGGCCGCTTCGACGAGGTGTACGGCAAAGGCATCGGCGATCTGATGGGCGAGTTCGCGCGCTGGAGCGCGGCGCGCTTCCCGGTGCGCAAGCGGCCGCCAGCCGAGACCACGCTGCGCACGTTCGGCGACGACGCGCGCTGGGCGTGGGGTCCGCAGGGCGAGGTCGCCGCGATCGACGAGGACATCGATCAGCCGTCGCGGCTCCGCGTCTGGAACGCGGAGGGAGGGCTCGTCGAGAGCATCGGGTTGGTCGACGTGCTCCCGCCGCGCCGGCAGATCATCGCGGCGCCGCTGCTCGTCTCCGGCATGGGCTTCGCGAACGACGGCTCGCTGTGGTTCACGAGCATCGATCTGGGCGGGACGTTCCAGACCACGCGGCTGTTCCGATGGACGAAGGGCGGCGGCCTCGACGAGGTGGCCAAGGGGCTCGGTCCCGGCCTCGCCGTGTCGCCCGACGGGCGGCGCTACTACCACGCGCACGTCGACGGCGATCGCTGGAGCCTCGCGGTGCGGGAGGACGGCGCGTCGAAGGTGCTGTGGGATGCGCGCCCGGGTCAGTTCGCGCTGCGTGCGCAGCCGTCGCGCGACGGCGCGCGGCTCGCGCTGAGCGTGTGGGACGGCGCCAAGTTCGCGGTGTGGGTCGTCGACGCCACCACCGGCGCGATGCTGGCCGAGCACACCGGCGTGCCGACACCGACCGGCGGCATGACGCCGCTCTACGACGCATCGTTCACCGACGATGGCCGGCTGATGTTCCTCGACGTCATCGACAACCGGTTCCAGGTGGCCGTCGTCGACACCGACGGAGCTCGCCGCGTGATCACCGACGCGCCCTACGGCGCGCTCGACGCCCGCGCGCAGCAGGGCAAGCTCCGCTTCCTCGCCCGCGATGGCTGGCGCTACACGCTCGACGAGACCGTGCTGCCCGTCCCGGTTCCACCACCTCCTCCGCCCGCCGCCACCTCCGCCCAAACCGAAACCGAAACCGAAACCGAAACCGAAACCGAAACCGAAACCGAAACCGAAACCGAAACCGAAACCGAACCCCGCATCGGCTCCGTCGCCGCCGCCCCCGTCACGCCTGCCTCCTCCGGCTCCTCTGGCTCCTCCGCCTCCTCCCCCTCCGTCGCCGTCGCCGCCGCCGCCACGACCGCGACCACCGCCGCAACATCCACCGCCGCCGCCGCGCCCTCCCCCGCCTCCGACGCCGCGCCTGCGCCGACCCTGCGCGTCCTCTCCGACCGGCCCTACTCGCGCCTCGACGGCCTCTTCCGTCCGACGCTGCACACGTTCGGGCTGTTCGCCCCCGCAGTCGGTTCGACACAGCTCGGCCTCGCGTTCTCGGGCGGCGACCGGCTCGACCTCGTGCGCTGGGCCGTGGCCGGCTACATCAATCCCAGCAACACGAAGCAGTACTCGGCGGTCGGCGGCGTGATCCTGAACGACTTCGCGCCGTGGGTCGTCACCGCCCTCGGCTCACGACTGCTCTACACCGACGAGGTGCAGGATCAGCAGGGCATGATCGTCGACCGCCTCGATCGCGAGCTGCGCGACGCCGTCGTCGCGGTCAGCCGCACGTGGCGTGGCACGTACAGCGTCGCGGCCGGCGGCACGTACGCGTACGACCGCACCGACGACAGCATCCTTCGCCTCTACGGACCGTCGGCGGTCCTGGGCTACAGCGCGGTCGAGACCACCCGCGCCGTCGGCGTGCGCCGCGGGATCGCCGCCACGCTGGAGGGGGCCTACTTCCCGCGCCCGGCCGGCGCGATGACGCACGCACGCGGCGAGATGGACATCTGGTTGCCCGTGCCGCTTCTCGAGCGTCATGTCCTCGTCGGCGCGCTGCGCGGGAATGCCGTGCTCGACGCACCGACGTCGCTCATCCTCGTCGGCGGACCGGGCTCGCTGCCGCCGGTCTGGTCGGATCCGGAGGATCTCCCCGACCCCGAGCTGGGCGAGGACATCCTGCCCGGCACGCGCCGCTTCAGCGAGCCGCTGCGCGGCTTCGAAGATCACGCGCTCGCCGCCGACCGCGTCGCGCTCGGTGACCTGACGTGGCGATTCCCGCTGATGATCGATCGCGGCATGCCGAACCTCGCGTTCCTGCCGTCGGTGTTCCTGCGCGAGCTCGAGCTCGAGCTGTTCGCCGGCGGCTGCTACATCGTCGACGAAACCCTCGGCAACAGCCGCCACGCCGCGGCCGGCGGCGCGCTCACGTTGCACGTGGCGCTCTTCCGCATCCCGCTCGCCGTGCAGTACCAGGCGACGCGCCGGCTCACCGACGACCACGGCATCCTCCACCTCGTCGGCTTCGGCCCCGATCTCTGAGCCTCTGACGATGAAAGCCTTCCGCATCCACCGCTACGGCGGCCCCGACGTCGCCAGGACCGAGGACATCCTCACGCCCGCGGTGCACGAGAACGATGTGCTCATCGACGTCCGCGCCGCGAGTCTCAACCCCATCGACTTCAAGCTGCGCGACGGCAAGGTGAAGTTCGTCGCCAAACCGCCGCTACCGACGACGCTCGGATGTGACGTCGCCGGCACGGTCGCCGCCGTCGGTCCGCGCGTCACACGCTGGAAACCCGGCGACGAGATCTTCGCGCGCCTCGAGAAGGGTCGCATGGGCGGCCTGGCCGAGCAGGTCGCCACCGACGAGAGCGTGATCGCTACCAAGCCGGCCAAGCTCTCGTTCGAGGAGGCCGCGTCCATCCCGCTCGCCGGACTCACCGCGCTGCAGGCGCTGCGCGAGAAGGCCGACGTGAAGCCGGGCCAGCGCGTGCTCGTCCACGCCGGCGCTGGCGGCGTCGGCTCGCTCGCCATCCAGATCGCCCGCAAGCTCGGCGCGCACGTGCTCGCGACCGGCAGCACCAAGAACCTCGAGCTCATCCGCTCGCTCGGCGCGCACGAGGCCGTCGACTACACCACCGGCGCCGTCGACGAGCTGCGTGACCTCGACGTCGTGTTCGACACGCTCGGCGGCGACTCCGAGCTCCGCTCGCTCGCGCAGGTGAAGCGCGGCGGCATCGTCGTCGGCGTGAGCGGCCTGCCCGACGGCGAGTTCGCCCGCACGTCGATGCCCGCGTTCATCCGGCCGGTGATCTGGCTCGCCACCGGCCGCCGCCGCCGCGCCGCGAAGAAGGCCGCCGCCGAGTTCCGCTACCTCTTCATGCGCCCCGACGGCGCGCAGCTGGCCGAGCTGGCGTCCTGGGTCGACGACGGCACGCTCCGCCCGCTCATCCACAAGACCTTCCCGTTCGCGCAGGTGCGCGAGGCGTTCGCCGAGCTCGAGACGGGCCGCGCTCGCGGCAAGATCGTCGTCACGTTCCCGTAGCGTCGGCGCGCGCCAGCACCTCGACGCGTCGCACGACCGACGCGAGGAGCGCCGACGCGAAGCCCGCCGACTCCTCGGCGACGACGGCGAGCCACACCGCGTGGCCGCTGCGCGCGCGCGTGCCGCACAACCAGCAGACGCCGAGGCGCGCGGTGATCGAGTTGGTCGGTTGCGAGAGCTCGTGCTCGTCGATCGGGATCGCCGGCCCGAGGTCGACATCGAGGAACGTGGTCAGCTCGGCCGCCACCGCCGCGACGGTGCGATCGCTCAGCGGCCCGCGCGACGCGATGAGCCCGTTGCGATCGATGAGGTAACCGGCGCGCAGCTCGTCGGTGGCTTCGAGCGCGGCCTCGATCGGCTCGAGCAGGTGAGGATCGCCCGGAATGACGTGCGCGGCCGGCAGGCGCTCGTCGCACGACGCCGCCTGACCGAGCGAGCGCATCGCCGCCGACATGGCGCCCAGGCCACTCGTCGACGCGAACGCGGCGTACACCCACTGGTCGTTACCGGCGGCGCGCCCGACCACGCCGCGGCCCGGCGCACGCAGGATCACCTCCGACGCCGAGGTGCGCGTCAGCGAGTCCGTGAGCGGCACCAGGAAGTCGGCCTTGCGCGCATCGATCACGTTGCCCTCGGTCACGAACGTGCCGCGCGGCGACGCGCCCGCGACCCAGTGGTGGCCGGGCACGAGCTCGGTGATGCGGCGCGCGAGGCACATGCCGGCGCCGACGTCGGGAACGCCCTCGAGACATTCGTCGACCGTGAACGTCCAGCGCTCGTCGTAGGCCTCCGTGCGCGGCAGGAACACCGTGGGCGCGCCGACCAGCTCGGTCAGCCCGGCGAGCGCGTCGCTGATCTCGTTGCGGAGCGCGGCGGCGACCTGGTCGGCCTTCGCCAGGCCCCACGCCACGACGGTCTCGCCGAAGCGCGCGCCGGTGCGTCGGCACTCGGCGGCGACCTCGTCGAGCGCGTCGTCGTCGAGGCTGGCGACCTCGATCAGGTAGTCGTTCAGCACCTTGCTGTTGCGGTTGCTGGTGCCCCACGCGACGCGCCCGCGGTGCAGGAACACGTGCACCTCGACGATCTGATCGCACGCGATGAGCTCGCCGGTCACGCCGCGCGCCGCGAGCGTCCGCAGGTGCTCGAATGGGGCGGCCAGGCTCACGCGTCGATGGTACCGCGACGACGACGGCGCCGGAACGTCGCGAGCAACGCGAGCGTCGCGAGCGGCGCCAGCGTTCTTGACGACCTTCCGCGATTTCCGGACGCACTGCAGCATCCTCCGCCCTCACCCGGATCGACTTGCACGACGAGCACGACCATCCCGAAGCGCGCGCCGTCCGCGTCCATCGCGAACGCCTCGGTGCGCTCCTCCGCGGTCGTCACCACGGGCCCGACGAGCTCGAACGTCAGCGTCGCCGTCTCGCCCGGCGCGACCGCCGCGCCGATCCGCGACGGCGCGTCCGGCGCCGCCCACGACGCGTTGGAGAAGCCGCTCGCGCGCCCGACCGGCTCCGCGGTCACCAGCGAGGTGCCCGCCGGCCACGCCACGGTACCGCTGTTGCGCACGACGATCGTCACCGGCGCGCGCTCGTCGGGCGCGAGCACGCGCGGCGCGTCGATCGACACGATCGCCATGTCGAGCCCGCCCGGCGCGCAGATCGCGCCTTGCGGGAAGCCCTCGGCGGGTGCCACCACGAGACGCGCCTCGGTGTCAGGCCCGTAGTCGCCGTCCTCCGCGATCGGATCGTCGGTGTGGTTGCGGTTCCACAGCCGCTGGATCGCGAGCACGTCGGTGCCCCGGATGTCGGGCGACTGCGTGTGATCGAAGTGCACCGGATCGCCCGGCACGGAGTGGTCCCACGCGTGATCGCCCAGCGTCGCGATCCACGCGCTGTAGTTGGAGACGTCGAGCGCGCGCCCGCTCTCGTGGTTCGAGCTGCCCGGCGTCGCCGCCGCCGTGATGCCGCAGCGCCCGAGCTGGAACCACCGATAGAGGAGGTACTGCTGCACGACGGTGCGATACGCGCTCGTCACCTGCAAGGACGTGCCGGCGCCCGCCGTGACCGCGGCGTAGAGATCCTCGCGGGCCGTCTCGCTCACGTACGGCAGCACCGCCGAGCCCGCGAACACGATGCCGTTGCCCTCGGCGAACGGCACCAGCTGCCCGGGCGCCATGCAGTCGACCTCGGCGGCGATCTGCCGCGACAGCTCGATCACCACCGCCGTCGCGCACGACGTCGTCTCGTAGTCGCCCACCTCCGACGCCAGCTCCCACGTCGCCAGCTCGGGCGCTCGGTCACACGCGGCGGCGCCTGCGGCCATTGCCGCCGCGACGATCGACAGAAAGGTGAGCCCTCGCCTCACCCCTCGAGACTACCAAGGCAGGCTCTTCATCTCCATCAGGTTGAAGTTGAGCTGATCGCCCCGGAGCGTCACGAGCACGCCTTCGTCGCCGTCCACCATGCACACGACCTGCGGCTTCGCGCGCGTCACCACGACGCCATGGCAGTCGACCTCGAACGGACCATCGACGTGGCCGCGCATCGTGCTCTCGATGTGCGCCTCGAGCGGTTCGCCGCCCACGGCCAGCTCGTGCAGATGCGCGTCCGCCGACAGGAACACGCCGTGGCGCACGTCCACATCGTACGTCGAGCCCTCGAAGTCGAACTGACACGTGTAGCGATCCCGCGGGACGAACTGCATCTTCGGCGGGCAGCGCACCGCGCTCGGCTCGCCCAGGTTAGCGCGCGCGATCTGCTTCACGAGGTCGCCGATCTTCGTCGCATCGAACGTCGGGTCTCCTCCACCTCCGCTGCTCCAGAGGGTGACTTCGTAGTTGCACGCTCCGAGGAGCGCGAGCGATGCCAACACCGGGTACTTCAGATGCGTCATCGCGCGCCAATCTGCGTCGTCTTCTGAGGTCGTCAATGGCAGATCGGACAAGTGCTCGACGGGACGGAACCGATCGTTGTCGAGTACAGCTGCACGCAAAATGTCGATCGGCAGAGGTCGGCAACCGATTCCGGATCACCACGATCCAGATGATCAGTGCCGCGCGACCCCCGAAATCTGGACGCGCGGATCCGCGGCTGGTACCTCCGGACGGGCGTGTCGGCTCCTCAGCTGATCAAACGGGCCGGGGCGGCTCCTGCGATCCGCCTCTCGGCGGGGACCTTGTGGGTCGATGGCGACGAGCTCGTCACCGCCACGATCCGCCTGAAGGTGGACCGCGCCGCGGAGGGCCAGGCGCGGCGCGTGCTGGAGAGCCTGGGCGCCGTCGATCTCGGCTGCCTCGACGACGTCGCGAGCGAAGAGCCGTGTGACTACGCCGTGCGGCTGGACGCCGACGTGCACGCGCTGTGCGGCTTCACGGCCCACGCAGTGCCGCAGCTGCGCGCGCTGGGATGGCGCGTGGACATCGCGCCCGACTATCCGTGGCAGACCGTCGAGCCCGACGCGCCGCTGGTCGCCACGATCACCGACGGCGAGCGTCCCGACTGGTTCGGCCTCGAGCTGGGCGTGCTCATCGACGGGCACCGCGTCGATCTCATGCCGGCGCTGCTCGAGATCCTCGACGGCGCGGACAGCCTCGCCCAGCTGGCGCGCACGCCGCGCCGCTGCATCGCGGTGCCGCTGGGCGAGCGCCGCTTCTTGCCGGTCCCTCCCGAGCGCCTGCGCATCCTCCTCTCCGTGCTCCGCGAGCTCTATCGCGACGACGGCAGCGGCAAGGTCGGCGCGCCGATGCGCCGCGCGGCCGCGCTCGCCGAGCTCGGCGTGGCCCTGCACGACACCCAGCGTCCGCTGCGCTGGGAGGGCGCCACGCACGTGCGCGACCTCGGCTACGACCTTGCGATGGGCCCACGCGCCCGCGACATCGTCGTGGCGCCGCCCGTCGGCCTGCGCGCCGAGCTGCGCCCGTATCAGCAGGAGGGGCTGGCCTGGCTCCAGCACCTGCGCGCGTGCGACGCCGGCGGCGTGCTCGCCGACGACATGGGGCTGGGCAAGACGCTTCAGACCATCGCGCACATCCTCGCGGAGAAGCACGGGGGCCGCCTCGATCGTCCCGCGCTGGTCATCACGCTCACCAGCGTCGCCGGCAACTGGGCGCGCGAGCTGGCCAAGTTCGCGCCCGAGCTGCGCGTCCTCTCGTGTATCGGCCCGCACCGCCACGAGCGCCTGGCCGAGCTGGCCAAGAACGAGCACGACGTCGTCATCACGACCTATCCGCTGGTCTGGCGCGATCGCGAGACGCTGGCCGCCGACGAGTGGTCGATGCTCGTCCTCGACGAGGCGCACACCATCAAGAACCCAGGCGCGCTCGCCCACGAGGCGGTGCGCGACCTGCGCGCGCGCATGCGCATCGCGCTGTCAGGGACGCCGATCGAGAACAACCTCGGCGAGCTGTGGGCGATGATGGACGTGCTCAACCCCGGCCTCCTCGGCACCTCCGACGAGTTCCGCGCCGCGTTCCGCGTGCCCATCGAGATCCACGGCGACGCCGCGCGCGAGACCGCGCTGCGCGAGCGCGTGCGCCCGTACCTCCTGCGCCGCACCAAGGAGAACGTCGCGCCCGAGCTGCCGCCCAAGACCGAGCTGGTGCGCGCCATCGACCTGGACGGGCCACAACGCGAGCTCTACGAAAGCATCCGCGTCGCCGCCCACGCCGACGTGCGCGCCCACATCCGCTCGCGCGGCATCGGCGGCTCGCAGATCGCGATCCTCGACGCGCTCCTCAAGCTGCGCCAGGTGTGCTGCGACCCGCGCCTCGTCAACGTCGACGCCGCGCGCGACGTCACGCGCTCGGCCAAGTACGACACCTGCCTCGAGCTGGTCACGCAGCAGCTCGCCGCCGGCAGCCGCATCCTCCTGTTCTCGCAGTTCGCGCGCATGCTCGCGCTCCTCAGCGAGGGGCTGCTCGGCCGCGGCATCCGCCACGTGACGCTCACCGGCGCGACCGTGGATCGCCAGCGCCCCATCGACGCGTTCGAGCAGGGCAAGGCCGATGTCTTCCTCATCAGCCTGCGCGCCGGCGGCACCGGCCTCAACCTCACGTCGGCCGACACCGTCATCCACTACGACCCGTGGTGGAACCCCGCGGCGCAGGCGCAGGCCACGGACCGCGCGTACCGCATCGGCCAGAAGAAGCCGGTGTTCGTGCACTCGCTCATCGCCGCCGGCTCGGTCGAGGAGCGGATGCTGGCGCTCCAGCAGCACAAGCGCCGCCTCGCCGACGCGATCCTCGACGGCGGCGCCGGCGCGAGCGCGCCGCTCACCGAGCGCGACGTGGATGACCTGCTAGCACCGCTTCCGGGCTGACCCCGGCCGCGATCAGGTCGTCGACGTTCACCTTGCGCGGGATGTGCGCCGGGCAGTTCACGTCCCAGCGCTCGACGGTGATCAGCACGACACGCTCGACGCGCGCCCGGGGCGGAAGCGGCCCGAGCTCCGCCACCAGGTCCGGCGATGGCGGCACGACGCGAGCCCGGCCCCACACCTTCACGCGCCGCTGCCGCGCGTAGTCGATGAGGAACAGACACACGCGGTCGTTCTCGGCCAGGTTGCCGACCGTCAGGTACTGGCGGTTGCCGGCGAGGTCCGGGAACCCGAGCGTGTGATCGTCGAGCGCGCGGATGAACCCGCGGGGTCCGCCGCGGTGCTGCACGTACGGCTCGCCGTCGGCGCTCGCCGTCGCGATGAAGCTGGTGTCGATGCTGGCCAGGAACTCCCGCAGCGCGTCGGTGATCGGCTCCATGCCGGCATGGTGACGCTGCCAGCGCCTCGTAACAATGGCGCCGAATTCGAGATACTCTTCCGCACGGAGGAACAATGGATCGCATCGACGAGTGGCGTACGTTCGTCGAGGTCGCCGGCCGGCGCAGCTTCTCGGCCGCCGCCCGCGCCCTCGGGCATTCCCCGCAGGCCGTCACGCGCGCCGTCGCCGCCGTCGAGGAGCGCATCGGTGCGCGCCTCCTCCACCGCACCACGCGCTCGGTGTCGCTCACCGGCGAGGGCGAGCGCTACCTCGAGCGCGCGCGCCGCGCCGTCGCCGAGGTCGACCGCCTCGAGACGCCCGACGACGCCAGCGCACCGCTGGCCGGACGCCTCGCCATCACCGCGCCCGTGCTCTTCGGCCAGCTCCATGTCGCGCCCATCGTCACCGCGTTCCTCGCCGCGCATCCCGCGCTCGACATCCGCCTCCTGCTCGTCGATCGCGTCGTGTCACTCGCCGACGAGGGCCTCGACGTCGCGGTGCGCATCGGGGAGCTCGCCGACTCCGGGCTCGTCGCGCGTCAGCTCGGCCACGTCCGCTCGGTCGTGGTCGCGAGCCCCGTGTACCTTCGCCGCGCCGGCACTCCGCGCACTCCCGCGGACCTCGCCGAGCACGCGTGCATCGCGTTCGCGGCGACCACGACCGTCGCCGATCGCTGGTCCTTCCCGGTTCCGGGATCGCGCTCCCGCACCGTGCCCGTCCGCACGCGCCTCACGGTGAACACGGGACAGGCCGCGATCGACGCCGCCCTCGCCGGCCTCGGGGTGGTCCGCCTCCTCTCGTATCAGGTCGACGATCTGGTCGCCGCGGGCCGGCTCCAGGCGGTCCTCACCCGGTTCGAACCGCCGCCCTCCCCCATCCATCTGGTCCGCCTTCCGGGAGGACAGGTCCGCGCCGCGGCGGCGTTCATCGACGCGGCGGCCGAGGCGCTCCGTCGACGACGAATGCGCTGACAGGCGGGTGAGAAAGCTGAATCGCGATCGGGACGTGGGCCTGTCGCACACGTCGCAGAGAGGTGTCGCGCGGGAGCTCTGTCGGTGTCGTGTCAACCGTTTCTGCATGGGCCGCATCCTTGGGAATGTGCGATCCTCGCTGTCAGTTCACGTCAGGGGTACCGACGCCATGGCGCTCGATCGCACGCAGACGCTTGGCCCGCGCGACAGCTCGGGCGACGCCGGCGCGACTCCGCGCCCGGCGGTCGAGGGTGATCTGCCCGCATCGCCGATCACCGATGCGTCCGACCGCTACGAGCTCGAGGCCGAGCACGGCCGGGGCGGCATCGGGCGCGTCGTGCGCGCGCACGACAAGCACCTCGGCCGCACCGTCGCGGTGAAGGAGCTGCTGCGCACCAACGAGCTCGCCGAGGCGCTCTTCGTCCGCGAGGCGATGATCACCGCGCGCCTCCAGCACCCGGGCATCGTGCCCGTGCACGAGGCTGGTCGCTGGCCCAACGGCGATCCGTACTACGTGATGAAGATGGTGTCGGGGCGAACCTTGAAGGAGGTCATCGCCGGCACGCAGTCGCTCTCCGATCGCCTCGCGCTCCTGCCGAACGTCATCGCGGTGGCCGAGGCCGTCGGCTACGCGCACAGCCAGGACGTCATCCACCGCGATCTCAAGCCGGCCAACGTGCTGCTCGGCGACTACGGCGAGACCATCGTGATCGACTGGGGTCTCGCCCGCGACCTGCGCTCGGCCGATCTGACGCCGCAGCCGGGCGCCGCCGGCTCGGGCGACAACGGCCGCACCGTCACCGGCCGCGTCGTCGGCACGCCACAGTACATGTCGCCCGAGCAGGCGCGTGGCGACGCGGTCGACGCGCGCGCCGACGTGTACGCGCTCGGCGCGATGCTCTACGAGGTGCTGTCGGGGCGCGCGCCGGTGGGCGGCGATTCAGCGCAGCAGATCATCGATCGCGTGCTCGCCGGTCCGCCCGAGTCGTTGCGCCGGACGGTGCCGGGCTTGCCCGCCGACCTCGACGCGATCGTGCACAAGGCGATGTCGCGCGCGCCGGCCGATCGTTACGCGACGGCGCGCGAGCTCGCGGCGGACCTCAAGCGGTTCCAGACCGGTCAGCTCGTGACGGCGCAGGTCTACGGCCGCTGGAGCCTGACGCGCCGCTGGGTGCACAAGAACCGCGGCTACGTCGCGCTCGGCGCGGTGGCGCTGGCCGCGCTCTCGATGATCGCGATCGGCCTCGTGCGCCGCGTCGTCGAGGAGCGCACGATCGCCGAGTCGCGCGGTCGGCAGGCGACGATCGCAGCGACGAAGGCCGAGACGCGCAAGAACGAGCTCGTGCTCGCGCAGGCGCAGGCCGCGATCCCGCGCGATCCGACGGCGGCGCTGGCGTGGCTCAAGAACTTCCCGGTGCTCGACGACGGCGCGCTGCCCGGCATCGCGGCGATGGTGGAGGAGGCGGAGGCGAGCGGTGTGGCGCGCCACGTGTGGCGCGGCGCCGACTGGGTGGTGGGCGTCGCGGTCACGCGCGATGGCAGCAAGGTCGCGACCGCGGTGCGCGACGGCAAGGTCCGCGTCTACGACACCGTCTCCGGCGACATGAAGATCCTCGGCCAGCGGCCCACGCTCGTGAGCGTGGGCTTCGATCCGCTGGGGCGGCGGCTCGTCACCGCCGAGTACGGCGGCCACATCCTGAGCTGGGACGTGGCCGGCGGCGATGGCAAGCCCAGGGAGCTCGGCACGCACGAGGGCGGCGAGGTGTGGTTCGAGCCGGCCGCCGACGGGCTCATCGCCACGCGCTCGATGGAGAACACGATCAAGCTGTGGGACCTCGACCGCGGCGAGGTCATCGACGAGCTGTTCGGCGAGCTGCCCTACCGCGAGCGCACGGCGACGGCGTGGGACGGCAAGCGCGGCGAGGTGCGTCTGAGCGGCAGCGTCGACGGCAAGCTGCGCTTGTGGCATGGCAAGCACGCGCGCGATGCCGCGCAGCTGCCGGGGCCGGCTCGCAGGCTCTCGATGACGCGCGACGGCCGGCGCGCGATCGCCGCCGACTCGAAGGCGGTGTACTGGGTCGATCTCGAGCACGGCAAGGTCGTTCGCGTCGCGGAGGGCATGACCAAGGTCCAGATGCTCACGATCGATCCGACGGAGCGGCGCGCGGCGATCGCCGGCAACGACCCCGACGTGATCCTCATCGACGTGGAGACCGGCGCGATCGAGCGGCGGCGCGGCCACACCGACGCGCTGTACGGTGCGCTCTTCGATAGCCGCGGCGAGCGGCTGGTGACGCCGAGCGACGACGGCACCATCCGCGTGTGGGACCTCGACACCGGCGACAGTCGCGTGCTGCGCGGCCACGACGACGACGTGTACGCGGCGGCGGTGACGCCGGATGGCCGCACGGTCGCGAGCGCGAGCCTCGACGGCACCGCGCGGCTGTGGCACGTCGACGACCGCAAGACCGTGGTGGTGGGCCAGCTCGGCGACGTGCGCAGCATGAGCTCGCTGGGCGGTGACCGCGTGCGCGTGGTCTCGATGTCCGATCCGGTGCGCATCACCGACGTCGATCTGAGGCTGCGCACCGCCGCGGTCCGTTTCGCCGTCGAGTCGAAGGCCGGCGATCCCAACATCTCGGCCGACGGTTCCACCGTGGTCGTGCCCCTGAAGCCGGGCAAGGCGCAGGTGTGGCGCGAGGGTGAGGTCAAGGACGTGGACGTGCCCGACACCGCGATGATGGCCAAGCTCTCGGGCGATGGCCGGCGCGCGGTCGCGCTCGAGCCGGGCGGTGCCGTACGCATCTGGGACGAGGCCGGCAGTCGCGTGCTGCGCGAGAAGAGCACGGCGACGCACTTCGCGATGCGCAAGGACGGCCAGCGCCTCGCGCTCATCGGTCCCGAGGCGATCGAGGTGATCGATCCGCTGACCAACACCAAGGTCGCCGAGCTGACGCGCACCGCGCACGGCCTCGGCGACGGCAAGATCCAGATCGAGTTCGCCGCCGACGGCAAGAACGTCGTGCTGCTCGACATGTCCGGCATGAAGCTGTGGAACCTCGAGACCGGCGCGATGGTCCAGCTCGAGCGCTCGATGTACGGCCACGCCCGCGAGATGTCGCAGTCGCCCGACGGCTCGCTCATCGCGGCGGGCGTCGAGGATCGCAGCGTGCGCCTGTGGGACGTGAAGACCGGCCGCGAGCGCCGCACCCTGCGCGGCCATCGCGATCTCGTGAACTCGATCGCGTTCTCGCCCGACGGCAAGCGCCTGGTCACCGGCAGCTACGACAAGAGCGTACGCGTGTGGGACGTCGCGACCGGCGATGCGCGCGTGCTGTCCGGCCACGTCGGCCCCGTCTGGACCGTGGCGTGGATCGGCCCCGACCAGATCGCGTCGGGCTCGAGCGACGGCACCGTGCGCCTGTGGACGCTGCCGGTGGTCCCGCGGCCCCGGGCCGACGAGATCGTGAAGAAGCTGCGCGACCAGACCTCGGCGATGATCGACGAGACCGACAAGCCGGCCACGCCGCTGTGAGCCGCGGCGCCGCGCGGCGCGTTACTTCGCGGCTTCCTGGTCGCCCTCGCCGTCGAGCTTGATCCACTTCGCGTCGCGCGCCTTCCAGACTTCGGCCTGCACGTCGGCGGCCGCAGCCGGCGCCGCGTACCCGCTGCCCGCGAGGGCCTTGCCCTTGGCGGCTCGCTTCGCGTTCTTGTCGATGTCGGCGGCGAGCGTCGCGGGCATCTTCGACTTGCCGACGGTGAACGGCGTGGACGACGACGGGCTCGAGCGGTGCGAGTCGATGCAGAAGACGTCGAGCGTGAGGTCGACGGTCTGGCCGGCGGCGATGGTCACCTTCTCGGCGCGCTGCCCTTCATCGTCTTCCTTGTCGGTCGCGATCTCGAACGGGCCGACCGCGCCGAGGCGCTGCGGCGCCTGATCGGGGTCGCCGTCGGGGACGAAGTAGAGACCCCGCGCGATGAACACCATGGGCTTCTTGCTGGTGTTCTTCACCTGGACGCTGAGCTCGCCGTTGGTGGATCCGTCGTAGGACACGACCCGGACCTGCAGGTTGCCTCGCTCCGCCTTGGCGGCCGGCATGGCATGGAACTTGTCATCCGCGGCGGCCGAGCCGGCCGCGAGCAAGAGGCCGAAAGCAGCGACGACGACGGCGGTGGTGGCGCGCATGACCGTGCAGACGCACGGCGCGCGCCGCGGGTCTAGCAAGCCGGGATGGTCTGCGGCTGCGCGCCTTCGACGCGCCACTGCGGGTCGACCGGATCGACGAAGAGCATGTGGCTGTGGCCGTCGACCTCGGACGTCTGGATCATCACGCGCTCGCGGCGCTTGAGCGCGGCGAAGTGCTCGGGCAGCACGGTGAAGCGGTGGAGCTGGCCGCCGTGGCCGTGCCAGAAGTCCTTGGGCAGCGTGATGCCGGCGGCGACGTCGGCGACGCGGATGGTGCCGGTGCGCGGGCCGAGACCGCCGTCGAAGTAGAGCGCCATCGCGTACACGTCGTACAGCGTGACGGTCGTGGTGCACGCGGCGGCGTCTGCGCTAGCTGGCGCGGCGTCACCCCCGGAGGGCGCTGCGTCACCGCCGCTGCCGGCGGCGGCATCGACGCCATCGCCATCGCCGGAACCGTCATCGTCGTCATCACCGTCGCCGTCACCGTCGCCGTCTCCGGGCCCGGGCGGCCCGCCGCTGCACGCGACGAGCACGCCGCCGCCGGCGCCGCCGAACGCGAGCCGCAGGAAGGCGCGTCTAGTACGCATAGTTCTTCCACGCGCCGGGGAGCTGGCCCCACGTCGTCGCCGCGTGCTGCGCCGGCACGTAGCGCACGATCACGCCGCCCGTGGTGAAGTCGGCCCGGATGCGCCGGTTGTCGTAGTTGAAGTTGCGCACGTCGCCGCTGGCGTCGACGAAGTTGGCGGCGTCGAACGGATGCCACGTGAAGACGTCGTCGCCGCCCCACAGCTCGCCGTATGCGATCACGTTCGGGTACCAGTCGCGGAACGGCCGCCCCGCGTCCTGGTGGCAGCGCTTGCACGACGTGTCGCTCACCTCGAGGTGCCCGCCGTCATAGTCCTTGGGGACGATGTGGAAGCTGGCCTGCGTCGTCGCCGCGTGCGCGACGAGGTTGCCCTGCTGCTTCCACGGCGTGCCCTTCACGGAGCGATAGGGCACGTTCACGAGCAGGTGCTTCACGATCGCCGGATCGGCGAGCGCGGGGAGCACGTCCTTCGCGCCCGGCGTCGACGGGAACGCCGACGCGTAGTGCGTCGAGCCGAGCGACTCGGCGGCGAGCGTCCCGCTGTTGCGCGCGTGCGCGGCGAGCGCGGCGACATCCGCCGTCGCCCACGCGGGATTGCTCGCGGCCGCCGCCTCGAGCGCGGTGGCGAGGTCGTTGCCGGTCGGGAACGGGCGGTAGACGTCGTTGCGCCAGTGATCGAGCTCGCGCACGCGCACGCGGATCTCGAACGGGTACCAGGTGCCGGCGGTGTCGATCTGGAAGATCACCTCGCCGAACACGGTCCCCTTGGGAAACATCCACTCGACCCGATGCGTGTACGTGTTGGGATCGCGCTGCCAGTAGACGACCGGGATGATCGCGCCGGTCTGATCGCGCGGCAGCTGCCAGAAGTCGACGACGAAGTTGTCGTGACGTGCGGCCGTGCCGATGCCGCGACCGAACGGGAAGTGGAAGAGCCCGTGCTCGACGAACAGCTGCGCGTGCCCGCCCGGCACCGCGAGGTTGATCATCTCGGGGTCGATCGAGTTCGGCCGCATGCCGATCGGCAGCTGCGTGTTGTCGCCGAACGAATCCTGGTAGCCCGGGATGATCGACAGCCGGTCGTACCACATGGTGTCGGGGCTCTCGAGGACGCGCTTCAGCCACGGATCCGCGACGTGCGGCATGCGCGGCGCGATCATGCCGAGGCGCGCCGGCGGCATGATGTCGACGGGGCGGTCGGCGTCCACGGGGACGTGCACGCTGGTGTCGGGCGGCGTCTCGGGCGTGGCGTCGACGTCCCCGCCGCCACCACCGCCATCGTCGTCGTCGCCGACGGCGTCATCATCACCACTGCCCGGCGGCGGCTGGCCGACACAGGCGACGAGGGGGAGCGCGAGCGACAGAGCGAGTCCGGCGAAGCGGAGCATGGTCCCTCCTGAGCTGGCGTCAGCGTAGACGCGTCGCGGGTCGCGGCGCGACGTGCGTCGTCGGAGGTGAACCACGGTTCCCGCCGGCGGGAACTCGGGTGCGCCGGAACCACGATCGCCGTCGCGATTGGCTACGGCGGATCTACTCGACGGTGACGGCGACCGTGCCTGTGATCGTGCCGGTGACGTTCTCCATCGTCCCGCCGCAGGTGCGCACGAGCGGCACGGTGCCGCTCAGCTCGATCGCGTAGCCGGCGGTGCTCTTGCCGCCGTCGCAGTAGCCGAGAAAGCGCGCGGTGCCCGACGGCATCTGCGTCACGTCCTTCGCGACCGTGCAGCCACCGCTCAGCGACGCGCTCGAGTCGACCATCATCACGCGATCGGTCTCGATCGGCGTCGGGCGCGACGGCGTCAGCGACACCGCGTCGGCGCCGAGCAGATCGGGGCGCGGCAAGCACAGCACGAACGGGAACGTGCCGCCGACCTGCGTCGCCTCGACGGTCACGCTGATGACGCCCGCGGGCGCGTTGGCGAGACGGCAGTCGTTGTTGGGCGACGCCGTGAAGCCGCCGTAGGTGACCGTCTCACCGCCGACCGTCATGGTGATGCCGTCGGCAGGCGCGGTGCCCGGACCACAGTTGCCGTCGTCGTCACTGCAGCCGGCGAGCGCGGCACCGAGGCCGAACGCGAGGCCGAGCGCCGCGTCAGTACGTGAGCGGGACGGTGAGCGTCGCATGACCAATTAGAGCATGGCCGAAGCCGTTGTTCTGATCGACGTACTCGAAGATGATCTGCCCGCGGGTCTCGCCCAGGAACCCCGTGAAGCCGATCACATCGCCCGTGACCTCGAAGGTCGTGCTGATGGTGTGGCTGTCGAACACCGAGAGCTTCACGTCGGCGGAGATGAGCTCCTGCGGGCCTGCGTAGCGGCCCTCGTAGAAGTACGCCTTGCCCTGGCGGTGATAGCGGTAGCGCACGGCAAACAGCGCGCTGTCTCCCAGCTCCTGGATCAGGCGGAGCTCGGGTGTGTGGGCCTTCAGCTTCCACGAGTCGAAGTAGCGGCGATACGAGGCGATGAGCGTCGTCGCCGTACCGGGCAGGAACCACTTCACCGTGCCGGCGACCGCGTGCCGCGTGCGTTTGTCCGGGTGGTTCTCGCGAATCTGCATCCCCGCGGTGATGACGTAGCGATAGAGGTTGGCCTGCTCGCCGTCGAGCTGGGTCAGATCGTACGTGACGGACGCGATCGCGTTCGGCGTGAGCAGCTGCGCCGCGCCGAACGACGCCAGCTTGGTATCGAGCTCACCTTCGAGGCGCGGCGCCATCGGAGGCGCGCCCTCGTTCGACAGGTTGTCATGGCCGATCGTGGCCGCTGCGCTGAGCGTCAGGTTGCGATCGAAGAGCTCGGCCTGAAAACGTAGGCCGCCGAAGACGGACCTGTAGTCGGGCTCGGTCGAGTAGCGAAAGAGTCCGCCGATCTTGAAGATGTCGATCTCGTGCGTGTACTGCACGCCGCCTTCCACGCGCGTCTCGTCGAAGACCTCTTCGCCGACCCCGACCGAGGCAGACGTGATCGCGTCGACGAGCATGTGCGCCTTCGCCTCGCCGTGATCGCCCACGTCGAAGCGTCCGTCGAGCATCGGCTGCATCACGCGGGTCGCGCGCTCCTTGTAATACGCCGTCGCGAAGCTGAGCTCGCCGTCGGCGAGCACGGGCGCGGCCGTCGCGCAGAGCGCCACGACGGTGCCGGCGACGAGGAGGCGCCCGCTCAGTTGCATCCGCAGCCGCCGCCCGGCTCGCCGGTACCACCGTCGGCGCCCTCGCGCGATCCGGTCTGGTGCTGCTGAAAGCGGCGATACCCCGGCGGACGATCTTCGGTCATCGTGCGCCGGGCCAGGTTCTGCCGCTCGTGGGGACGGACGACCGCGCAGCCGGTCGTGAGCCCGAGGCTACAAATTACGGCCGCCAGGACGGCGACTCTGAGGCGGGACACGTGCGTATCCTATCACCGCACCATGCGGCACCGCCTCGACCGTTACTCTCGAATCGCGCGTTCGTCGATGACTGCAGGCATCGCCGTGATGGCGGTCGCATGCACGCCGGTCCCGGTCGCGACGGGCACTGGCACGGAGACCGGCCCGGCCGAGAAGCAGAGTCCCAGGGTGGGGGCGGCGGAGGATGTCACCGCCGAGCTCGGGCCGTGGACGCTGACCGGCATGGTGTTCACGCCCGAGGCGCTGCCTCCGACCGCGATGCGGCTCGTGAAGGTCACGCCGGCCGTGCCCCTGGCCAAGGCGCGCGCACAGTGGGCCAAGCTCGCGCGCGACGGCAAGCCGCCCAAGGGCGCCAAGGCGACGTCGGCGCACGTGCTCGCGTCGTTGCTCTACGAGCAGGCGGCGGCCGACCCGTCGAAGAAGGCGGAACCGCTCACCGAGGCGAACGCGGTGATCGCCGCGCTGCACGGCGGCGCGGCCGACTCGTCGGCGGACGTCGTCACGCTCGAGATGGGCGCCGCGCTCGCGTTTGCCGCGGACGACCGCGCCGCGGCGCAGCCGTACCTCGAGGAGCTGGTGCGGCGCTTCCCCGCCGACAAGGTCACGACCAACGCGCGCGCGCAGCTCGCGTTCGTGCACCTCCGCGCCCGCAAGAACGCCGACGCGGCGATGGTGATCACCGGCGCCGAGGAGACGCCCGAGATCCACTACGTCACGGCGTGGCTGCGCTTCCGCCAGGGTGACAACGCCGGCGCGGTCGCGGCGCTGACCAAGGCGATCGAGAAGTGGCCCGACCCGGCGTGGCTCGAACCGCTGACGAGGGACTACCTGTTGATGGCGGCGCGTGGCGGGGTCAACGCGACCGACGCATCACTGGTGCTGTCGACGCTCTATCCCGATCCCGCGACGCGCTTCCTGGTCTTCCACGAGCTGTCGCGGTCGTACGCGTTCGCGGGTCGACCCGCCGAAGCGTCGGCGGCGATCGAGCTCGCGCTCGGCGTGGCCGGCGGCACGCTTCCGCCCAAGGATGCGGAGGCGTTGAAGGCCGAGTCGGCCGCGCTCGGCAAGCTGGCGAGCGGCAAGCCGCCGGTCGAGGCCGAGAAGGGCGACGCGGTGGCGTACGGCCATGCGGCGAAGGCGACGGTCGACGCGCGCCGCCAGGAGATCCAGGCGTGTTACGAGCAACCGCTGCAGGGCGACCCGACGCTCGCCGGCGCGATGACGCTGACGCTCGAGGTCGATCCGGGTGGGAGCGTCGTCGGCGCGACGAGTGAGCCGCCCGATGGCGAGGCCGGCGTCGCGGCGGTCGCGCGCTGCGCGGTGGCGCGCGTGCGGACGTGGCGCTTCCCGGCGCGTCCGGGCGGCGGCGTGGCGCGGCTCGCGGCGGCGTTCACGCTCGCGCCGGCGAAGTGACGACGTCCGAGCCCATGCGGTCGGGGCACGGGGTGCTGGCGGTGGCGCGCGGTGCACGCGGCTCGGTCGTGACGCGCGCGGTGGCGCGCAGCCCGCTGCAGCTGCTCGTGCCGCGCAACCACGGCCACGCGGTGTGGGCGTTCCTGTCGAGCCACGGCGGCGGGCTGGTCGACGGCGACGAGGTCGCGTTTCGCGTCGAGGTCGACGCGGGCGCGGCGGCGATGCTGACCACGCAGGCGTCGACCAAGGTGTATCGGTCGCCGCGAGGATGCCGGCAGAGCGTGACCGCGTCGGTCGGCGACGGCGGGTTGCTCCTGGTGCTGCCCGATCCCGTGGTGTGCTTCGCGGGTGCGCGGCTCGAGCAGTCGATCGCGATCGACCTTGGCGAGGGTGCATCGGTGGTGCTGGTCGACGCCACGACGGCCGGGCGGGTCGCGCACGGCGAGCGCTGGGCGTTCGCGCGTTATCGCAGCGTGCTGTCGGTGGGGCGCGGCGAGCGCGAGCTGGTGCGCGACGCGATCGAGCTCGATCCGCGTCACGGCGCGCTGGCCGCGCGGCTCGGTCGCTTCGATGCGATCGCGACGGTGATCGCCGTCGGTCCGCAGGCGGCGTCCCTCCTCGGTGACGTGATCCGCAACGATTGTTTCGTGGGCGTGTCGAGCCCGATCCCGGAGGGTGTGCTGGTACGCGCGGCGGCGACGTCGACGGAGGAGCTGCAGCGCGGGCTGAGAATCTTGCTCGGTGGAATCGCGTCGCTCCTCGGCGACGATCCGTTCGCGCGCAAGTGGTGAGCCGACGGATCGAGTAGGCTCGTCGCGATGCACCTGGGTCCGCGCGATCTCGACAAGCTCGTGCTCCACGGCGCCGGCGCGCTGGCGCAGAAGCGTCTCGCGCGCGGGTTGCGCTTGAACTACACCGAGGCGGTCGCGCTGATCGCGACGCAGCTGCTCGAGCTGATCCGTGACGGGCGCTCGGTGGCGGAGCTGATGGATCTGGGCCGCCGGATGCTCGCGCGCGCGCACGTCCTGCCGGGGGTCGCTGCGATGGTGCACGAGGTGCAGGTCGAGGGGACGTTCGAGGACGGGACCAAGCTCGTGACGGTGCACGATCCGATCGTGTTGCCGGACGTGGAGCTCGCGCTCGCGCTGCACGGCAGCTTCTTGCCGGTGCCGGCGGCCGGGACGTTCCCGTCGGCGATCGACGGCGAGGGCGAGGACGACCTGGTGCCGCCGGGCGCGATCGTGATCGCCCCGGGCGAGATCGAGCTGAACGCCGGGCGCGCGAGCGTGGCGGTGCCGGTCACGAACACGGGAGACCGGCCGATCCAGGTCGGCAGCCACTATCCGTTCGACGACACCAATCGCGCGCTGTCATTCGATCGCGCGCTGGCGAAGGGGCGGCGCCTCGACATCCCGGCCGGGACGGCGGTGCGCTTCGAGCCGGGCGAGACCAAGACCATCACGCTGGTCGACACGGCCGGCGGACCACTGGATTAGCCATGCCGTACAAGATCGATCGACGTCACTACGCCGACCTGTACGGACCGACGGTCGGCGACCGCGTGCGCCTGGGCGACACCGATCTGTGGCTCGAGGTCGAGCACGACTTCGCGCACCACGGCGACGAGCTCACGTTCGGCGGCGGCAAGGTCATGCGCGATCGCATGGGTCAGACCGAGGGCGTGCGCGACAGCGAGGTGCTCGATCTGGTGATCACCAACGCGCTGGTCGTCGACTGGAGCGGCATCTACAAGGCCGACGTCGGCGTGAAGGGCGGACGCATCGTCGGCATCGGCAAGGCCGGCAACCCGCGCGTGATGGCCGGCGTGACGCCGGGCATGATGGTGGGGGTCACCACGGAGGCGATCGCCGGCGAGGGGATGCTGCTGACGGCGGGCGCGATCGACACGCACGTACACTTCATCTGCCCGCAGCTCGCCGACGAGGCGCTGGCCAGCGGCATCACGACGATGATCGGCGGAGGCACCGGCCCGACGACGGGGACGAAGGCGACGACGTGCACGCCGGGCGCGCGGCAGATCGAGCTGATGCTGCAGGCGACCGACGCGTTGCCCGTGAACGTCGGGTTGACCGGCAAGGGCAACACATCGATGTCGGAGGGGCTGACCGATCAGGTGCGCGCGGGCGCGATCGGGCTCAAGCTGCACGAGGACTGGGGCTCGGGGCCGACCGCGATCGACTGCTGCCTGACGCTGGCCGACGAGGAAGACGTCCAGGTCACGATCCACACCGACACGCTCAACGAGAGCGGCTACGTCGACGACACGATCGCGGCGTTCAAGGGACGGACGATCCACGCCTACCACACCGAGGGTGCGGGCGGCGGGCACGCGCCCGACATCATCCGCGTGTGTGGCGAGCCCAATGTCATCCCGAGCTCGACCAACCCGACGCGGCCGTTCACCGTGAACACGCTCGACGAGCACCTCGACATGTTGATGGTGTGCCATCACCTGTCGCGGGACATCCCCGAGGACGTGGCGTTCGCGGAGAGCCGCATCCGCGGCGAGACCATCGCGGCCGAGGACGTGCTGCACGATCTGGGCGCGATCAGCATCGTGTCGAGCGACTCGCAGGCGATGGGGCGCATCGGCGAGGTGATCGCACGGACGTGGCAGACCGCGGACAAGATGAAGGCGCAGCGCGGGGCGCTGGCGGACGCGGGGGACAGTCGCGCCGACAACGCGCGGGTGCGGCGGTACATCGCGAAGTACACGATCAATCCCGCGATCGCGCACGGCGTCGCGCACGACGTCGGATCGGTGGAGCGGGGGAAGTGGGCCGACCTGGTGCTGTGGCGGCCGGCGATGTTCGGCGTGCGGCCGGAGCTGGTGATCAAGGGCGGGCTCGTGGCGTGGGCACAGATGGGCGATGCGAATGCGTCGATCCCGACGCCGCAGCCGGTGATCGCGCGTCCGATGTTCGCGGCGCTCGGCGGCGCGGTGGGCGGGACGTCGTTCGCGTTCGTGTCGCAGCGGTCGTTCGAGGAGGGCAACGTGCGCGCGCTCGGGTTGCGCAAGCGCCTGAGCGTGGTGCGACGGACGCGCGGGATCGGGAAGCGCGACATGAAGCTGAACGACGCGCTGCCGCGGATCACGGTGGATCCCGAGACGTATCGCGTCCACGCCGACGGCGAGCTGCTGACGTGCGCGCCGGCGACGCGCGTGCCACTCGCGCGGCGGTACGGGCTGTTCTGATGAGCGCGGGCGCGAACGACGGCGGCGGGGGCGGAGGCATGGCCGGGCGGTGGCGGCTGGTCCAGCTCGCGGACAGCGGGTTTCCGGCCGGTGGGTTCGCGCATAGCGGCGGGCTCGAGGCGGCGGTGGCGCTCGGCCGCGTGCGTGGGGAAGGCGCGGTGGTCGCGTTCGCGACGGCGGCGATGTGGCAGGCGGGGACGTTCGCGTTGCCGTACGTCCGCGAAGCGCAGGCGAGCGCGGGCGATGCGCGCGACGCCGCGGACGATACATGCGATGTCGCGACGCTCGACGCGCGGTGTGATCGTGCGCAGTCGGGGCACGTGACGCGGCGGGCGAGCCGCGCGCAGGGACGCGCGTGGATGCGCGCGTGCTCCGAGGTGTTCGGCGCGGAGCTCGGCGCGAATGCCGCGGCCCCGGTGCCCGCAGCGGCGCTGCCGTTCGGGCACTGGCCGGTAGCGTTCGGCGTGACGGTGGGCGCGCTGGGCGTCGAGCGCGAGGATGCGCTCGCGCTGTATCTGCAGATCGTGGCGCGCGGGATCCTGTCGGCGGCGGTTCGGCTCGGTGAGCTGGGGCCGAGCGCGGCGCAGCGCGCACAGGATCGCATGGCCACGGTGGCGCGCGAGGTGATCGCGCAATGCGGCGAGCGCGCCGTGGCGGATGCCGCGCACTCGGCTCCAGTCGAGGAGCTGTACGCGAACCTGCACGACACGCTGCCGGCGCGGCTGTTCCAGTCCTGATCAGATGAGAGGAGAACGAGATGGGTCATCGCGGCGATCACGAGCACGAGCACGGGCACGGGCATTCGCACTCGCACGACGAGGGGCCGGGCGAGTTCGCGGGACGCGAGCCGTCGCAGCGGCGTGACTTCGCGAAGCGCGCGTTCACCGTCGGGATCGGCGGGCCGGTCGGCAGCGGCAAGACCGCGCTCGTGCTCGCGCTGTGCCGCGCGCTGCGCGATCGCATCGAGCTCGGCGTGGTCACCAACGACATCTACACGCGCGCGGACGCCGAGTTTCTCCACCGGAACCACGCGCTCTCGCCCGAGCGCATCCGCGCCGTCGAGACCGGCGGCTGCCCGCACGCCGCGATCCGCGAGGACGTCACCAGCAACCTGATGGCGCTCGAGGACCTGATGGCCGACCTGCGCCCCGAGCTCCTCGTCGTCGAGAGCGGCGGCGACAACCTGACCGCGCAGTTCTCGCGCGAGCTCGCCGACTACACCATCTACGTCATCGACGTCGCCGGCGGCGACAAGGTGCCGCGCAAGGGCGGGCCCGGCATCACGCAGTCCGACCTCCTCGTCATCAACAAGACCGACCTCGCGCCGCACGTCGGCGCCTCCCTCGACGTCATGGCGCGCGACGCCGCGAAGATGCGCGGCCCCGGCCCCGTCGTCTTCGCGCAGGCCGTCCACGGCGTCGGCCTCCCCGAGATCGAGCAGCACGTCCTCACCGCCTGGCGGGCCGCGCGCACCTGACCGGCAAGGGACGTCTTCAGTTCGGGGCGCGAGGTTCGTCGCCGAGGCCCGAGGCCGATTGCTCGAGGCGGGCATGATCGGCGACGAAGCGGCGCGCGAGGGAGACGCGCCGGGTGTGGCCGGGATCCACGGCGCCGGCCAGGGTTCCGATCGACGGGTCGTCGGCGCAGCCGAGGAAATCGCGAAGCGCACGCGCGCAGACGGCGAGGTCACCGACGCGGTGAGCGGCGGCGGCGAGGTTCCAGTGATGGAGCGGCCACGCGGGCTCGAGCCACGCGGCGCGCTGGAGGTTGCGAACGGCGGCGGCGAGGTCCCCCTGCGCGAGCAGACAGAGGCCGAGGCTCGATGCGGCCTCGGCGTCGTCGGGCGCCGTGGCGACGCAGTGCTCGAGGAGCGGACGCGCGCGAGCGCTCTCGCCGGCGGCGAGCAGATCGACGGCACGCCCGAGGAGCGCGGCGGGCTCGCCGGCGCGACCGCCGACGACGTGGCTGTCGGTGATGCCGAGGAGATCGCGGCCGAGGTAATACGGCGACGGCAGGGCACGGCCGCTCGACACCGTGCGGCGCGCGGCGGCGCTGACCATGCGGCGCGCGGCGGCGCCGGTGACGTTGAAGCGCTCGTAGCCGGCGGCCTCGAGCGGACGAACCACGTCCTCGCGCAGGACGTCGAGCGTCGCGTCGTCGCGGTAGTGGACGTCGGAGATCGATCCGGCCGCGTCGCAGAGGACGCACAGGAACCGCCAGCGCCGCGCCGAGGGGCGACCTTCGCCGCACGGGCTGCGGCGCGCGACGGCGACGACGATGCGCCCGTCGTGATGGCGCAACCCGACCAGCAAGGCGGGACGCCCGAGCGGACGTGCGACCGGCGGCGGGCACGTGAGGCGCAACGGCGCCGCGACGCGGACCAGCTCGCTGCGCGCCGACACGTCGAGATCGACGCGCGCGCACAGCTCGTCGGCGAGGCGCCGCGCGCCCTCGGGGCTGGCCTCGGCGAACGACTCGACGAACTCGATGATCTCCTCGGGCTCCATGCGCGAGACGAGCAGGTCGGCGGCACTGGCCACATCGGCGGCGGTGTCGAGCTGGGTCGCGAAGCGCTCGAGCGACTTCTGGTGGATGCGATCGGGGTCGGCGAACTTCGCGGTCGCGGTCTCGTCACCGAGCTCGGCGAGCAAGCCGAGCGCGGCCAGCTTGGCGTCGTCACCGGCGGCGCTGCCGGCGAGCTCGCGCAGGCCGGCCCGCACGCGCTCGCCCGCCGGCTCGGCCAGGGCGCGGAGCAGCGTGATCGCCCAGGTGCGGCGATCGCCGGTCGCTGAAGCGAGCTCGCGCACGCAGAGGGGGACGGCGGTCGCGCCGAGGTCGCGCGCTTCCTCGAGCAGGACGCGCTCCTCGGTGCGCGTACGTGGTCCGTCGAAGCTCGCCCGGAGGCGATGGAGGCCGGCCCACGATCCGGAGATCCCCTCGGTTCCCATCGACACCCTGACGGTACGAGCGTGATCGATCGCGGTCAAATCAGTGGAGATCCCGGGGCGATCCGGAGGCCGGGGACGCCGGGGTGGTGGTCGAGTTGCCCACATCGGAGCCGCGCGCACGGGGCTGTTAACCCGGCGCGCGCTTTACGAGGGCGCCGCGGAACACGTAGCATTTCGATCGTGGCGAAGACCGAATCGACGGCCGTCACGAGGTTGATCGAGCTGGCGCAGCAGCGGCCGCTCGAAGGGGATTTCGACTGGTTCGGCACGCCGAAGGGCAAGCCGAAGAAGCGGCTCGAGCGCGAGCGCGGCTCGCGTGGCGAGAACGAGGTGACGCAGGTCGTGCGCATGCCGGGCCGGCGCCTGCAGGCGAGCCCGGGCACGGTGGTCGGCGCGTTCTTCGCGGGCGTGCTGACGGTCGCGCTCACGATGATCGTGACGAGGCCCTCGACCACCACGACGCCCGCACCCGCGTCGCCATCGGCCGCCGCAGCCGCACCGACGCCACCACCGACGACCGTCGTCGCGGCGGTTCCGGACACCGACTCGCAGCCCACGACCGTGACCGTCACCGAGCCCGTCGCCGTCGCCGTGGCCGTCCCCGCGACCGCGCCCGAAACCGAAACCGAAACCGAAACCGAAACCGAAACCGAAACCGAAACCGAATCCGTGCCCGCGCGCTCCATCGATCACCGCCCCGCTCGCCCCGCGCGCACGCGCCAGCCCGCCTCCTTCTCCCGCCCGCGCACGGGTCGCCCCGCCGCGAAGGAGAACGGCAGCCCGCTCGCCGAGCTCCGCATCAACAGCAAACCGCCGTGTCAGCTCTACGTCGACGGCCGGGACATGGGCTGGACGCCGCAGCGCGGGATCTCCGTTCCGCCTGGGCGTCACACCGTGGTGTTCCGCAATCGCGACGAAGGCGTGGAGCGCAAGGTGATCGTCGACGCCAAGGTCGGCGAGGTGCACCGCGTGATCCGCGACTTCACCGAGCCCTGAGGTCCGAGGCGCCCGAGGCCTCTCATCTGACCACGTGCCGCGTGACCGGCGCCTGCAGGTGCCGCGACCGCACCCAGTCGCGATGATTCAGCACCTGCCCGTCGAGGCGCACGGCCTCGACCAGCGACAGATCCACGTCGGCCGTGACCCAGCCCGGCTGGTCGAGCACGCCCATCGCGATCACGCCGCTCTCGGGGAAGCCGCGATCGGGCGGGCCGTACACACCGGCGGCGCCGCGATTCTCGTCGAGCGCGATCGACCACGGCGCCGAGCCCACCGTCGTCGCCTGGACGACGTAGCACTGGTTCTCGAGCGCGCGCGCCTGACACGCGATGCGCACGCGCCAGTAGCCCGACAGCGCGTCGGTGCAGCTCGGCACCAGGATGATGCGCGCCCCGTGATCGACCAGCCGCCGCACCAGGAGCGGGAACTCGCTGTCGTAGCAGATGGCCACGCCGACCATGCCGAGCTCGGTGTCGAACACCACGCTCTGATCGCCGCGCGCGATGCTCCACGTCTCGCGCTCGAAGCGCGTCATCTGCAGCTTCTCGACGAAGTCGCCCTCCCCCGACGGACCGTACATCCACGCGCGGTTGCGGAACTCGTCACCGGACGCACCTGTCACGCGCTCCGGCAACGACCCCGCGAGCAGGTACACGCAATAGCGACGGGCCAGCATCGCGCACGTCTCGCGATACACCGGCACCAGCTCCTGCAGGTGCTCGATCTGCAGCCGCAGATCGGCCTGCACCGGTCGGGGCAGGACGCTCACGAGCTCCATCCCCGCGTACTCGGGGAACACGACGAGCTGCGCCCCACCACGCGCGGCCTCGGCGACCATCCTCTCCAGCTTCTGCGCCCACGCGGCCACCGTGCCCACCGGCTCGATCGGGTACTGACACGCCGCCACCTTCATGCTGGCCATCAGGTCCGGCCTTCCAGATCCTTCACCCAGAACACCATCCGCTTCTCGGTCTCGACCTCGTCACCGACGTCGAGCCACGAGAACGTCCCCACGATGTCCGGTCTCCGGACAAAGCCGCGCTTGGTCCAGAAGCGATCGAGCGGGACATAGTCGGCGGGGCGACGCGGGTCGTCGGCGGCTCGCTCGACGGCGCAGAACGACGCGTGGCGGTATCCGAGCCGGCGCGCGTGCGCCTCGCGCTCGTCGAAGAAGCGGTGCCCGAGCCCGAGCCCGCGGCGGTCGGCGCGCAGGACGCTCTCGCCGAAGTAGAACACCTGCGCGAGGTCGTACCCCGCGCCCGCGAGCGGCCCCGCGACCGCGTCGGGGTGTGCGTTGACGGACACGGCCGTCGACGCGCCGACGATCTCGTCCCCGTCGAACGCGATGGCGACCATGGCGTCCGGCCCCGTGTAGTTCGACAGGTACTTCGCTTCGTACTCGACCGTGCCCTCGTAAAGGTACGGCCACTCGTGGAAGACCTCGATGCGCAGGACCGCGATCGCCGGCAGGTAGCGCGCGACCGACGGCCCTACGAACGACTCGACATGGAGGTTGGTGGCGGCGTGCGCGGAGATTCCATTAGAGTAAGGCGGTTCCATGAGCGAGCGCTATGACCTGTGCATCCTCGGCGCCGGTCCGGCCGGAATCGCCGCCGCGGCGCGAGCCCACGGCCTCGGCAAACGCGTCGCGCTCGTCGAGGCAGCTCGCCCCGGCGGCGCCGGCATCGTCGACGGCGCGCTGTCGTCGAAGACGCTGTGGCACCTGGCGATGGACTTCGCGCGCGCGCGCCGCACCGATCGCGGCTGGCACGGCGGTGCGCTCGAGCTGTCGTGGGCCGAGGTCGCGGCGCAGGTGCGCGCGGCGTGCGACGAGGCGTGGCGCATCACCGACCGCCAGCTCGCGTACCTGGCGACACCGTCGGAGCGCGGCGGCGTGGTAGAGCGCATCGCCGGCAAGGGGCGCTTCGTCGCACGGGACGTGGTGGCCGTCGGCGATGGGCGCGGCGGCGAACCGCGCACGATCGCGGCCGAGCACTTCTTGCTCGCGGTCGGCTCGAAGCCACGCACGCTGCCGGGCATCGACGTCGACGGCGAGCGGATCCTCACGAGCGATCACGTCGAGCACGTGCGCGCCTTGCCGGCGAGCCTCGGCATCATCGGCGCCGGCGTCGTGGGGTGCGAGTACGCGACGATCTTCGCCGGCTTCGGCGCGACCGCGGTCGAGCTGTTCGATCGTGGGCCGCGCATCCTGCCGTTCGAGGACGCCGACGTGTCGGCTGAGATCGCGGCCAGCTTCGACCGCGGCGGCATCCACATCCACGCGCAGGCCAAGCTCGAGGAGCTGGT
This sequence comes from Kofleriaceae bacterium, assembly GCA_035525615.1. Taxonomy (GTDB): domain Bacteria; phylum Myxococcota_A; class Polyangia; order Haliangiales; family Haliangiaceae; genus UBA2376. Next base: position 3,820 of record DATLEB010000334.1, on the reverse strand, counting down.
CGCCGACGGTGACGGCGTGCGGCTGAAGGCGCGCCTCGGCGACGGCGGCGAGGTGTTCGAGCGGCGGCTGTCGCGCGCGCTCCTCGCGGTCGGGCGCGTGCCGGCGCTCGACGGCCTCGGCCTCGAGCTCGCCGGCGTGAACCTCGCCAAGGGCGGCGTCGTGTGCGCCGGCCCCGGGATCACGCGCACGTCGGCGCCACACGTGTGGGCCGCCGGCGACGTGAGCGCCGACGTCATGCTCGCCAACGTCGCCGAGCAGGAAGGCCGCCATGCGGTCGAGGACATGTTCGGGCTGGCGCCACAGCCGATCTGCTACGAGGCCCAGTCGGCGATCTACTTCTTCCGTCCCGAGGTCGCCGCGGTCGGGCTCAACGAGCAGCTGTGCGCCGCGCGCAAGCAGCCGTATCGCGCCGCCGTGGTGCGCCTCGCGCTCCTGCGCCGCGCCACCGCGATGCGCGCCACCGACGGCTTCGTGAAGCTCATCGCCGCGCCCGACGGCAAGCTGCTCGGGCTGCGCGTCGTCGGGCCGCAGGCCTCGAGCTGCATCCAGGGCGTCGCGCTGCTCGTCGAGCAGGGCGGCAAGCTCGCCGATCTCGATCAGTGCCTGCACCCGCACCCGGCGGTGACCGAGGGCGTGCAGGAGTGCGCGCGCCTCCTGCTCGGCACGTCGGCGTTCGCGCCGTCGGCCTTCCCCGAGCTCGTGCGCGTGATCGAGGTCGGAACGGCGTAGCGATCAGCTCGCGGCGTCGAGGGCGCGCGCCGGGGGCGCGACCGCCGGCAGATCGACGGTGAACGTGGAGCCCTTGTTGACGACGCTGGCGACGTGGATGCCGCCGCCCAGCAGATCGCACAGTCGTTTCACCAGCGCGAGGCCGAGACCGACGCCGCCGTAGGTGCGCTCGTCGCCGGCATCGAGCTGGCGGAACGCCTCGAAGATGACCTGGTACTTGTCGTCGGGGATGCCGATGCCGGTGTCCTGTACGTCCACCGAGAAGCGACCGTTCTCGGCGCGCGCGCGGATGCGGACCTCGCCGCCGTGTGGCGTGAACTTGGCGGCGTTGGCGACCAGGTTGACGAGGATGTGCGTGAGCAGGCGGCGGTCGGTCTCGACCGTCGCCGACTGCACGTCGAGCACGAGCGTGAGCTTCTTGGTGGCGAGCATCCACTGCACCGAGCCGGTCACCTGTTCGATCAGCTCGCGCAGCTCGACCGGCCCCCACTTGAGCTCGAGGCGACCGACGTCGGCGCGCACCAGCGAGAGCAGATCGTCGATGAGGTGGAGCAGGGACTGCGCGTTGCGCTTGATCGTGGCGGCGGCGTCGCGCTGCTTCTCACCGACCGGGCCGTACACGCCGGTCGCGATGAGCTCGGACATGCCCTGGATGCCGTGGATCGGCGTGCGCAGCTCGTGGGTCACCGAGGCGAGGAACACGCTCTTCTGCTTGCCGGCCTCGATGAGCTCGGCGGTGCGCGCCTCGAGCTTGAGCTCGCGATCGTGCAGCTTGGTCATGATGCGCGACGTGAAGACCGTGGGCACGCCGATCGCGAACGCGGCGAACACGAAGTAGAGGACCAGGTGCCAGGCGCGGATCGGACCGCTGTCGAGCGGATGCGTCGGCGGCAGCGTGCCCTGGTAGACCAGGATGCACATGGACATGTAACAGACGAGGATGCCGGCCGACGTGAGGAGCGTCGTGCCGAGGTTGGAGAGGAGCGCCATGACGGCGACCTCGATCACGTACACCGCGAGGAGCTGGCTGCCCGGGCCGCCGGTGTAGTAGATGCCCGCCGTCATGCAGAAGACGTCGGCGGTGATGTTGAGCGTCATGAGCTCGAGCGCGAACCGCCAGCGGCGGTGCAACGCGACGAGACATAGCGTGTTGATGCCGAGCTTGGTCGCGACGATCGCCGCGAACGGGCCGGCGTACGGCGAGATCTCGAACAGCACCGCCGCGCTCGCGAGCAGCGCGAAGCCGATGACGATCAGGTAGCCGGTCCAGACGCCGGCCCAGAGCTTGGGACGGTTCTCTTCACGGCGCAGCTCCTCGACGAACGGCGGGAGCAGCGCCATGGGCTATGCCGCAGCGCCGGCGTCGCCGATCAGTCGCTTGACCCGCGACAGGAGGTCGCCGAGATCGAACGGCTTGGAGAGGTAGCCGGAGGCGAGGCTCGGCGCCGCGTAGCGGTCCTGCTCGTCGCGCGGCGCGTACACGGCGCTCATGAGGAGCACGGGCGTGTGCTCTCCTTCCGGCGTCCGCTTGATCTCCCAGCACACCTCGAACCCGTTCTTGCGCGGGAGCTGTACGTCGACCAGCATGAGATCGGGACGCTCCGACCAGAACCGAGCGACACCCTCCGGACCGGTCGCTGCGGCGCACATGTCGTATCCATGCGCGCCGAGGAAGTCGGACAGGATCTGGAGATTGACTGGGTCGTCCTCGACGACCAAGATCTTCTTCACAGACATACTCCCCACGGCGTGAGGTGATCCTAACATGTGGTGGATCAAGGCAAGCGTTCGACGTGAGAGCGACCACGCAGTTGTTGCGGTGGTAGCCACCCTGTTCACCCTGGTGGGATGTGGTGGGACGTCGCTCCGACGACCACTGGTCACCGACGCGACGCCGCTCGGAACCTCACGAGAGCAGGTACTTGCCTGGCATCGGGATCACGGATGGTGCCCGGCGCCGCTGCCACCGGAGGTCCGAGCGCCGGCCGAAATCGTGTTCATGCGCCCCTGCGATGAACCCGACCGATACGAGCGTGACGTCGCCCTGGTGTTCACGAAGGACGACCATCTGGCCCAGGCGCTCGTCACCGTCAGCGTGCCGGACACCGTGGTGCGCCGCTCGGCATGGGAGCCCCGAGGCGCCACCGAACATCGGCTCCACGGCAACATCGAGCGCAGGAACGTCGCGATCGACATCATGGACGGCCTCGCCGACGAGCTCGAGGCCCGCTACGGCGCACCCGATGTCTCGACCTGGACGGAACGCACGTGGGCGACACGCAACGAATACATCCGGCTCGCCTGGAACGAGATCGTCGACGGGCGGTTCGTGGTCACGGAGGAGCATCATCCACTGGAGCGGGTGCGGGGCCCGCTCTCAACGGTGGACTGAGGCTGACTCGACCGTCTGCGCGGCCGTGAGGTCGGGCGCGTCGGTGGAGGGCGGCGGATCGATGGTGAGGACGTCGCCTCGGTGCGCGCGTTCGAACGCGCGGTTCGCGGTGCTGCGATGGCGCTTGAGGAGACGCGCGGGGACCCAGCCGGGCGCGCCGCAGAGGATCATCTCGAGCTTGCCCTTGCTGGCGTGAGGATCGGAGACGACGCGCCAGGCGGCGGCGGGCGTCGGCGCGTCGGCGGGGCGGCAGAGCGTGAGATACGCCAGCTTCATGTCGCCGTCGCGCAAGCCGGTGACGGTCGCGAGCTGTCGCGTGCGCGGGGGCAGCTGCAGGGGGCGATGCTCGTGGCACCAGTCCCGCTCGTCGAGGAGCGCGGGGCACGGGGCCACGCGGCGCGTGCACGGTGCGAGCACGGTCGCGTCGTTGGAGTCGAGGAGCGAATCACGCACGCGATGGAGCGCGCGCGTGGTCTCGCGCAGCGCCGGCTCGATGATGATCGCGACGCCGCCGGGCGCGAGGGCGCCGACCATGGCGCGTGCAAGTGGGAGCGGGTCGGGCAGCTCGTTGACGACCGAGCCGGCGAGCACGACGTGGTATCCGGTTTCGGTTTCGGTTTCGGTTTCGGTTTCGGTTTCGGTTTCGGTTTCGGTTTCGGTTTCGGTTTCGGTTTCGGTTTCGGTTTCGGTTTCGGTTT
>DATLEB010000329.1:0-43100 GCA_035525615.1 Kofleriaceae bacterium | reverse complement strand
ATTTGGCACGACGGGTTGGCGTGATATCGTTCTCGCGATGGCTGGTGCACGAGTACTCCGCTGGAATGGCAAGGACCTCCCGGAGGAGCTTCGTGAGCTGCCCGCCGGGACCTATGTCGTCGAGGCCGTCGATGCGCCCTTGCTGACCGAGGACGAGGACGAGGGGTTGGAGAGGGCGCTGGCGTCGCTACGGGCTGGCAAGGGCCGCAGCCTCGATCAGGTCCGTCAGACGATCGCATCCGCGCTCGACCGGTGACGATCTCATTCTCGCCTGAGGCGGAAGAGGACCTCGTCGCGGTCGTCAGCTACCTCGCGGAACGCAATCCGACCGCCGCGCGAGAGTTGGGGCAGCGCATCTTCGACCTTCTTGATCGGCTCGCTGCCGGAGACTTCGAAGGGGTCGAGCAGACGCTGCGCTCGGGCGACATCGTCCGCAGCTGGCCCGTGCCCCCGGTCCGAATCTACTATCAGCGGCGTGGCGAGGGCCTATGGGTTCTCCGCATCTACCATCAGGCTCGCCCTCCGATCGTGCGATGAGCCAGGGACGCGGGATCCGACGGTCACTCGTCGTCGGCGGGTAAGTCGTTCGTCGACTCAGGCGCTCGCAACAGCCGGCCGAACAACGCGTCCAGCGGAAAGTCCTCGTCCTCATCGGGGGCGAGGACACGTCCGCCACGCTCGAGGCAGTGGTGGAGCTCGTGACCAAGAAGGCGAAGGCCTAGGAGAAGGGCTGCAGCGTCGACGCTCCGACCATCGGCGGGTACTTGTGAGCGTACGCGTGTTCGAGAATGACCACGCAGCTCGCCTCATCGTCGTCGACCGGCACCGGCTGAGCCACGGCGATCCGGCCTGCCTTTCGACTGCCGTCGGGGTCGACGAAGACGACGTGCTCCTCCGCGATCCATGTCGACGTCATCCCCGTTGACTACCACGCGCGAGGAGCATGATACGGGTAAAAACGGAAACGCACGGGAATCGAACCCGCCGTGCCGCCGCTCGCGCGGAGCACCATCGGCTTTGAAGGCCGAGCCCGGCACCAGTCCGAGAAGCGCTTCCGTCGGCGACGTTGGCACGAGCGTCCGGGGGGCGGCAAGCGCGCGCGACGTGCGAAGGCCGGCGCATGGAGACCGGGATTGCGAAGGTCCTCGACCGCGGGACGATCGCGGTCTGGCGGGGAAGCGGACGTTCGATCGCGGTGAGCGGTGTCATGACGATGCTCGCGTCGAGGCGAGCCCGGGTGACGCTCGTCGCGTACGCGACGGCTGGCCGCGGTTGGCGACGGTTGGCGGTCGGTTGTCGTCGCCGGCGACAGCGAGGCGGCGCGGCCGGCTACAGGACTCGCCACCGCCCGCGCAACCGCGCGAAGTCAGAGGGACCGGCGCGCGCATGTGACGACGTTGCGACGGTACGGCCGTTGCTGAAGGAGTGGGTCGTGAAGTCCATCGCGTTGCCCCTCCTGCTCGTTCTTCCGATGTCCGTCACCGCCGCCTGCGTCACCGACGAGGACAAGGGTGACGAGGAGAACGCGCCGGCCGCCGACGGCAAGGACGACTCGCTGGTCCGGCCGACGTATCACGGCGACCTCGGGTTCGATGCGCCGCAGGTCGCGGAGCTCACGGCCGCCGCCGGGCACCACGCGTGGACGTTCGCGCTGAGCGGCAGCGCCGAGGTCGACGTGTTCACCGGGCTGGCGTCGCCGCGCCATCGCGCCGAGGTCGACACCGTCCTCTACCTCTACAAGCAGCGCGCCGACGGATCGTGGGGTTCGTACATCGCGCGCAACGACGACGCCGGCAGCTCGCGCTTCTCGTCGCTCGATCGCACGCTCGACGCGGGCACGTACCGCATCACCGTGAAGGGCTACAAGAGCAGCACGCGCGGCAAGTTCGCCGTCACGGCGCAGTGCTCGGGCGCGGGCTGCGCGCCCGCCGAGCCGGCCGCGTGCACGCTCGGCACCACGTACGGCGAGATCTTCGAGCAGGCGCACCTCGCGGTGATGAACCGCAACAAGATCACGACGGCCGCGCTGCCCGACCTCTCGACCGAGGACCGCGCGCGCATCGTGCTCGCGGTGCAGCAGTCGTCGCACACCGACGTGACCACCGCGGAGGAGGCGTTCGCGCGCGTCGATCAGAACGAGCTCAACTTCACGTGGATCGTCGAGCCGGAGGCGCAGCGCCGCTACATCGCCATCGAGTACGGCGCGGGTGACAACTCGTACGGCGCGGTGTTCGGGCGCGGTCTCGATCTCGTCGCGTCGATCCACGACGGTGACCTCATGGGCTGCGAGCTCGCGCGGGCGACGTGCCTGTTCTCGGACACGTACTACGAGATGCGCATGGACGCGGCGTTCTCGCCGGCGCCCCGCCGCACCGTGAACGGCAACACCGCGCTGTCGCAGCTTGAAGCCAACCAGGTCCTGGCCGCGCTCCGCGACGTCTACGGCGCGCAGATCACGGACCTCGCCACGGGCTTCGCGTTTCCCGACGGCGACGAGGTCAACCTCCAGCGCTACACGCACCGCGCCTCGAACACCGCGTTCGACGTCGTCGAGTTCGGCGCCGGCGACACGTCGGTCGGCCTCATCTTCTTCGCCGGAACGGCGAACGTGGCCGGCGTGATCAACGACAGCTCGATCGAGCACTGCGCGTTCGTGGAGTAGACACAACCGCCCGCGGTGGTTGCGGATTTGCGCAGTTCCGCGCGCGGTGATGCAGATTCGGCTGGACAGCGCACCAGGTAAACATTATGTATACCTCATGCGGGGACCGAGCATCATCACCGTGGGCGCGCTGCTCGTGCTGGGTGCCTGCGCCAGCGCGCGCGTGTCGAACAACGGCGCCGACGATGACGGCACCGGTGACGTCGACGCGCGCAGCATCACCGATCCGGACGCGCGTCCGCCCGACGGCGGCACACCGCTGACCGACCCTGTCCTCGAGGCGCTCACGTTCGAGTGCAAGCTCATCAACGATCGCAACCTCGACGATCCGTCCGCCAACGACACGCACCAGCGCGTGAACCTGCGCGGCACCGATCTCGGCATCCCGGTCGCACACGGCAGCGACCTCTACTTCTTCTTCGGCGACACGGCCGGCGATCAGGTGATCTGGCCGATGGGGCCCGAGTCGCTGCCCGACGCGGTCGGGTACGCCAACGCCACCGCCGCGCAGGTCGCCGCCGATCCCGGCGTGCTCTGCTCGCAGCTCCGCTTCCTCAAGGTCAGCGGCGCGAGCGGCACCGCCGACGCCGACTTCGCGGGCACATGGATGGCGCCGCCCTCGGGCCAGAACATCAACCAGTTCGTGCGCAACCCGGCCGGGCCGCGCGGGCAGAACGCGTTTCCCAACATGCCGGGCGACTTCGAGGTCCCGACCGGCGCGTTCTCCTACAACGGCTCGATCTACGTCTTCTACTCGACGGTGAACGTCGACCCGCTCGAGATGCGCGGCTCGTATCTCGCGAAGTGGGCCGCGCCGTCGCGCACCGGCTTGCCCACGTACGACATCCTCTATCAGGTCGATCAGCGCTTCACCGCGAACGGCCCGATGCGCGGCGACTTCATCAACATCGCGACAGTGGTGCAGGGCGACTACGTGCTGATGTTCGGCACCGGCCGGTATCGCCAGAGCCCGGTGCACCTCGCGCGCAAGCAGCTCACGACGCTCGGATCTCCGGGCGGCTTCGAGCGCTACGACGCTGCGACCGGGCAGTGGGTGGCGGCCAGCGCCGCCGCCGCGCCCGTCGTCTCCGACGGGCTCATCGGCGAGCTCTCGGTGCGCTACTTCCCGTCGATCGGTCGCTTCGTGATGCTCGACCAGGAAGTGAGCAACGGCAATCGCATCGTCGCGCGCTTCGCCGCGGCCGCCGAGGGCCCGTGGAGCGATCCGGTGACCGTCGCGCTCATGACCGATCCGACCTTCGCGGCGCGTCACTGCTGCAGCGGCACCGACTGCCCGGGTGAGCGCATGATCGAATGTGAGCACGCCGCCTTCTACGGAACGTACATGCTGCCCTCGGCCACCGCGAACACCGACGGCACCTTCACGATTCCGTTCGTGGTCTCGACGCACATTCCCTACAACGTCGCGCTCATGACCGCGACGTTCCGCTAGGCTCGGCCAGGTGAGCCGTCTCGCCGTCGCTGTCGCCGTCGCCTGCTTCGCCAGCATCGCCGCCGCCTGCGGCTCCGACGGCGGCGGTAACGGCACGGCCGACGGCGCCGCCCCCGACACCGACGCGGACGGCGATGCCTCGGGCGAGCTCGACGCCGCGCCGCCCGTGCCGGGCTTTCGCGCCGAGTACTTCTCGCGCTACCGCACGCTCGTCGCCTCCGCCGTCGAGACCTCCATCGATCACACCTGGGGCGATGCCGAGCCGGTCGCCGGCGCGGGGACCGATCGCTTCAGCGCGCGCTTCACCGGCACGCTCGACGTCCCGGCCGCCGGCTCGTATCGCTTCGCCACGCGCGCCGACGACGGCGTGCGCCTCTGGGTCGGCGACCAGCTCGTGATCGACAACTGGATCCCGCACTTCGTCGAGCGCCACGAGGGCACGGTCGACCTCGCCGCCGGCCCGGTCGCGATCCGCGTCGAGTATTTCGAGATCAACCTCGCCGCCGAGCTCCACCTCTACTGGACACCGCCCGGCGGCACCGAGACGCTCCTGGACGCCGCGCACGTCACGACCACGCCCGGCGCCGACGCCGGTCCCAAGCCGCCATACACGAATCCCGTCTACCCGACCGACTGCCCCGATCCCGGCGTCATGTCGGTGGCTGACACCGGCGGCGCGCCGCCGACGTACTACGCGGTCTGCACCGGCGGCTCGTTCCGCATCCGCCGCTCGTACGACCTCGTGCTCTGGGAGGACACCGGCGCCGCCATCCTCCCCGCCGGCAAGCCGCCGTGGGCCGCCAACGGCGGTCGCAACTGGGCGCCGGAGATCCACGCCGTCGGCAACAAGTTCATCGCGTACTACACGAGCGTGAACGGCGCGAACGTCCTCTCCATCGGCGCCGCCAGCGCCGACGCGCCGACCGGCCCGTACACCGATCGCGGCAGCCCGCTGGTCGAGCATCCGGACGGCGTCATCGACGCGACCTTCGTCCGCGATGCGGCCGGCGTCCCGTACCTCGTCTACAAGATCGACGGCAACGCGCACGGCCGCCCGACGCCGATCCTCATCCGACGCCTCGCCGCCGACGGCCTCTCCTTCGCGCCGGGCTCCACCGAGACCGAGTTGCTGCGCAACGCGCCCGCGACGTGGGAAGGAGGCGTGGTCGAGGCGCCGTGGATCATCGAGCGCGGCGGCACCTACTTCCTCTTCTACAGCGGCAACGTGTACGACCACCGCTATCGCACCGGCGTGGCGCGCGCGACGTCGATCACCGGGCCGTACACCAAGCTCGGCAACCCGATCCTCGGCAACGACGCCGACTGGGTCGGCCCCGGCCACGGTTCGGTCGTTCCGGCCGGTGACCGCCTCTACTTCGCGTTTCACGCGTGGCACGAGAACGGCGCCGGCCAGCACGACAGCACGCGTGGCCGCGTGATCCTCGTCGACGAGATCGACTTCGTCGATGGCTGGCCGCGCATCAACGACGGCACGCCGAGCTCGGGCCTCGAGCCCTGGCCCGTCGAATAACGCGCCTCGCGCCGCTCGATCGACGTTTGCCACTTCACACCGACGCGCGCGGTTGGTGTCGCGCAGTCGCCGTGAAACCATGCGCGCCATGCGTGCCTCCTTCTGCCTCGCTCTCCTCGCCGCGTGTGGAGGCGGCTCCTCGGCCGTCGCGCCGGCGACTCCGTCCACGTCCACGCCCGGCGACACGTCCTCCGCGACAGCGCCGACCACACCCACCGCGCCGGCGAAGCCCGCCGGCCCGCCCGTCGCGCGCACCGTCGACACCGTCGACGAGCAGTTCGGCCTGCGCGTCCCCGATCCCTATCGCTGGATGGAAGGCAACGACAACAAGGAGCGCGACGCGTGGATGCTCGCGCACGCCGCCCACGCCGCGGCGCATCTCGAACGCCTCCCCGGTCGCGAGGAATTGCTCGGCCGCATCCGCGCGCTCGGCGGTGACGTGGCCAGCTCGGGCAACGTGCAGCTCGCGGGTGGCCGCACCTTCTTCTACGACACCGCCGCCGGCGCGTCGCTGCCGGTCCTCAAGGTGCGCGACGCCGACGGAAAGGAGCGCGTCCTCGTCGATCCTGCGACCGTCGAAGCGAGCGGTGGGCACGCCGCGCTCAACTCGTACAGCGTCTCGCCCGACGGCGAGATCGTCGCGTACGACATCTCCACCGGCGGCAGCGAGGTGAGCTCGATCAAGCTCATCACGGTCGACACCGGCGCGCACCTGCCCGACGAGGTTCCGATGGTGTGGGGCGAGTTCCCGGCGTACTGGCTCGCCGACGGATCAGGCTTCTTCTACACGCAGATGGTCACGCCGCCGCCCGGCGGCGATCCCATCCAGAACATGAAGGGGCGCATCCACGTGCTCGGCAAGCCGGTCGCCGACGACGTCGACATCCTGGTCGGCGACAGGTCACAGAGCATGAAGTTCGAGCCGCAGGAGTTCCCGACGGTGTACGTCTCGCCGGGCACCGCGTGGGCGGTGGCCCAGGGTGGCGGCGCGCGCACCGAGAGCCGACTCGCCGTCGCCAAGCTGGCCTCGGTGGACCGCAGCGGCGCCGCCGCGACGGCATGGAGGGTCATCGCGGGGTACGACGACTTCGTCAACTTCCAGTTCGTGCACGGCGACCGCGCCTACATGACGTCGTTCAAGGACACGCCCAACATGCAGCTGGTCTCGGTCGCGCTGAGCAAGCCCGACCTGAAGACGGCGCGGGTGGAGGTGGCCGAGGATCCGCAGGCGCGCATCACCGCCGTGAGCGACGCGCGCGATGCGCTCTACTACGTCATGACGGTGGCAGGGCAGTCGACGCTCTATCGCAGGCCGTGGGCCGCGAAGCGAGGCACGGCCATCACGCTGCCGTACGCCGGGATGATCCGCGGCCTGCAAGGCGACCCGCTCCGCGACGGCGTGGTCTTCGCGATCGCGAGCTGGGTGAAGCCCAACACGTTCTTCGCGTACGCGCCGAAGACGAAGAAGGTGACGCCGATCGGAATCGGCACGCAGAGCGACGCCGACTTCTCCGGAATCGTCGCCGAGGAAGTGGAGGCCACGAGCGCCGACGGCACGAAGGTGCCGCTGTCGATCCTGCGGCGCGCCGACCTCGCGCTCGACGGGACGCACCCGGCGATCGTGAACGGCTACGGTGGCTACGGTTTCTCGATCGATCCGAACTTCGATCCGACGCGGCTGGCGTGGCTCGAGCGCGGCGGCGTGCTGGCGTACGCGCACGTGCGCGGCGGCGGCGAGAAGGGGCGGCGCTGGTACCTCGACGGGAAGGGCGCCAAGAAGGCCAATGGCGTGGCCGACTTTGTCGCGTGCGGCGAGTACCTGGTCGCGAAGGGGTACAGCAGCCACCGCAAGGTGGCCGCGCAGGGCGGCAGCATGGGCGGGGTGCTCGTCGGCATGGCCATCACCTCGCGCCCCGACGTCTTCGGCGCCGCCAACATCTCGGTCGGCGTCGTGAACCCGGCGCGCCTGAGCGTCGCTGACAACGGCAGCAACCAGTACGCCGAGGTCGGCGATCCGCGCACGGAGGAAGGCTTCAAGCAGATCGTCGCGATGGATCCGTACCAGCACGTCGTCGACGGCACGGCGTATCCGGCGACCATCTTCACCGTGGGGCTCAACGATCGCCGCGTGGCGCCGTGGATGACCGGCAAGATGGCGGCGCGCATGCTGAAGGCGACGAGCAGCGGGAGGCCCGTGCTCGTGCGCATCGACACCGACGCCGGCCACGGCGTGGGCTCCACGCGCGATCAGCGCTTTCGCGAGATCGCCGATGTGTGGAGCTTCTTCCTGTCTGTCGGCGGCGTCACGCCTCCGGGCTGACGCGCAGGCGTGACAGCACGAACTGCTCGCCGACGACCAGTCCCTTGGTCAGGCCGGCGTCCGCGGCGGCGATCAAGTCGATGGACTTCTGCACGGCGTTGGCCTGCACGGTGCGAACGCGCGCGAAGACCGTGACGATGGCCTTGCCCGTGGTGACCTTCGCGCGGAGCAGCAGCGGCGCCTTCGCGGGCAGCGGGGGCGTGGTGTTCTCGGAGGACGTGGTGGTTTCGATGGTGGGGGTGTCGCTCATGTCCTCACTCTGGCGCGCGAGGGGTTTCCTGCAAGTTTCGTCGCCGTAGATCCTCGCGTCTGACGGGCGCTCACCGCGATCGGGTGGGGATGAGCGCCCTACAGCTGTCGGTTGGACCCGACACTCCGTCGGGAGTCGCGCGGTCAACCAGGCGGAATCGCGGCTGGCACGTTCGTGGCTAGGCGTGGGGCGCGGAGGGTCCCATGTCCAAACCTCGACTCACCCTGATGGTCCTGTTCTTTGCCGCGGCGTGCGAAACCGGAGGCGGCGGCGCGCCCGGCGAGGATCCCGTCGACGCTCCGGAAGGCCCGCACGCGGTGCTGCGCCGCGTGTCGCGCTCGACGTCCATCGCGGTGACGCAGCAGGACACGCGCGTGATCATGGTGAACCCGCAGGCGGACAGCGCGAGCGTGTTCGATACCGCGACCGACGCGCTCGTCGCCGAGGTCCCGACCGGACGCGAGCCCAGCTCGGTGGTCATCCATCCCGACGACACGCGCGCGTTCGTCGCCAACGCGGGCGACGCGACGGTGGTGCGCATCGACGGGCTCGACGGTGGCAGTCCGGCCGTGGGCGCCACGCTCGAGGTCGGCTCCGAACCGACCGGGCTCGCGCTGTCGCCGAGCGGCGCGCGCCTCTACGTCGCCGAGTTCGCCGAGGGCCGCGTCGCCGTGATCGACACGGCCACGATGACCGAGGTCGGCGCCGTGACCACGCCGCGCAATCCGCGCGGCATCGCGATCACCAACGACGGCGATCAGGACGACGACGACGAGCTCCTCATCGTCCCCGAGTTCTTCGGCGAGCCGGTGGGCGAGGAGGCGACCGACGCCAGCCGCCAGGCGCGCGTGCGCATCTACGCGCTCGCCGACGGGATGCCGACCGCGCCCATCCAGTTCGCGCCGTTCGATTCGGGCTTCGCGCCGTCGACGGCGCCGGCCGGCGCGCCAACGGTGTCGACGTCGCCCAACCAGCTTTGGACCGTCGAGGTCGTCGGCAACACGATCTACATCCCGGCGATCTCGGCGTCGCCCGATCGCCCCGCGAACTTCCAGGCCAACGTGTTCCCGACCGTGCTGGTCGGCGACCTCGAGTCGCGCACCGAGGTGCGCGGCGGCGTCGGCACGCAGAACCTCGCGCGCCTGGTGCGCGATCAGCTTCCGGCGCCGGTCGCGCCCACCGACCCGGCGCGCTTCTTCCTCGCCGATCCGGTCGACATCGCGTTCGTGAACAAGGAGGTCGGTTACGTGGTGTCACGCGGCGCCGACGTCATGCAGCGCATCGTCTACAAGGACGGCGCGACGACGCTGGGCGGTACGCCGTTCAACAAGCAGATCGATCTCAACGTGACGCCGGAGGGCAGCCCCGGGCCGTGCCAGAACCCGACCGGCATGGCGCTCGCGCACAACGGCGGTCGCGCGTGGGTGAACTGCTGGGGCACGCGGCGCCTCGGCGTCGTCGACTTCTCGATGCAGAAGCTGGCGCGCACCGTCGCCTCGTCGCAGGTCAGCGCGGAGCAGCGGCCGGCGCAGCTCGGCCTCCACTTCTTCTTCACGGGGCGCGGCCGCTGGTCCAGCAACTCGTGGAGCTCGTGCGGCTCGTGCCATCCCGACGGCCGCAGCGACAACGTGACGTGGAGCTTCGCGGCGGGGCCGCGCCAGTCGACGTCGCTCGACGGCAGCTACAGCCGCGGCGCGATCCAGCGGCGCCGCGCGCTCAACTGGACCGGCATCTTCGACGAGATCCACGACTTCGAGCGCAACACGCGCGACGTCCAGGGCGGCAAGGGCGCCATCACGCGCCCTGATCCGGCCATCGCCGGCGCCGCGTGCGGCACGCTCGCGCAGGAGGCCGTGGTCGTGCTGTCGGCCGACGGCCTCGGTCGCTCGGTGAAGCTCGACCAGGACGGCGCGGGCACGTGCACCAAGGACTGGGACTCGATCGACGCGTACGTGAAGAACACCGTGCGGCCGCCGGGCCGGCTGCGGAAGCTCGACTCGGCGTCGGTCGCGCGTGGCGCCGAGCTGTTCGGCGAGCCCACGGCGCAGGCCGCGAACGCCGGCTGCGTGCGCTGCCACGGCGGTCCGGGCTGGACGGTGTCGCGCGTGCACTTCGCGCCGGCCGCGGCCGACCCGTCGGCGCTCAACAACATCACGTTCGCGGCGCCGACGTCGTGGCCGCCGTCGAACACCACCGACGGCTGGAACTTCCAGTCGCGGCAGATCGCGGTGCAGCCCGCGTCGGCGCTGTTCGCCGGGCCCGAGGCGACGACGACCTTGGCGCCACGCCAGGTCTCGTGCGTGCTGCGCAACGTGGGCACGTTCGGTGCCGACACGCTCGAGACGCGCGTGGTGCGCGCCGCCGACGGCACCGTGAACCTGCAGGCGCGCGCGCAGGGGCGGCTCGGCTACAACGTGCCGTCGCTCTACGGCATGGCGCTCGGCGCGCCGTTCTTCCACCACGGCAAGGCGGCGACGCTCGAGGCGATGCTCGACGACTCGGCGTGGTCGACGCACGCGACCGCCGGCAACCCGAACTGGCTGCTGCAGGGCAGCGACGCCCAGATCGCGCAGCGGAAGACCGACCTCCTCAACTTCCTCTTGTCGATCGATCCCGCGACGCCCGAGCAGTCGGTGCCGGCGGGCTTCGACGGCTGCCCCTGACGGTCAGGCCGGCTTCGCCGGCGTCGGCGTCGGTGTCGGCGGCGGCGTCGGCGTCGGTGTCGGCGGCGGCGTCGGTGTCGGTGTCGGCGCCGGCGCGACCGGCTCCTCCGCGTCATCGCCTTCCTCGTCGTCGGCCCCGCCGTTCTTCTTGGGGCCACGTCCGTCTCCGTCGCGTGTGCGCTGTCCTTCCTCGGCCACGACGACGCGCGCCGGCAGCACCCGGTCCTCGAACGTGGAAAGCGCACGCTCGGAGAAGCCGAACAGCATCGCGACGGCCAGGATGAGCAGCACCGAACGTCGCGTGTACGGTCCCGTCGGCACGTCGTCGTTCGCGGGCGGCGCGGGAGCGGCTGCCGGTGCGGGCTTCGCCTTCTTCCGGTCCTTCCCGTCGAGCATGTCCGCGAACGTGATCGATCGATCATCGCCGACGGGCACGTGGATCGTGATGATGTCGGACGCCAGCAGCCCGATGCCGATCATGCTGGCGGCGACGCCCACGCCGACGCGGCTCATGATGCGGGCGACGTACGCGTTGGTCGCGCCATACCCCAGGACCGGCGGCAGCTTGGCGACCACGCTCAGGAGTGCGCCGGCCACACCACCGCAGAACGCGCCCGAGTAGACGTGGCCCACGTGCACGAGCATCACCGCGCCCGTGAGGCTCACGAGCATGAGCGCGAGCATCAGCCCGCCGGCGAAGCGCATCCAGATGGCGTGCTCCTCGACGTAGTCGTCCCAGTAGTCGTAGTTCTCGTAGACCGTCCGCAGCGCCGCTCGGGCCCGCGCGTTGTTGGTGCCCTTGAGCATCGGCACCGTCTCCTCGGTGAGCTTGTCGAGCACCGTCGACGGCACGCCCCACTCGTACATGTCCGCCAGCTTGGTCTGCCCGTCGGCGAGGATCTCGTTGGTCGGGATGATGTACGCGCGGAGGCGCTCGAGCTCCTCCGCGCTGTCCTCGAGGATCTGGTTGACCTCGGCATCGTTGTCGGCCGAGACCTTCGCGAGCAGCGTCTCGAAGTCGGAGCGCACGCCCTTGATGAAGTCGGTGCGATTCGCGATCGACGACGGATCGGAGCCCTCGGCGCGCTTCACGCCCTCGTTGAACGTGGCCAGGTAGCCCTCGATGTTGGCGCGCGAGATGCTCGCGGCGACCTCGGCGTGATCGCCTCCATCGAGCGCGCGTTGCGTCCGCACGCCCCACACACCGGCGCCGATCGCGCCGGTGACGAGCAGCGTGCCGCCCGCGATCGCGGTGAGCTCGAGCGCGTACGTGTCGAAGCGCGCCGGATAGAGATGCGGCGTGAGCGCGATCCATCCGCCGAGGATGGCGAGCCCGGTGAGCAGCACACCGCCGAGCAACGCGCCCAGCGTCAGTCCGCCACGCTCGCCCCTGACGGACGTCGTCTCCTGTGCCCGTCTTTCGTCGGCCACGGTGCCCCCTTTTCCTCGACGGTAACAGGCACCGTGAGCACGGACTTCCTCCCGCTGGGGTGACGCGCGGGTAGCGGGCTCGACCGGCGAGGCGAGGGTGGCGATCGAGCCGCTCAGCGCCGCGTCAGCTCGACGACGTACTGGTTGGGCAGGAAGTCGTGGCGCGCCGTCTCGACGTAGCCCGCGTCGCCGAGCTCGGCGACCACGCGCCCGACGGAGAGGCGATGCTCGACCGGCGGGCCGATCGGCGAGTCGGCGGTGAAGTCGACGATCACGACGCGCCCACCGGGGCGCAGGGAGCCGGCGAGCCGGCGGAAGTACGCGGTCCGATCGGCGATGTGATGATACGTGTCGACGACGAGCACGACGTCCACCGGTTCGGGGATGCGCGCGTCGTCGGCGGTGCCCAGCACGGCCGCCAGGTTCGCGAGCCCTTCGCGCTGCGCGCGCTCGCCCATGTAGCGGATCATGTCGGGCTCGATGTCGATCGCGTACACCTTGCCCTGCGGCACCGCGCGCGCGAGCCGCACCGCGAAGTAGCCGGTGCCGGCGCCCACGTCGGCGACGCGCGCGTCGGGGGCGAGCTTCAGCGCCGCGACGAGCTCGTCGGGCTTCTGCCACTCGTCGCGCGCCGGGTCGTCGAACACGGCGGCCCACGTTTCCGCGTCGTCGAAGCTGTGATGAAAGTGATCCGAGGGACCCGCGTGCTGGCCCTTCTGGCCGTGCTGGCCGTGCTGGCCGTGCTGGGCATGCTCGGGCTCCGCCGGTGGCGGCGGCGTGCCACCGCCGCACGCGACCAGCGCAGCGATGACGACCAGGGCAGGGGGCGAGCGCATCGCCCCGAGTCTAGCGGCCGCGGCGAGCGCGCGCGCGGCGTGAAACAATCAGCAACACGGCGAGACCGACGGCCAGGAGCACGCCCTTCGCGTCGGTCTCGGCGCGGCTCGCGGCGCAGCCGCCGGTGATCACGTCGGCGCGCTCGTCGCCGCTGCCGCTGCCGCTGCCGCTGCCACCGCCACTGCCAGGGCCCGGGTCGTCGGCCGGCGGCTCGGCGCCCGGCGTGTGCGTGATGCTGACGTTCGCGAACCCGCCGTTCGAGAGCCCGGTCTGCTCCGAGCCGGTCGTGTTCTTCGTGAACGTGAACGTGCCCTGCGCGTTCTGCTGCGTCGTCGACGCGTTGCTGTCGGCCAGCTCCATGCGGATCGTGTACGGGCCGTCCGGGACGATCTGCCCCGCGCGATTGCGCAGATCCCACGTCGCGCTGATCGGCGCCGTGTGGCTGATGCGCGACGCGCCCGACACCGCGTCGGTGTCGCCGGCGCCGGCCTTCGCCGTCCACGCCACGAGGTGCGCGCTGCGGACGCTCGCCCAGCGGCTGATCGTGCTGACGAAGTTCCCGTTGGCGTCCTCGACCCATGCCACGACCACATGGGCCGGGGCGTACGGGCCGCCGTGGGACTGGGTGTTGTAGGTGACCGTGAGCGACCCCTGGGCGGCCGCCGCTGAGGCCAGCACCCCCACGAGGAGCGTCGCGAACACCGCGATAACCAAGGGACGTCGCATCTGTCCGGGAGTACAAAGCAACTTCCCGGCCAGCCATGGCACGCTCTCCGGGATGACGAAACGGTTGGTCCTCGCGCTCCTCGTGGCGGCGTGCTCCAAGAAATCCCCATCCACGACGCCCATGGTCGACGGGCCGCGAGCGACGCCCGCGGCCGGACCGGTCGGCACCCTGCGTGATCTCCAGAACGGCGATCGTGCCTGTTACGTGGTCCTCGACGTCGGCGGTCAGGAGCAGAGCCTGGAGGGCGACTTCGACCTCTGCGCCGGCGGCGCCAAGGACGCGACCGCGCTCGTCGGGAAGCAGGTCACGTACACGACCCGGAAGGCGAACGTGCAGGCCGCCTCGTGCGAGGGCAACCCGGAGTGTACCGACTCCGACGAGGTCGACCTCGTCATCACGATCACCGAAGCGCCCTGATCCAGCGCCCTGATCCAGCGCCCTGGTTCTCGGGGCAGGTTTACGGGCCGGCGGCCGTAAAACGAGGGAGGCCCGCATGAGCACCCATCGCCCGAATCGCGATCACGCCACCGGCGGCTCCGCCGACACCGTCGATGCGGCGCAGCTGCACGCGCCCGGCAAGAAGACGCGCACCGAGTCCCTCGCCGCGGGCGGCGCCGCCCACCCCGGCGGCGGCGGCGCGCTGCTCTCGACACCGGTGCAGATGAAGGCCGATCCGTTCGACTTCGGGTTCCTGCAGATGAAGGGCGGCGGCTCGTCGTCGACCACCACCTCGGCCGCCGCGCCCGATCCGTTTCCGGGCGAGAAACACGGGCCGGCGAAGTCGTTCGCCGCGCTCATCACGCTGATCGAGACCGCCGAGAAACGGCTCGTCGCAGCGGGTCACGACACCGACGGCGTCATCCACATCCTGCGCGGCATCTTCTACGGCACGAAGTGGAGCATGGACAACGACGTCGAGAGCTCGGAGATGCGGAACACCGCATTCCAGATCTACACGGCGTCGAGGGCGCCCGACGATCCGCGCCCCATCATCGGCCAGAGCCTCTTCGCGGCGCTCAAGGGCAGCGCCGAGGTGAAGGATCCGGGCGGCAAGTACAACGACGTCGGCCACATGCTCATCGGCCTCGACTCGCGCAGCTGGACCGCGAGCCACGTCAACATCCCGTCGCAGGGTGGCACCGGGCAGGCGATCAACACGTGGCTCGGCGACCTCGGCGGCGGCGCCGGCATGCTCGCGATGAAGCGCGGCCTCGACGGCAAGGTCACGAAGCCGGCGATCGATCACTTCAAGGGCAGCGACTACGGCGGCGTCGTGAACCTCGAGGGCGACATCGCGGGCGTGGCCGGCGTCCAGATCAAGCCGGGCCAGACGCTGACCGACGCGCTGCGTGCGTACCTCCTGCCGCCGAAGGAGGACGCGGGCAGTCGCTGGAACCATCGCGCGCAGCTCATGCTCGAGTCGCTCGGCGGCACGTGCGCCGCGGGGAAGCTGACCAACGAGGCGGCGCTCGTCGCGATCGTGGCCGCGCAGATCCGCGACTTCGGCTGCTGGTACGCAGCGACGCGGCTCAAGGACAAGGGCAAGTCGCTGACGCCCGACATGTGCCGCAACGTCGGCCACCACGTCGAGGGCGCCGGTCACGAGATGGCGGAGATCTTCGTGAAGACGCTCGAGTGGGCGATGGGCGATCCCAAGCGCAACGCCGACGCGACCAAGGCCGGCATCACCGTGCCGGTCACGGCGCCGTCGACGGACGTGCCGTACCAGCTCGAGTCGATCGCCAAGGGCCTCGAGGCTGCCAAGACCGCGGGCGACTGGATGAACGACGCGGGCAAGTGGCTCGACGGCCAGCGCAAGAGCTGGGGCTTCTGACGCGGCCGCCCTGCGCGGCGACTACAGCGATTCGAGGAACGTGATCAGGTCGCCCAGCTGCGCGTCGTCGAGCGTGCTGGTCGCGCCGTGCGAGCTGCCGCCACACGCGCCGAAACGATCGCGCAGCGTCGGCGCGCAGCCGGTGTGCATGTACGGTGCGCGCCAGCCGACGCCGACCAGGCTCGGCACCTTGAAGCGGCCGCCGGTGCCGACGTCGGCCCGGCCGTTGGTCGTGAACAGCTCGCCGCTGTGGCACGCGGCGCAGCCGAGCTCGCTCGACTCGAACAGCGCGCGGCCGCGCGCGACCGCCGACTGATCGAGCGTGGTCGGGGCGGGGTGCGGCGGCAGCGCGAAGAGGAACTCCTGCAGCGCGCGCTCCTCGCCGGCGACGAGCGGCTCGCCGCCCATGCGGCCGACCAGCACGTCGTTGATGAGCTGCGAGAGGTCCGCCATGTCGGCATCCCAGTGGTACGGACCGCGACCGCGCAGGTTGCCGCCGATGTCCTGCGTGCGGCGCTCGCCGAGCGTGTCGAAGGTCCACACCAGCCCGTCCTCGCGGCCCTCGGGGTGACACGACGCGCACGCGAGACCGCTGAACGTCGCGCGATGGAATCGATCGCGCCCCGGATCCTGGGGCACCGACGAGTGCTGGACGACGTGGTTCCAGCCGGTCGCGTCGCGAACGGTGACGCCGTTGTCGTATTGCACCACGAGGCGACCGTCGGCGGTGAACGCGACGGCGGTGGCGCGACCGAGGTCGACATCGGCGGGCACGACCTCTTCGCTCACCGAGAAGCCACAGGGATCGTCCTGGCGCGCGGCCAGCGACTCGATGCGCGCCGTGCGCACGGTGAAGTCGCCCGCCATCACGGCCGCGATGGTGTCGTCGATGGGCGAGACCGCGACGTCCACGGGCAGGCTGGCGAGCGGGAACACGCGGCCCTGACCGGGCGTGGCCACGGCCGGATCGAAGATCGTCGCGGTCGCCTCGATGACGCCGTTGCACATGCCGCCGCCGTAGCCGCCCGGGCTCGTCGACAGCATCCCGCGCGACGCGCGCTGGTGGATCATGAGCGCGCGCGTGCCGCGCAGGCTGATGGTGCGCCACGCGACGCTCGGCACCGCGGTGACGCCCTGGCCGAAATCGTCGCGGACCGCCGTCACGGGCGCGTCGCGGCGCGTGATCGTGCCGTCGCTCGCGACCCAGAGTGCCTCGGCAGAGCGGAAGCGCGTCACGAGGAGCGAGTCGCCGACGACGACCACGTCGCGGAGATCGCGATCGAGCACGACGGTGCGCGTGGCGTCGCCGCCCGCGGCGGGCAGCGTGACGAGCTCGCCGGTGGCGCACGCGACGTGGACGAGGTCGCCGGTCGCCTGCCACGCCACGCCGCGCGGCGCCGCGCAGACCGGGCGGCGGACGATGTCGTCGGAGAGCGGACCCGCGAGCGTCACGATCGCACCGCCGCGGCGGAGCGCGACGTGGATGCGACCGGCGTCGTCCTCGACCAGGCGTCCGGGCTCGTCACCGGGCTGGAGCGCGACGGTGCGGACCAGCGTGTTGTCGACGACGTCGACGACCAGCAGCTGATCACGGCCCGCGTCCGAGGCGACGGCGAGCCGGCCGTCGCGTGTGGTCAGCAACGTGCCGCCGCTGATCGGCAAGCCGGTCGGTGGTGGCTCGGGATCGAGGTACAGCGAGCACGAACCGAGCACGAACAGCACGAGCGCCTGGGGCGCTGGAACGAGGCGACGCATGGTCATGGCTTCCTCCGCGCCCCGAGTGTCCCGCCGATCGGGGGTGATCTGCGACGTCTCCGACGCGACTGTCACGCTTCCGGGTGACGGTCCGCACGAGGGGTGGCAGGGGAAACGCACGAGGCGAGGAAACTTTTCGCGGGGCCTCCGATAGAGGCCGCCATGAACGAGCGGACGTCCCCGGATTTCGAGCACTTGGTCCCTTCGCTGGAGGAGCGAGCGCCGGCGCCCGGCAAGCGAACGCTGACCGCTCACCTGCCCGCGCCGTCGCCCTCCGCGTCGCGGCCGGAGCTCACGAGCGATCAGCGCGCGGAGCACGAGCAGCGATCGCTGCAGTGGCGGGCGCTGTCGGTCGATCCGCTGGCGTTTCTCGACGAGGGGCGCCCGGGTGAGAGTCAGGCGATCGCGCGCCAGGGCGTGGCCGGCGCGAGCGCGCCGCTACCGCACCTCGCGGCGATCCAGGCCTCGTTCGGCCGTCACGACGTGAGCGGCGCGCGCGCCGAGGTCGGCGGTCCCGCGGCGCAGGCATCGCAGCAGCTGGGCGCTGCGGCGTACGCCACCGGGGACCGCGTGGGGTTCGCGCGCGCGCCGGACCTCCACACCGCGGCGCACGAGGCCGCACACGTGGTGCAGCAGCGCGCGGGCGTGGCCCTGAAGGGCGGGCTGGGGCGCGTCGGTGATCCGTACGAGCAGCACGCCGATCGCGTCGCCGACGCCGTGGTGGCGGGACGGCCCGCGGAGGGAATCCTCGACGAGATGGCCGGCGGCGGTGGAGGCGCGGACCGCGGCGGCGGTGACAGCGGAGGCGGTGGAGACGCGGTGCAGCGACGCGAGGACGGTGGCGGCGCCGCGATGTTCGCCGTCACGCCGGGGCTTCGCTTCGCGGCCGGCGGGCTCGGGGAGCGCAAGCGGATCCTCGTGTCCGAGCGAGATCGCGCGATGCGCCTCGAGATGCTGCGCGCGCTTCCGCCGGGCGACGCGATCGAGCTGCTGCTCGGGGCCGAGGCCGCGGAGCTGCCGCCGGCGCAGCTGCACGACCTGATCGAGCACCTCCCGGCGGTGATCCGCGCCATGGAGCCGCGCGACGCGTCCGCGTTCGTCAACACCAGCGGCGCCGCGCCGGCGGTGGCGCGCATCTTCGCGAAGCTGCCGTTCATGACCCAGCTCGTCGCGTGGCGCGACATCAGTCCGCCCGAGCGCCGCGCCGAGGTGTGGCCCGACGAGGCGCCGATCGATCGCCGCAGCGCGCTCGTGAGCTCGCTGTCCGAGCACGCGCTGCGCGTCTTGCTCCGCGACCTGCCGTCGACCCAGGTGCAGGATCTCGTCGACTACGCGCCGCCGCACGTCGTCGCGCGCGTGCGCGCCGCGTGTCGCGAGATGTTCGTGCACCTCGCCGTCGTCGGCGCCGCCGAGCCCGCCGCCGCCGAGCCGGGCGCGCCGGGTGCGCCGGGTGCCCGCGATGTCGATGCGGCCGCCGACGAGTACCAGATCCAGGGTGAGGCGTGGGACGCCGCCCACGACAAACACGAGCGCATGAAGCGCACGACCTCGTCGGATGCGCCCGACCCCGACACGTGGGCCGACCTGCCGTGGATGATGAAGACCGCGACGTTCAAGTTCGCGCCGATGAACAAGCGCATCGGATACCTCGGGCGCGCGGGTGAGCGCGCCTACGAGCTGGTGCGGACGCTCGACGAGGTCCAGGATCGGGCGGAGACGATGGCGGCGTACGCGAAGCGCCACGCCTGGGCCGCCGATCGCCTGATCGGCGACGCCGAGCCCGGGGACCTGGTCGCGGTCGTGCGCGCGCTGCACGATCCCGGCGACGTGGCCGCCGTGTTCCTCGGCGTGTCGAAGTACCCGCAGCGCGTGCCGCTGCTCCTCGCCGTGATGGAGCCGCGCGCGATCGCGAAGGTGTTCGAGCAGACGACGGATCGCGACATGCCGCGCGTGTGGTCGGTCATCGCCGACAACGTGCCGGCGGCGACGCTCACCGCCGTGCTCCGCAGGCTGTCCGACGAAGAGGTGGCGCGCGTCTCCAGCTGGAGCAACGACTTCGAGCGCGTCGACGCTATGGCTGGACGTCGCGCCGCAGGAACGGGCGCGCCTGCTTGATGAGGAGCTGGCGACCCGGCATCAGCTTCCACTCGGCGTCGACGGCGTGGCCGGGATAGAGCGTGCGATAGCGGCTGTGGATCGCCTCGAGGTAGTCGGCGAGATCTTCGAGCTCGGCGTCGGTGAGCACCGACGTGGCCGATGGCCAGTCGGTGGTCCACCCGAGGAGCGACGACCGGCTGATGACCTCGTACTCGGGCTCCTCGTACCAGGTGTAGAAGAGGATCTGCTCGGGGACGGCGTCGCCGGTCGGGTTGGTGACCGAGACCTCGCCGACCTGCGCGTTGATGTAGTGCGCGGGGCGGAGCTCGCTGAACTCGTTGATGGTGAGGGCGACGCCGTTGGCGAGCTCGCCGTCCTGCGCCGGGTGCACGAGCAGGCCCATGCGCACCTCGTGCTGGTCGACGCGGTAGAAGTCGCGCTCGATGAAGGCCTGGCTGTTCCACACCGACGCCCACACCGTCTTGATGGCGTTGCCCATCGCCTCGCGCCCGTCGGAGATGCGCATGCCGGCCGAGGTGTAGAGCCCGGCGCCGGTGAACTCGGCGAGGTCCTCGACGTTGGTCGAGCTGCGCACGCGCAGCTTGGTCTCGACCGGCCAGCGCGTGCCGGCGAGCGCGGTGACGTTGTCGAGGAGCCCGGGCGCGATCGGCGCGCGGTAGATGGCCCAGCGGATCGCGAAGAGGCGGCGCTCGAGCTCGGCGGGCGCGACCCGGCCGGCCTGGTAGTCGGCGATGAGCGCGTCGATCATCGGGAACACGCCGGCGGCCGTGAGGTGCTGCGCGTAGTGCGAGAACGGGATGGCGAACGGGCGCTCGGGGAGCGGCAGCGGTCGGAAGTCGCTGGTCTGGATGCGGTAGAGCTCGCCCAGGTTCGACGCCTTGGCGCCGATGCGCGTCACCTCGGCCAGCGTCACGCGCGTGACGTCGAAGAGCGGCGTGGTGATCGAGTCGTGTTGCGGCACCTGTGGCTGCGCCGGCCGCAGCGAATCCCAGTAGGCCTGCGCCTCGGCGGGGTCGGCGATCTCGACGGTGAAGTCCTGCGCGGTGACCTCGAGGCGGACCAGCTCGCCCTCGAACGGTCGCAGCCGCTCGTCGTCCCACGCGCTGCGGAGCGCCATGTTGGGCGTGCCGCGGGTCTTGGCCAGCACGCCCACGTGCGCGAGCGGCGTCTGGAACTCGGCGGTGATGATGCCGGCGACCATCGACAGCTCGTTGGGCACGCGATCGAGCACGACGAGATCGGTGGGCGAGAGCGGCTGACCACCGAGCGTGGCGGTGCGGCGGAAGCGCAGCGTGCCGTAGCCGACGCCGGGGTTGAGCGGCTGGTAGGTCTGGTTGCGGAAGACGTCGTCGGTGGCGATGGTCTTGATGCGGCGCCCGATCTCGGGGAGCAGCTCCTCCTGATCGGCGGAGACCGGGCGATAGCGCAGGACGTCCTCGAGATCGGTCCTGGCGGCGACGATGCGGAAGCCGTCGACGATCATGTCGGCGCCCGCGGCGTCGCCGGCGGCGAGCTCGAGCGTGTAGACGTCCTGGTCGACGTACTCGACCAGCTTGCCGAGGAGGAAGCGGCGGTTGTCGCGACGGTAGTTCAGGATGTTGAAGTCGGCGAGCGTGCCGACGGGCGTGAAGCCGGGCTGGTCGAGGAAGTCGCGCGCGAAGTAGTAGTGCAGCGTGTACTTGTCGGGATCGACGAAGTAGACCTGGTTGCCGTCCTCGCGATCGATGATCCAGAGGATGGTGCGCGTGTGCGCGAAGACCGAGTCGTCGCGGCCGGTCGACATCACCTCGCGATCGCTCGAGCAGCCGAGGCGGCGCACCGCGACCGGGTCTTCGCCGGGATCGAGCTCGCAGTGCGCGCTGCTGCAGCCCGCGGCACCGAGCGGCGCGAGCGCAGCGAGCAACGCGAAGGTGATCTGGGTCTTCATGGCGCGTCGACCTCCGCCACGTTGGCGAACGCGGGTGTGGGCGCGCGCGGGAAGAACATGCCCTGACCGTCGGGGTCGCGCGACAGCGTGACATCGGCCGGCGCATCGGGCCCCGGCGGATAGAGGAAGAGGAGGCCGTCGATCACGGCGCCGTCGGTCGAGATCAGGTGCACCTCGTCGGCGACGCCGAGCTCGAACGGCGCGTGCGCCGGATCGATGGGCGTGCCGTCGACGATCGGCGTGTCGTCCGCGTACACCACGAGCCGGTCGCCGGGCGCGAGCGTGCGCGCGGGGCAGGGCGCCGGCGGCATCACGCCGCCCAGCGGCAGGTAGTGATCGAGGCGATCGACCGCGTCGGTGAAGAACACGCCACACAGATCGATGGGCGTGACGGTGCGGTTGTAGAGCTCGACCCAGTCGGCCCCGTCGCCACGCGGCGCGATCTCGTTGATGACGAGATCGCTGGTCGCCTCGCTGCCCTGACCACGCGGCGCCGGCGGCGGCACGATGAGGTTGTCGCCACAGGCGGCCAGCGCGAGCGCGAGCCCCGGTCCGATGGCAACGCGGCGATTCATCCCTCCATCCCACAGCAACGCACGTGCCACCCGCAACCCGTTCAGATTGCAGAATACAAACGGGCAGTCCCTCAGTTATTCGAGGGACTGCCCGCATTTCTCTTCTCTGGGCTGAGGCCTGAGGCCTGGCACCTGAGGCCACGGTGCGTCGGCGAGGCGTCAGCTCGTCGCCGCACCGTCCGGCAGCAGGTGCTTCAGGCCCTCGGCGCCCACGACCAGCTTGATCTCGTCGACCTTCTCGGCGATGTCCTTCATGGTCTCGAGCTCCTTCAGGCGCATGAGCACCGGGTTCTCCGCGATCACCTTGGCGGTGTTGGCCATGTTGCGGGTCGCGGCCGCATCCTCACGGCGGAGGATGACGTTCGCGGCCGCGGCCTTCTCCGCCTCGATGACCTTGTTGAGCAGGAGCTTCATCTCGCCCGGGAGGATGACGTCCTTCACGCCGACGCGGTGGACACGCACGCCGAAGATCTCGGCGCGCGGGACGACCTGCGCCTCGAGGTACCGGGTGAGCGTGTCGCGCTGCTCGAGCAGCTCGTCGAGGGTCACGCCCGAAACGAACTCACGAGCCGCCAGCTGCACCGCCAGGTAGAGCGCGTCCTTCACGTCGGCCACCGCGTGGACGGTGGTCGCCGCGTCGGTCGGCGCGTACTCGGCGGTGAGGGTCAGGCGCAGCGTGACCTTGTCCTTGGTCATGAGCTCCTGGCCCTCGATCTTCAGCTGCTGCACGCGGGTGTCGATCACGGTGACCGCCACGCGCGCGCCCGGGTGGTTCCAGAAGGTGTGGCGACCCGGCTCGAGCATGGCCGCGAAGCGACCCTGCACGTACTGGATGCCGCGCTCGAACTGGCGCACCTGGGCCTCGACGATCTCGCCCGCCGGGATGATGGCGCGGAGCTCGTCGGTGAGCTCGGGCGCGTCACCGGTCACGTCGTGGATGTCGATCCGCACGTTCGGGTTGATGGTCCACACGCGGTACAGACCCGGGCGCAGGAACTTCACCGGACGGTCGTCGCGGTACAGGACGGCACGCTGGTTCACGCCCAGCATGACGGTCTGGTACCAGGCCTGCGGCAGGAGCGCGAGCACGTCGGGCTGCGCCACGAGGACGATGTCGTCGAGGTTCCAGGCCAGGAGCTTGTTGTGCTTGCCCCAGAAGGCGTGATGCCCCGGCGTGAGGACGCGGTCGGGCACACCGTCGCGGACGAGGACGCCGCGCTGGTTCACCTCGATCTGCGCCTCGAGCAGCTCGGCCGACGGGATGACCTTGCGGAGCTCGTCGGTGAGCGGCGGAAGCGGATCGGTCTCGGCGTAGGCACGCACGATCACGTTGCTCTCGACCTTCCAGACGCGGTGGACACCCGGACGCAGGAAGGCCGTCGGGCGCTCGTCGCGCAGGACGATGCCGTACTGACCCGGCGCGAGACGCACGGTCTCGTACCAGTCGAGCGGCAAGGCCGCGATGACCGAGGCCGGGCCCGTGAAGGCGAGCTCGTCGGTGTTCCACTGGTGCACGTCGTGGTGCTTCCAGAAGGTGTAGCGGCCCGGACCGATCGCGCGGACGGGCTTGCCGTCGCGGATGAGGACCGCACGTTCGTTGAGGTTCAGCTTGAGATGGTGCATGACACGTGACTCCAGAAAGCGCGGGCGAGTGGCCCGCATGGAAAGCAGTGAGGGGCGGCCGCGAGGAGTGGGCGAGCAGCCCCGAACGGGCAAAAGGTGGTCGTCGCCGGGGGAGGCCAGCGCGCCGTGGCGACTCGCTCGTGAGCGAAGCGCGGTTGCGCGGGGGCGCCGTCGCGTCGAGGTGAGATCGACGACGTCACGAGTTGCCGCGCGCGGACCATCAGGGTTGACGGTTGGCGCGCGTCGCGTCGTGACGTGAATCGTTCCGGGCTCGAAGAGACGTGGTCGGGTGAAACCCTTCCGGGCTTCCACCGGTGACGACCGGCTCAGGTTTTTTACCGTTTACGAGACGGCTGGATTTGTTGGGATGAGCAAGCCCAGTGCGTTTACCGTTCCGCCACCGGCCCATAGAAGTGGGCCAGGAAGGAGTCGAACCTTCAAAAATCCGGTCTCGCTTGGCGCGGGCTGCCCCGGCGGTACGTCGTGAACGCGAACGTGACCCGGTGACGACTCCGACGAGTCGACCGATCACGCGCTCCGACGCCGCCCGGCCCGATCAACACTGAAACCCGGGAGCAGGAGTGCACCCAGCGAGGACTGAAGAACTACGGCATCACTCTACGATCGTCAATCGAAAAAGTTTTGCGCGCGTATCTCGTGTTGCCGCTAGAGGCGGCCGCTGCGTTCCTGGTGCGTGTACTCGCGGCCCGCGAGCACGGTGCTCGTGCCGACGAACATGTACACGGCGCCCGCGCCGGCCGGATCCTCCGGCGCCGTCGGGTTCGCGATCGACGCGAGGTCGGGCGCGGCGCCGGGTGCGCCGACCACGAGATCGCGGTAACGGTTCGACTTGTCGTCGCTGGACGGCACGTTGCCGTAGCCGTCGACCTGGCCCACGGCGATCGCCGCGCCGAACAGATCGGTCGCATCCTCGTCGGCGAGCGGCGCCGCGCGGCGCTGGTAGATGACGTTGCCGAGCGGCAGCCCGTTGACGCCGCCGCGCCCGACCCAGACGCGGCCGCCGTGATCGGTGGCGCCGGGCTCGCCGACGATGAGGTCGTCGGACACGCTCTGGCGATCGACGTCGGCGATGAGCACGGATGCGCCGTAGCGGGCGCCGCTCTGCTGCGACGCGGAGATCGAGTTGAGCAGGAAGGTCGCGCCGCCGTCGGACTGCAGCTCGACCACGCGCACGACGCCGGCACCGTTCGAGAACGCCGGCGCGCCGATCGCCAGCTCGGTCCGGTAGTAGTTCCCGATGCTGAGGTTGCCCATCGACAGCGACGCGCCGAACTGCGCGTCGGCCCACGGTGACGTGATGGTGGACTTCAGGGTGATCACGTTCGACCACGCCGCCGCGACCTCCGGCGGCTTTCGGCCGGTGAAGAGGTGCACCTTGCCGCCGGTGCCGTGCGTGGGCGCGCCCACGGCCAGATCGCGCGTCGCGGTGGTGGTGTCGTCGAACTCGCCCACCGCGAGCGCGCTGCCGAAGCCACTGCCGAGCTCGGTGATCGACGGCTTCACGCGCGTCGGCTTGTGCATCGCCGGGTTCGCGTCCTTCGAGAACGCGAACACGTACACCGCGCCGGTGGGCGACTCGTTGCCGGCGGCGGTGAGGTTGCGATCGCGCGGCGCGCCGACGACGAGCTGGTCGCGTCCGATGCCGGCGAGGTCGCCCATGGCGAGCGCGGCCCCGAAGTTCTCGTTCGCGTTGTTCACGGCGCCGGAGAGGTCAGCCTGATCCACGTAGTGGCTGGGCCAAAGGCCGCCGCGGCTGCCGAGCATGAGCACGACCATGCCCGCAGCGCTCTGTCCGTCGGCGGGCTGGCCGGGCGCGCCGATCGCGAGGTCGTCGACGCCGTCGTCGTTGATATCGCCGGCGGCGAGCGCGGTGCCGAGCTTCGCACCCGCGATCGCGCCGTAGCCGGCCAGCGTCGACGCGCTCACCTCCTGGTAGAAGACCAGGCCGGTCGCGGTGCCCTTGTAGATGACCACGTAGCCCGCGTCGGTGACGCCCGCGACGTCCTGCTCGGGCACGCCGACCGCGACGTCGTCATAGCCGTCGTCGTCGAAGTCCGCGACGGCGAGCGCGTTGCCGAAGTGCTCGTCGGCGGCGTTGGTGTCCGGCGCCGACGCGTACATGTGGAACAGCGTGTTCTTGTCGTCCGCGGTCAGATCCGAGAACGCGCCGCTGTCCTCGCTCGGGTCCCACGGGATCGCGCCGTCTCGCGGGCCGATGCCGTTGTGCAGCCCCGTCGAGTCCTTCGTCATGGTCCAGCAATCCGGCTTGCACTCGTCGGTCTTGCCGTCGTTGTCGTCGTCGTCGTCGTCCTTCGCGCAGAACGCGTTGGCGTAGTAGTGCATGATCGATCGGAAGTCGTAGGGGCCGACGTCCGCGGACTCGTCGTGGAGATCGTAGTTGCCGCCTTCGCCGTCCATGCACTCGTCGTGCAGATCGACGAACTGGTCGCGATCGGCGCGGCTCTGCTCGTGCCACACGCCGATCGTGTGGAGCATCTCGTGACGCATCGTGCCGGGCACGGGCTGGAGGTTGTAGGCGCCGTTGCCCGCGACCTCCGGGTCCTCGGCCTCGTGGGCCTTGCGGAACGTCATGTGCTGGTAGTTGTCGAGGAGGTCGTCCATGTGCCCGACCTCGGCGCGCCCCGCCGGGTTCGAGTCGGGGTCGGTGCCGCCCCAGCGGATGAGCAGCTTGTGCCGGCTGTCGTCGGTCGAGACCTCGACGAACTTCAGCGGGAGCCGCGCGTCGAGGTCGGCGATGACCTCGCGCGCGCGCGTGCGGACGTGCACGCAGTGGGTTCCGCCGGTCCAGCACACGCAGTTGGCGGCGCTGCCGATCTGGAGCGGCGTCCACGCCAGCGAATTGCCACTGGCGTCGGCCGCGCACTCCCCGGCGCCGAAGCCGGGGTCGAACGCGTAGTACACGGTGTTGCTGGGCCAGCGCTCGCCCAGACGCGCCGCGCCGCCGCGCTGGCGGAGGCGGCTCACCGGTCCGAGATCGATGTCGCCGTCGTGGATGGCGTTGCCGTCGACGACCTGGTAGTCGACGAGCTGCGATTCGCCCGACGCGGTGCGCACGCGCGCCACGCCCCAGGCGCCTTCCTCGCCGACGATGCGCTCGCCGTCACTGCCGCTGTCGCCGAGCTCGTCGGCGATCGGCTCGTCGCCGACGGGTTGGGAGGTCTCGACGCAGCCGGCAAGGAGAGAGAGCAGCGCCGTTGAAAATGTGACCGAACGAAAATGGATGAGGTGTCTGTTCACGGCAGGTGGATACAGGTCCACCGCGGATGTGAGTCAGCGCGCGCGACGACCGCTCTTTGCCAGGTCACGCGCGGTCGAGCGAGCACACGACGAGCGTCACGTCGTCGTCGGCGGGCACGCCGTCGGAGAACGTGTTGATCTCTCCGAGCAGGGCGTCGCGCACGCTGGAGATGCCCTTCTCGCCGCCGGGGCTCTGTGCCTTCTGGACCGCGAGCTGCAGCCGGCGGTGGCCGAACGCGCGGCCGCCCTTGTCGCGCCGATCGGTGAGGCCGTCGGTGAAGAGCACGACCACGTCGCCCGGCGCGAGCTGCTGGCTGCCCTCGCGGATGTCGGCGACGATGACCTCGCTGTCGTCGACGCGATCGATCGATGCCGCCGTCGACAGGGCGCCGACCTTGGTCACCGCGCCGCTCGCGTCGGTGTTGGCGTGCAGAGGCAGCATGTGCGAGGCGTTGGCGAAATCGATCGTGCCCTTGGGGTCGAGCAGCGCCGCGAAGCACGTCATGGCGGTGTGGTCGGCGCCGGGGATGCGGATCGCGGCGTTGATGGCGCGCAGGACCGACGTCGGCGTCAGCCGCTCCTCGCCGACCTGCGAGAGCGCCTCGACCGCGCCGTGCGCCGCGCATCCGATCATCGCGGAGTAGACGCCGTGGCCGGTCGCGTCGCCGACGACGACGAGCAAGCGCCCGCCGGTCAGCCGGCGGTAGGTCCACCAGTCGCCGCCCGTCTCTGCAGCCGGTGTGCACGATCCGGCGACGTGAAGGCGGCCGTGCTTGCCCACGCTCGACAGCGGCAGGATCGATCGATACATCGCGCGCGCGCGATCGAGGTCGCGCTGCGTCGCCACGATGTGGGCGCGCGCGTCGGTCATCTGCTGCACCTTCACCGCGACGCGCTCGAGGCTCTCGATGGCGCCGCGCGCCGCCGCGTTTCCGTGCACCACCGCCTCGCCGCGCGACAGCCGCTCGGCCTGCTCGGTCACGTGGATGATCGCGCGCTCGGCTTCCTCATCGCGCTCGACCGGCGGACGCGGCGCGTTCGCCGTGGCGAGTCGCACCGCGTTGTCGGCGCGGCGCTTCGACCAGACAACCGCGACGACGGCAACCACCACCGCGGCGAGCGCGACCCAGACCATGCATCGCTATGCTATCGCAGCTTGCTGGGTGGGCGGCGTGCCGGCGGCGGTGAACAGCGCGCGATCCAACAATCGGGGAAGCTCGCCGGCCAGCCACGCCGCGATCTCCTTGTCGCCACACGCGAGACCGTGACGGTTTGCCACAGCCGCCAGCTGCTCCTCGAGCGCGGCGCAGCTATCGGGCCGGCCCGCCGCCTGGTAGGCGAGGGCGCCAATGAGGATGGCGTCGAGCTCGACGGGTAGGTCGGGCCGGATCGTGGTCGGCATGGGCAGGTGCGGCCAGCCCTCGAGCCCGAGCTGCGCGAGGATGGCGAGGTCGAGGTTCACGGCGGCGCCGGTGAGCAGCTCGTAGCCCAGCGCCGCGACCGAGAAGACGTCGGCGCGCACGTCGATCTCGTGACCCATGCGCTGCTCGGGCGCCATGACCTCCGCCGTGCCCTTGGTCTCGCCGATGGTCGTGGTGCGCACCGTCGTCGCGGCGCGCGCGATGCCGAAGTCGCCGATCTTCACGGCGCCCTGGCGCGAGAGCAGCACGTTGCCGGTCTTCACGTCGCGGTGGATGAGGTTGATCGGGACGCCGTCCTCGCCGCACGCGGTGTGCGCGGCGTGGAGGCCGTCGCAGACGCGGCGGAGGATCGTGAGCGCGACGGCGAGCGGCACGTGCGCGCCGCGGTCGCGCATCGAGCGCAGGACGCGGTCGAGGTCGGCGCCGTCGATGTACTCCATCGCGATGAAGTACTCGCTGCCGGCCCGACCCAGGTCGTGCACCGCCACGATGCTCGGGTGATCGAGGCGCGACGCGAGGCGCGCCTCGTCGAGGAAGTGGTTCACCGCCTCGGGGCGGCGGGCCATGTGCGGGTGGAGCACCTTGAGCGCGACCGGGCGTTCGAAGCCGGCCTCGCCGGTGGCGCGCGCCAGATAGACGTCGGCCATGCCGCCCGAGCCGAGGAGCCGCACGCGCTGGTAACGGCCGTAGCGCTCGCCGGTGGGGGAGCGCGGCCGCGCCGCCGGCGAGCCCGGCGGTGACGCGTCGGTGACGACCGGTGCGTCCGCGGCGAGCGCCCGCGTCTCGATGCGGCGGCGCAAGCCTGCCGCGATCGCGGCGAGGCCGGCGGCGGCGACGAGCGCTCCGAGCGCGAGACCGGCCGTGTTCATGCCACCGGCGGGCGCGGCCGCGACGTGCACGGTAAGGCCCGGGATGCCCTCGATCGCGGCCGAGCGCGTGGTGTCGTCGGTGACGCCGACGGGGCCGAGCGTCAGGATCGCGCCGGCGAGCTCCAGTCGCGCCGAACCACCGCCCAGGGCGACGTGCACCGGCGCGAGGTCGACGGCCGCGGTCACGGCGAGCGCCCCGCGCACCTCGGCGGCGCGCACGGGATCCGACGGCATCACGTCGCGCACGTCGGTCACGAGCAGCGTGCCGCCGGTGATCGTCGCGTGCAGGCCCGGCGACGCGAGGTGCGGCGAGGTCGGCGCGTCGGCGGGGACGCGCAGGAGCGTGGCCACGCGCAGCGACGCGCGATCGATCTGCGCGATCTCGAGGTGCTCGCCGGCGCGCGGGCGCAGCGTGATCTCCTTGCCGGCGAGGTCGCGCACCGTGCCCTCGTCGGTGGCGACGGCGTGCGCGAGCACGGGGAGCGCGGTCACGGCCGCCGCACGCTCTCCGACGGCGTCGCGGGTCGCGCGCACGCCGGTCTCGAGTGCGCCGGTGACGGCGGCGAGCGGCGGCGTGCTCGGCTTGGCGGCCCGCATCGACCACGCCGCGATCACGCCGCCCGCGGCGAACGCGACCGCGCCCACCACGACGAGCGGCGAGCGCTCAGTTGCCACGAGACGCTCCGAACTTGTCGTCCATCACGCCGGGCGGTGCGTCGCCATCGACGCCGACGGCGACGGTGTTGCCACCGGCCCGGATCGTGATCTCCTGCGTGAGCGGCGCCCTGGTGCGCTCGCTCCACGCGCGCAGCGTGTACGCGCCCGGCGCGAGGCTCTTGAAGGTGAAGGCGCCGGTGCCGTCGGGGACCACGTAGTGCGGCGCGCCGATCACGACGATCGTCGCCGACATGTTGCTGTGGATGTTGCAGCCGAGCCGCACGATGCCTTCCTTGGCGAAGGTCACCGCGCGCGTCTCGCCCTGACGATAGAGGCCGAGGTCGAACGCGCCCGGCTGCGACGTCGAGAACACGTTGTGGAAGATCGTGTCGAAGTTGGGGAACGTCACCGTCGAGCCGGTGGGGATGATCATGAGGTGCGGCGCGAACACGCGATCGCGCTGCTCCATCACGCGCTGGCGCGGCGCGCGCGCCTTCCACGTGCGGCCTTTCGGTTCGAGCGTGACGAGCGCGAGCCCGCCGCCGCCGGGCTGGCCGCCGATGGTGAGCGTGCCGGTGAGCGAGCCGCGCGCCGGCGGCTTCGGCGGCTTCTTCGCCTCGACCGCCTCCGCGGCCTCGTCTTCGTCGGAGTTGCCGACCGCGGCCGGCTGCGCCGGCTGATCGAGCGCCACCTTCTCGATCGGTGAGGTCACGCGCGGCGGGGCACCTTCGCGAAAGCGCGGCGCGAGCGCGGCGACGGCGTCGGCGCCGACGAGCAACTCGGCCGTCGAGAAGAGGATGTCGGCGTTGTTGCGACTGCCGAGATCGAGCGCCTGCTGCGCTTGATCGAGCAGGTCGCCGGCGCGGCGCAGCTGCTTGGCGCGCTCGTGAACCGGACCGGTGAGCTCCGGTTGCGGCGGCTTCGGCGGCGGCAGCTTGATCGCGGTCGCGGGCGGCGCCGTCGTCACCACCGGGGCGCTCGGCGAGGCGGGCTGCGGGCGTGCGCTTCCGCCACACGCGGCCAGGAGGAGGAGCGCCAGATACAGCTTCGCCGATGGCATGGCGGACGTACGAGCCAGCCGTCTTCCGAGATCGGGTGCGCGGTTGACGTACATCACGCGACCCGGGCGCGCCCGCGGTGGTGGGGGCATACTGACGACATGGCCGCGATCCCAGCTCATCGTCGAGAACGACGTGGCTGGGAGGCGCTTGCGGCGGCGGCGCTGGTGAACGCGGGGCTGGTGTTCCTGCTCGATCACATCTTCGTCCACGACGCGCCGCTTCCGCGGGTCACGCCGGGGACGGTCGTGGCTGTGGCGCCGGGGCCGACCGCGCCGATGCCGCCGGCCGAGCTCGGCGACGTGTCGATGGTCGGCCTGGTGAGCGTGTCGCCGCCGGCGCTGACGCTCGAGGCCGTGCTCGGGGTCGGTGACGCCGCGACGTGGAACGCGACCGCGCCAGCGCGACCGCGGTCCGCCGACCTGCCGGGTGCGCGCGCGGCGGATCGTGGCGGCGGCGCCGAGGGTGGCACCGCGGCGTGGACCGAGCGTCGCGATCGCGCCGACGACGCCGCGCTTCGTGCGCGCATCTGGAACTCGCCCGACGGCTACCGCACGCCGCGCACCGCGGGGCGCCGGCGCGCGACGTCGCCGGAGGCCATCAACCGCGACGACGATCGGTCCTACGGCGATCGCGCGCCGACGAAGCTGGCGACCGACGGCGCCGTCGCCGCGTCGGTCGGCGGCGCGACCGGGCAGGGCGCACCCGGCGTGCCCGCGCTCCCCGCGATCGCGACACCCGACGCCACCACCGGGGCGCCCGGGGCCACGGTTCCGGCGCGCACCGACGGCGCACCGCAGGCGACGCGCGAGGCGGCGTTCGTCGATCGCGGCGCGTCCGCGGTCGACGTCACGCGCAAGGGCGCGACCTCCGACGATCGCGCCGTCGCCGCCGCGTCGAACCAGCGCCGCGTCGATCCGTACGATCTCACGCCGCCACGCTCGGGCGGCGATCACGACGGTGAAGGCGTCGCCGGCGCGGCGGCGCCCGGCATGGTCGCCGACGGCTGGGGTCGACATGGCACCGCTGCCGCGCGCGCCGACGTGTCCGCCGGTCCCGGCAACGCGTCGACGTTCGCCACGCGCCAGGACGCCTACTTCGTCGAGCTGTTCCGTCGCCTCGATCGCACGATCGAGTATCCGCGCGAGCTGGCCATCCAGCTCGTCTCGGGCCGCGTGGTCGCGATCCTCACGCTGCGAGCCGACGGCTCGATGGCGAACATCTCGGTGCACGCCGGGAGCGGCCACGCCGCGTTCGACGACCAGCTCACCGGCGCGCTGCGCCGCATCGGCAAGCTGCCGCCCGTGCCGCGGGCGCTGCTCGAGGGGCGCTCCGAGCTGAGGGTGATGATCCCCTACACGTTCCGCAGCCCCATGATCCACTAGGCGACGCGCGCATCGAATCCCCTCGCACCGCCTCGACGCCGCCGTATACTCGGCCACGGCCATGACGCAGGTCGGCACCAGGCGTCGCGGGAAGCGGCACGAGCGCGCGGCGATCGCGATCTCGATCCTGGCCGCTGCCGTCGTGCACGCCGCGGTGGTCGAGGGCGCGGATGCGACCGGCATGCTCTCCGGCTGGGCCGGCATCGGCGCGATCGAGACCACGAAGCAGCCGGGTGCGCGCATCGCGAAGCCGCCACTCGATCCGAGCTGCGACGGCGATGCGCTGCTCGCCGCGGCCGCGCGCATGGCGACGTGCGTGACGCCGTTCGCGACCGACCCCGAGGCGTGCCTGCGCCAGTCCGCGATGCTCCTCGAGAGTGACCGCCTCGCGTGTCACCGCTTCGACCTGCCGCAGGTCGCGTTCACGCTCGCGCCCATCGACGTGAAGGAGCTCGAGCAGATCGATCCCGAGCCGCTCCTCGAGATGCTCGACGAGCAGCGCCAGAAGGAGTTCGAGCAGAAGCAGCAAGAACAGCAGGTCGCGCTCGAGCAGGAGGCGATCAAGCGCAAGACGATCCTCGAGAAGCAGGCGCAGGTCGTCGAGATGGCGAAGCCCACTGTCGAGGTCGCGCCCGACAACGCGCGCTTCGTCTCCGAGTACGACAACAAGGTCGAGCGCGAGATGGTCGCGCGCGGATCGAATCGCGAGGACATCGTCGCCAAGTCGAAGCCGGCGCAGCTCGAGGTGAAGGACAACCCGCGCGAGGCCACGGCCGCGCCGCGCGAGCCCGACGTCGCGGGCACGAACCCCGACGCGCCGCGCGCCCCGGGCCTCATGCGCATGCGCGCCCCCGGCGCCAGCGATCCTGCGCTCGAGCCGCAAGAGGCGCATCAGAAGGGCCTCCTGGGCGGCCTCGATCTACCGATCGGCGATGGCATGCGCGGGCGGCGCGGCGACGGCTTCATCTCGTCGGAAGAGCGACGCGTCTCCGATCAGCCGCGCGGCGAGGACGGCGGCGGCGGTGGTACGCCACCGGTTCCCAACCTGCGCCCGTCCACCGACGTGCTCGAGCGCGCGGTCGGTGGCGGCAACGTCGATCACCTCGACGAGGTCGCCGAGGGTGACGAGACCGCGCTCAACAGCAAGCAGTGGGTGTTCGCGAGCTTCTTCAACCGCATGAAGCGGCGCGTGCACCAGAACTGGGACCCGGTGTCGATCTGGGCGCGCCACGATCCCACCGGCCAGGTCTACGGCTACAAGACGCGCATCACGCGCGTGCGCGTCACGCTGAGCCCGACCGGCGCGTTGAGCCGCATCGTCGTCTCCAGCCCGTCGGGCGTCGATCTCCTCGACGACGAGGCGGTGCGCGCGTTCAAGGCGGCGCAGCCGTTCCCCAACCCGCCGGGCGGGCTGGTCGACGCGACCGGGAACATCACGTTCGAGTTCGGCTTCCACCTCCAGATCGGCGGCGGGCAGAAGGCGAGCTGGAAGATCTTCCGGACGCTCTGAGCCCGCTCTGAGCCGGAACGATCAGTGCTCGGCGGTGAGCGCCGTGTACGCCTCGGGCGAGAGCAGCTCCTCGAGCTCGCCCGCGTCCGAGAGCTCGATCTCGATCATCCACGCACCGCCGTAACAGTCCTGGTTGACGAGCTCGGGCGAATCCTTGAGCGCGGCGTTCACCTTGGTCACCTTGCCCGAGACCGGCGCGTACAGGTCCGACACCGACTTCACGCTCTCGATCGTGCCAAAGCGCTGGCCCTTGGTGACCAGATCGCCCTCGCGCGCGAGATCGACGAGCGTGATGTCGCCGAGCTGATCGACGGCGAACTGGGTGATGCCGACGGTGCTGTTCGCGCCGCTGGTGCGGAGCCACTCGTGGTCGTTGGTGTAGCGAAGGTCGGTGGGATAGCTCATGTCGAGAGTCCTGTCCTGTCGGGTCTGGGGTCAGTTCCTGGAACGGCTGTAGAACTTGCCCTTCACGACGGTCGCGGCGATGTCCTTGCCGCGGCAGTCGATCGTGAGCGTGGATCCCGGCGTCGCCGCCGACGGAGGAACGTACGCGAGGCCGATGGAGCCGGGCACCGAGATGCCGGGGCCACCGCTCGTGACGGTGCCGATCACCTGCTCGCCCGTGGGGAGCGCGCGGTCGACGACGCTGTAGCCGTGGCGCGCGATGGCGCGATCGTCGATGCGGAAGCCGACGAGCGTGCGGCGCAGGCCTTCGGCCTTCTGGCGGACGAGCACGTCGCGCCCGAGGAAGTCGCCCTTCTCGAGCTTCACGGCCCAGCCCAGGCCGGCCTCGAGCGGTGACGTGGTGTCGTCGAGATCGTTGCCGTAGAGCGGCAGCTTGGACTCGAGGCGCAGCGAGTCGCGCGCGCCGAGGCCGCACGCGAGCACGCCGTTCTCGGAGCCGGCCTCGAGGAGCGCCGACCAGATCCTGGGAGCGTCCTCGTTGGCGCACGCGAGCTCGAAGCCGTCCTCGCCGGTGTACCCGGTGCGCGCGGCCACGCAGGCGGCGCCGGCGACGTTGGCGTCGGCGAACGTGAAGGTCGGCATCGCGGAAAGGTCGCCGCGGCCGCCGGCCAGGTTGTCGACGAGCGCGACGGCGCGCGGGCCCTGCACCGCGATGAGCGCGGTGGCGGCCGAGACATCCTCGAGGTCGACGCCCGATCCATACGGGCCGATCTGCTCGCGCATCCACGCCAGGTCCTTGGCGGTGTTGGAGGCGTTCACGATCACGAAGTACTCGGTGGCCGAGCGCTTGTAGAAGATGCAGTCGTCGACGATGCCGCCGTCGGGGCGGCAGAGCAAGGTGTAGACCGCCTTGCCGGAGGCCGCTCCACCGACGTCGTTGGTCGTGAGCTTCTGCACCGCCTCGGTGGCGCGCGGGCCGCGGATCCACGCCTCGCCCATGTGCGACACGTCGAAGAGGCCGGCGCTCTCGCGCACCGCCTTGTGCTCCTTGATCGTGCCGGCCGGGTACGAGACCGGCATGTCCCAGCCGCCGAAGTCGATCATGCGAGCGCCGAGCGCCTTGTGGGCGTCGTAAAGCGGAGTCCGTTGGCCGGGCACGGGCGCATCCTACTCGATCCAGAGTGTAGGATCCGAGGCGGGCGAGCGTTTCACGGCCATGCGTTTTCGAACCATCAGCAAGATGCTCGTCGCCGCCGTCCTCGCGGGAGGCGCATGTGGCGGGCGTCAGGTCGACACGTCGAACACCATCGTGACGCCGCCGCCGGCGCCGGCGCGGACCGAAGGCTGGACCCGCGTGTCCGTGCTGAAGCTCCTCGATCGCCACGCGCCCGTGCCAGGCGACGCGCGCGGCGTGTACGTGCGCACGCCGCACTGCACCAACTGCATCGAAGTCGTGCGGGGGCCCGAGCTGTACGGCGCGTGCACCGACTCGC
Source organism: Kofleriaceae bacterium (assembly GCA_035525615.1). Taxonomy (GTDB): domain Bacteria; phylum Myxococcota_A; class Polyangia; order Haliangiales; family Haliangiaceae; genus UBA2376. The sequence goes on along the minus strand of DATLEB010000329.1, from coordinate 7,317 downwards.
CGTGCGCCGTGCCGATGGCGACCGATCCGTTCGCCGACCGGCTCCTGTACCTCACGGCCGGCGGGCACGTGCAAGTCGTGCCGTGGTCAGCGCTCGCGCCGGTCGTCGACAGGCTCGTCGCCGAGCGTGGCGCCGCGGCGAGCGACGACGCCGAGATCGCGATCCTCCGGTTGCTGCGAGACGGGGGCAAGCTCGCGCGCACCGACGCCTGGGTCGAGCTCACGGCGAACGGCGCGTTTCGCATCGCGGACGGCTTCCCGGCCGAGCTGCGCGTACCGCCGGAGCAGCCCGTCGCGGAATTCGTGGCAGCCGAGCCGGTGTCCCCGGGCGTCGCGCTCTCGCTACAGCAGATGATGGGGCACGTGATGCCGGCGGACGAGGCGAGCGGTCCGCCGCCGCCCGAGGGGCCGCTCGCGGCGATCGCGCTGGCGCTCGCAGCGCTCCGCGAGCACCCCGGCGGAGCCAGCTACGTGTGGGTGATGTTCCGGCCGCTGGCACGCGGCGCGCTCGTGACCTTCGGCGGGGGCGGCGGATGCTCGACCGCCGGGACCGCGACGTTCGTCGTCGACGACGGCGCGGCCTCGCTCGTGGATCAGATGGACCTCGGGTTCCCGGACGAGTGCCGCCCGCGGGGTCGCCGCCCCGAGGGGCTCGCCTCGCGCGTGGGCGACGCCAGCGACGCGCACGCGCGCTGGTACGCCGAGTCGATGCACATGGAGGCGGCGAGCGTGCCCGCGTTCGAGCGACTGGCGGCAGAGCTCGCGGCGCTCGGCGCGCCGGCGCGGCTCGTGCGTGCATCACGAGCGGCCGCCCGTGACGAAGTCCGGCACGCGGCCATCATGGCGCGGCTCGGCGCGCGCGTCGGTGCACGACCCACCAGCGTCGTCGTCGCGCCCATCCCGCCGCGCACCCTCGAGCAGATCGCGATCGAGAACGCCGTCGAGGGCTGCGTCAACGAAGGCTTCGCCGCGCTCCTCTGCGAATACCAGGCGCAGACCGCCACCAACGCGGCGCTCGCAGACGCGATGACCTCGATCGCGCGCGACGAGCAAGCACACGCCCACCTCGCCTTCGCCGTCGCCGCGTGGCTCGACAGGCAGCTCTGCGCGTCACAACGCGCGGCCGTCGAAGCCGCGGTCACCGCCGCGCTCGCCGCGTTGCCGGCGCTCGCGGCGCGCGAGGCCGAGCGTTTCGCCTCCAACGCCGCCCCGCTTGGCCTGCCGTCACCCACCGCCGCGCGCGCGCTCGCCACGCACTACATCGGCTGGATGACCGCCGCGGCCCGACGCCCGAGGCCTTCTGCCTGAGGTCCGAGGCCCGAGGCCCGTCGAGTGTGACCGGCCTCCGGCCCGGTCACTCGACCGTGACGTGTTCCGCCGTGACCGCTGCGTCGCGCGACCGGCCCGCGACCTCGAAGTGACCGCGGCGCGGCGCGACCAGGCGCGCGGTCTCCTTCCAGCGCCCGCGCACGCGGCGCGAGAGCGTCAGGCGCAGGTCGCCGATGCAGGAATTGTGGCAGTACGACGGCTCGCCGTCGGGATCGTGGTAGCTGGCGCGCACCATGTCCTCGGGGCGGCAGCTGAACTCGCCCTCGAGGCGCTCGGTGAAGCTGCGGGCGACGAAGCGGAAGCGGCCGGTCCCGTGCTCGTACCCGGGCGCGAGCAGCGCCTGCTCGATCCGGTTGAGCGCGATCTCCTCGCCGTCGAGCCACAGGGTCGCGATCGTCATCGGTGGCAGCTTGATGCCGCGGCGCAGGAGCCGCACCGACAGCACCTCGAACGCGGCGCGCGGCGCGTCGTCGAACGCGTTGCAGTGGCCCCACGCCCACTCGTACGCGTGCTTCTTGCCCCACAGGTGCGTCTGGCCGCCGCGCGCGTCGCGCAGGTCGAAGCGCTTCCCGTCCACGGTGATCGATCCGTCGATCACGACGTCGACGTTGGGCGAGAGCACGGTCGTCTGCGCCATCCCGCCGCGGCGGTACATGAACTGCGGGAACTGATGCAGCGTCTTCGGCGCCGGCTTCCAGCGGAGGTCCCACTCCGCCGAGTGGCCGTCGCCCGAAAGCGCGCCCCTCGCGCAATCGTTGGCGAGCTTGTTGCCGCCGATCGACACCGAGAACGGCTCGCCGCTCGCCGCGCCGGCCGTCACCATCGACGCGATCGGGAACCTGCGATTGATGCCGAACGTGCGCGCGCCGTCGGCGACCCCGGCCGAAAATCGTGCGAACCACAGCTGCGCATACGGCTCGCCGTGCCCGTCGAGCGGCGCCTCGAGCGTGTAGCGGATCCAGTAGCCATCGCGGCTCGCCGGATCGTTGAGGGTCAGGTACCAGACCTCGTAGTGACCGCGACGCTCGCCGTCCCAGCGCCTGACGTTGTCCGCTTCGCTGCTCATGGCAATCTCTGCGTGCTCGTCGAGGCGGGCAGCGCGCCGCTCTTGGGCTTCCCCATCACGAACATCGACGCGCGCGACGTCACGCCGCGCGGCATCATGCCGGTGAAGAAACACGAGATCTTGTTGAGCACGCCGGTGACCAGCGTCTTCTTGCCGCGCAGCATCGCGCGCACGCCCTTCTCGGCGACGATCGCGGCCGACAGCATCGACGCGTTGGCGACAGCGCCATAGTCGCCGGCACCCGCCGTGGCGTGGAAGGCGCTGTGCGTGCCCCCGGGGCAAAGGCAGTGCACGCGCACGCCCTTGCCCTTCTGCTCGAGATAAAGCGCCTCGGAGAAGTTGCGCACGAAGACCTTGCTCGCGGCGTAGGTCGCGAAGTGGGGCACCGGTTGCCACGCCGCGATCGACGCGACGTTCATGAGATAGGCCGGCCGCGCGGGTGCGCGGTCGCGATGCGCGTCGACGAACGCGTGCGAGAGCTCGACCAGCGCGATGATGTTGAGCCGCAGCATCTCGGTCTCGCGCGCCAGCGCGATGTCGCCGAACGGGCGAAAGTGCCCGAAGCCGGCGTTGTTGATCAGGATGTCGACCGCGCCGGAGGCCGCGGCCTTGCCCCACGTTGCCATCGCCGCGCCCGGCACCGACAGATCGGCGACCAGCACCTCGACGGTGACGCCGTGATCCTTGCGCAGCTCGGCCGCGAGCTGCTCGAGCTCGGTGGCGCGGCGTGCGCACAGGACGAGCGAGGCTCCCCTGCGCGCGAGCGAGCGCGCGATCTCCGCGCCGATGCCGCCCGATGCACCGGTCACCAGCGCACGCTGGCCCGACAGCTCTGCCATCCGCGGACGATATACCCTCTCGCCCATGGAGTTCGAGATCGAGTCCGACGAGATCGTCGGCACGGGCGGCTTCCTCGCCCTGCGCCGCCTGCGCATGCGCAACCGTCGCGCCGACGGCTCGCTGTCGGCACGCTACGTGTGCGACTACGTCGTGCGCCCCTACGGCCTCGACGCCGTCGTCGTCGTCATCTGGCACCGCCGCACCGACGGTGGCATCGCCGTGCTCGTGCGCGACGGCCTTCGCCCCGCGCTCTTCTTCGGCCGCGACCCGGCGAGGCTTCCGGTCCCCGAGCGCGGCCCACGAATGATGCTCACCGAGCTCGTCGCCGGCATCATCGAGGAGGAGGACCACGGCCTCGAGGGTGTGCGCACGCGCGCGGCCGCCGAGGCGCACGAGGAGGCCGGCTTCGCCGTCGCGCCCGCCGCGGTCGACGTGCTCGGCGCCGGCAGCTTCCCGAGCGCCGGCTCGATGCCCGAGAAGTTCCACTACGTCGCCGTCGAGGTCGACCCGTCGACACAGGAGGCGCTCGGCGGCGACGGCTCGCCGATGGAGGAGGGCGCGGTCACGCGCTGGCTCGATCTCGACGAGGCCATCGCCGCGTGCGTGCGCGGCGACATCGAGGACACCAAGACGGAGCTCGGCCTGCGCCGCCTGCGCGACCGGCTAGGCGAGCGGCCGGTCACGCCCGGAGCGTAGCCGCCCCAGCACGCCGACCAGGTGCCGGCCGCGATCGTCGACCAGGATGCGCGCGGCGTTGTTGAGCCCGAGGATGTCGGCCAGCCCGTGCTCGTCGTCGACGGCGTACCACGTGGTGCCCGCGTCGAGGTCGACGCCGTGCCGCGGCAGCTCGAGGTCGCCGCCGCGCGCCACCGCGTCGGCGAGCTGCGCGATCACGTCGCTCACGAGTCGCGCGTCGCCCGGCGAGCACAGCGCCACGAGGTCGGGGGCGCCGAACTTCTTCAGCCCGCGCGTGTGCAGCGCGTGCGCGCCGTCCGGCCGCGTCGAGTCGCTCTCGAACACGACGCGCAGCTCGCGCGTGACGTCGAGCGCCGCGTCGGGCGCGGCCAGCGCGTCGCCGCGGTAGAACGTCATCGCGTGCACGTCGAGCACCACGCTCGCGCCGCGCGCCACGAGATGCCGCGTCACGCCCCACGCGGCCTGCAGGTAGCCGAGATCCGCCGCGCCGTCCGGAGACGCCTGCACGACGTGCGCGTGATCGGCGGCGTCGAGCTCCGCCAGCGCGGCCGCGCCGAGATCATCGGCGGCGATCGTGCGCAGCGAGCCGCTGCGCCAGCCGTCGAGCCAGCGCGGGTCCACGTTGCGCGCGATGCTCCGCACGTCGAGCATCCCCGCGTGCTCCGCGCTCGGTACGCCGAACTTCGACAGCGAGAGCGGCACGTTCTCGGCGAGCGGCCCGATGCTGAACGCCACCAGCATGACGTGCGGCGTGCGCGGCGTCGCGGGCTCGGTCGTGAAGCTCCAGACGGGCGGAGGCGGCATGTCAGCCCTTCGAGATGCCGGGATCCGTGGCCTCGAGATCGCTGAACGACGCGCCCTGCTTGGCGTACTCCTCGAGCTTGCGATAGAGCGTCTTGCGATCGAGCCCGAGGCGCTGGGCCGCGCGCGTCTTGTTGCCGCCCTCGTCCTCGAGCACGCGCTCGATGTACTCGCGCTCGAGGTCGGCCATGGTCATGCGCCGCGCCACCGCCGCGGCGAGGAAGTCGCCCGGCTTGCGCTCGCGCACGTGCCCGGGCAGATCGTCGGCGCGGATCTCGTCGCCGCGCGTGAGCGCGACGCCGCGCTCGAGCACGTTGTGCAGCTCGCGCACGTTGCCGGGCCAGCCGTAGGCCAGCAGCAGCTGCTGCGCGTCGGGCGCGATCGAGAACCGCCGCGGTGGATCCTGCTTCGCGCCCACGCTGAGCAGGAAGTGCTCGGCGAGCGGCACGATGTCCTCGGGACGCGCGCGCAAGGGCGGCAGGTCGACGCCGATCACGTTCAACCGGTAGTAGAGATCCTCGCGGAAGCTGCCGTCCTTGAGCATCGTCTCGAGGTTTCGATTCGTCGCCGCGATCACGCGCACGTCGATCCGCTGCGTCTTGGTCGCGCCCAGCGGGCGCACCTCCTGCTCCTGCAGCACGCGCAGGAGCTTGGCCTGGAGCGGCAGCGCCAGCTCGCCGATCTCGTCGAGGAAGATCGAGCCGGTGTCGGCCTCGGCGAACAGGCCGATCCGGTCGGCGCGCGCGTCGGTGAACGCGCCCCGCTTGTGGCCGAACAGCTCGCTCTCGATGAGCGTCTCGGGCACCGCCGCGAGGTTCACGGCGACGAACGGCGCGCGCGCGCGCGGCGAGTTGTAGTGGATCGACCGCGCGATCAGCTCCTTGCCGGTGCCGCTCTCGCCGGTGAGGAGCACGCTCGCGGTCGACGTCGCGATGCGCGCCACCGTCCCCAGCACCTCCTTCATCGCTTCCGACCGCGCGATCACGTTCTCGAACCCGAACTGCCGTTCGACCTCGCGCTGGAGCCGCGCCACCTGCCGCCGCAGCGCGCGCTCTCCCAGCGCCTTGCCGACGAGCAGGAGCAGCTCCTCGATCTCGAACGGCTTGGTGATGAAGTCGTAGGCGCCGAGGCGCACCGCCTTGATCGCGGTCTCGATCGATCCGAACGCCGTGATCATCACGATCTGCGGCGGATCGGGGAGCGCGCCCACGTCGCGGATCAGATCGAACCCGTCGAGGTCCGGCATGCGCAGGTCGGTGATGATGAGATCCATCTTCTCGCCGCGGGCCTGCTCGAGGCCCTGCGCACCGCCGGCGGCCGCGCGCACGCGGTACCCCGCGTCGGAGAGCTCCTCGGCCAGCAGCTCGCGCATGGCGTCGTCATCCTCGACGACCAGGATCGTGGCGGGGGACTCGACCACGGCTCACCCTAACACGGCAGGAACACGCGGAAGCGCGCCCCGCCGCCCGGCACATCGCCAACTTCGATCCACCCGTCGTGCTCCTTGACGATACCGGCGCACACGGCGAGGCCGAGCCCGGTGCCGCCCTGGCCGGGGCCGCCCTGCGCGTCCTTGCTGGTGTAGAACGGCTCGAAGATCTTCTCGCGCCGCTCCTCGGGAATCCCCGGACCCGTGTCGCTCACCTCGATGCACACGTAGAGCTGCTCGGGTGCCAGCTCGAGCCCCGGTCGCTGGCGGATCGCCGCCGAGGTCTCGAGGGTCATGGCGCCGCCGTCGGGCATGGCCTGGATCGCGTTGAGGAGCAGGTTGAGCAGCACCTGCTGCAACCGGTCGGCGTGACCCGACACCAGCGGCAGCCCCTCGGCGCGCACCAGCTTGGTCTTCACCTTCGCCGCGCCGAACTGCGCGCCGAGCAGCTCCATGGTCGTGAGCGTCAGCGCGTTCAGGTTCACCTTGATCGGCGCGGTCGGTCCGACGCGGCGTCGCGCGAAGTTGAGGAGCCGCTCGATGATCTTGGTGATCCGCGCGGTCTGCTCGGCGATGATCTCGGCGTTCTTGTGCACCGCCTCGGGGTTGTCGGCCTTCTTCTGCGTCGCGCGCGCGCGCCCCGCGATCACGTTGAGCGGCGTCCCGACCTCGTGCGCGATCTCCGCGGCGATCTGGCCGATGGTCGCGAGCTTCTCGGTGTGGGCGAGCCGCTGCTCCAGGCTCGACTTGGCCTCGTGATGGCGCTGCGTCTCCGCCCGTGATTCGCGCAAGGAAAACGTCATGTCGTTGAAGCGGCTGGCGACCGCGCCGATCTCGTCGTCGCGCTCGGACAGGAGCACGTGGGAGAGATCGCCCTTGGCGACGTCGTCGATGCCGCGCAGGAGCTTGGCCATCGGCTGCGACATGAGGCTGCGCGTCAGGAACCACACCGCGCCGGTGGCGACGCCGCTGATGAGGAAGACGAGCAAGGCCGCGCGCCACAGGTCGCTCCGCGACGCCTCGTCGAGCTTCACGGTCGGCCGCGACAGCTCGAGCATCCCGGTCACGACCAGCCCCCGCTCCGACGCGGCGCGCAGGGGCACGGCGTAGTTGAGGACGCCGCCCTCGTGCTCGACCAGCGCCAGCTGCGGCGACTC
>DATLEB010000328.1:0-20941 GCA_035525615.1 Kofleriaceae bacterium | reverse complement strand
TCACTGGAGCCCGCCTTCCGTCACGAACGCTTCCAGCTCGGCGAAGTCGACCTGCGTCTGCTCGATGGCCTCGACGTGCGAGAAGTCGAGATCGGGGTGCGACCCGCGGTACTGCTCCTCGACGTCGGGCGTGAAGCCGCGCCCGGCGAGCTCGACCTCGTCGCGCGACGCGCCCCCGCCGCCGCCCGGTTTCGACGACAGCGCCACGCCGCCGTCCATCACGCTCGTGCGATTGATCCATCCCGACTGCGCGCCCTCGACGCGGTACCAGTCGCCCTTGATCTCCTTGATCGTGAGCTGATCGCCGCGCGAGACGCCGCCCGCCGACGGCCCGATGAACTTCGGCGACTTCATCACCTTCGCGCTCATCACGCGCACGGTGACGGTCGCGCCGACCTTGGGCCCCGCCCAGAGGAGCGTCGTCATCGCGACGGTGCACAACAAGACCAGGCCAAGTCGCTTCATCTCACTTCTCCTTCATGTGCCACACGCCGTCCCAGTCCTCGCCGGGCGGCTCTTCCAGGAAATAGGTGCAGCGCTCGACGTACGCCTTGCTGGGTCCGTCGTCGGGCGCCCCTCTCAAGATGGACTCGAAGGCCGCGAGCGCGCCAGCGAAATCGCGCGCCCGGTAGCGCACGAGCGCCGCGTGGAACGCCTCGATGCGCCCGGTCCACGACGCCTCGACGTCTCCGTCGAGCCCGATCACCTCGTACACCGTGACCGGCCGCTCCTTGCCCTTCACGGCGAGGTAGTCGAGCTCGCGCGCGACGACGAGATCCTTCACCTGCGCGTGGCAGGTCTCGCTGATCATGAGGTACGTGCCGTACGCCTTGTTGGCGCCCTCGAGCCGCGAGGCGAGGTTCACCATGTCGCCCATGACGGTGTAGTTGAGCTTGTGCTTCGACCCCATGTTGCCGACGACGACGTGGCCCGACGAGAGGCCGGCGCGCGCCGTGACGTCGACGCCGTACTCCTCTTTCCACTTCGGCCGCATCTCCTCGCAGCGCTTGCGCATCGCGATCGCGCACTTGATCCCCGACACGGCGTGCGCCTCGTTCGGGATGGGCGCGCCCCAGAACGCCATGACCGCGTCGCCGATGTACTTGTCGACGACGCCACCGTGCTCGAGCACGAGGTCGGTCATGTTCGTCAGATAGTCGTTGAGCAGCGCGACCAGCTTCTCGGGCGTGAGCCCCTCGCTGATCGTCGTGAAGCCGGCGATGTCCGAGAAGTAGACCGTCATCTCGCGCTTCTGGCCCCACTCGAGCGTGAGGTGCTGCGGGTTCTCGATGAGCTCCTTCACCAGCGCCGGTGACGTGTACATGCCGAGCGCGCCCTGCACGAACCGCCGCTGCCGCCGCTCCGACGCCGACGTCACGAGCAAGACGGCGAACGTCGACCCGACGACGCCCAGGCCCGGCGTCGCGACGGCGATCCACAGGCCGCTGCGACCGTAGACGTAGCTCGCGATCAGCCAGTAGCCGAAGAGGGCGACCGCCGCCACGGCCGACGTCGTCAGGAGCGCGAACCCGGCGCGGCGAATCGCCATCCACATCGCGACGACGCCGATCGCGACGGCAACGCAGAGGAAGAACGACACCACGGCATCGGTGATCGGCCGGGTGCGGCGGACCGAGTGACCCGTCAGCAAGTTGTCGAGCATCGTGGCCTGGATCTCGGCGCCGAGCATGGTGCGGTGGACCGGCGTGTTGCGCACGTCGCGCAGCGACTGCCCGGTCGCCGAGACGATCACGTACTTGTCCTTCAGCTGCTCGAACGGGATCACCGGCGGCTTGTTCTCGTCGAGGAGCGCGAGCGACTGCAGGATGTCGTACGCGGGGATGTGCTGGTACGTGCCGCGGCCGTGGTAGCGGATCCCGATCTTGCCTTCGGCGTCGAGCTCGAGTCGCCGCGATCCGAGGACGAGCTCGCGTCCCTCGATCTTCGCCGTGCTGTCGGGATGGCCGACCAGGTACGCGGCCAGCGCGAGCGACGGATACATGCGATCGCCGTGGCGGATGAGCGGCGTGTGCCGGCGGAAGATGCCGTCGGCCTCGCCGTCCTGGTAGACGTTGCCACCACGACGTGGCGCGGCGGCGATCACGGCCAGGGGAGGATCGAGCGCGGTGCGAGTTTCGATCGCGACGTCGCCGTTACCGCCGGTGATGCCGTCGCGGTCGCGGATCATCGTCGCCGCGGTGAGCTCGTGCGCGAGGTGGTCCTCCGTCAGCTGGAACGGCGCCGGCTCGACGGGCGGGCCGGGCTCGGACGCCGGCTCCTCGCCTTCGGTGGCGAACGCGGCGGCGATCTCCTCGGCGGACGACATGCGACGCCACGCGGCGACCACGTCCTCCGGCTTCGACTTCGCGCCATAGAGCACGCGCGCCGGTTTGTCGCCGACGATGAACACGCGCGTGTTCCACGCCAGCAGCTGCGTTCCGATCTTCAACGCTTCGGCGCGGTCGGCGAACGTCGACGGGAGCTCGGCGGCCCACAGGCCCGTCGACGGCCGCTGGACGAGCTCCTGGCGCGTGAAGGCCAGCCCGATGACGACATTGCCGGCCTCGCGCATCGCGGCCGCGAACTCCTCGGCGTCGGTGACCGAGTAGCCGCGATCCTGGAACAACCAGTCGTAGACCAGCACCTTGGCGCCGGCGCGCTGGCAGTACTGGGTGATGTAGCCGTACAGCGCGCGCGGCCACGGCCACGTCAGGTCGAGGTTGTTCTCGACGTCCTCGATCGACTGCTCGGAGATGTCGATGAGGACGATGTCCTTGGAGGCGTCCGCGGGCTTCGCCGCGGCACGCACGCGCTGGTCATAGGTCCAGAACTCGCCGCGCTCGAGCACGAGCGGGCGTGTGTACGCGAGCACCGCGGTCACGACGCCGACCACGGCGCCCACCAGCGCCGCGTTGATCAGCTTGCGCGCCCGTGGCGACGACAGCTGCCGACGCATCGCGCACGAAGCTAACACGCGGCCCGTGCTAGAACCGGCTGCGGTGGACGGTCGCCTGCTCGATCGGATGTTCGTCTACGGGACGCTTCGGCGGGGCGAGCGGGCCTGGTGCCAGATCGAGCCATATGCTGCCGCCTCGGAGCCCGCGCGCTGCCGCGGCACGATGGTCGCGTTCGACCGCGGCTACCCCGGACTCCGGCTCGCGGGCGAGGTCGTCATCACCGGCGAGCTCATCACGCTCACCGACGTCGCGGCCGCGCTGGCGTGGCTCGACGACTACGAAGGCGACGAGTTCACGCGCCGCGAGATCGACGTCGAGACCGCGGCCGGCCCGGTGCGGGCCTGGGTCTACGCGGTCGAGGCGCCCGCGGTCATGGCCGCCGGAACGCCCGTGCCTGGTGGCGACTGGGTCGCCTACCGGCTTGCGACGTACGGTGTGGCTCAGCCTGCGAAGTAGCCAGCGAGTGCGAGGGAGAGGGCAGTCAGGGCGAGGGCAAACGTGCCGAAGCTGACTTCGCGGGGACGACTACTCGGACCAGTGCTCACGGGCCCTAATCTGCTCCCGTGGGGCGGGGTGTCAAGTTCGCGGGTCGCGGATCTTGGGCGCAAAAACGAAAGTAATTGCGAGGCATTATCTACCGATCGAGCACTTGCACTACCAACTTTTTCAAGCGGTCCGACCGCGAATCCGGAGCAAGTGCTCGGACCCTGGTCGGGGCGTGAGCGGGCTTCGTCAGGTAGGTTGAGCCCGTGCTGCTGCGCGAGACCTTCCCCGCCGGTCCCCTCGAGTGCAACTGCACGGTCCTCGCGTGCGCGGACACCAAGGACGCCATCATCATCGACCCGGGCGGCGAGCTTCCGCGCATCGCGGAGCTGGTCGCGCACTACGACCTCACCGTCCGCGCCATCATCCACACCCACGCGCACCTCGATCACATCCTGGGCACGCGCGACGTGAAGGAAGCGCACGGCGGCGACATCTGCCTGCACCCCGGCGACCAGTTCCTCTACGACGGGATCGCGATGCAGGCGGCGATGTTCGGGTGGAAGGTGAAGCCGACCGCCGGCGTCGATCGCTGGCTCGCCGACGGCGACTCGATCGCGTTCGGCAAGCGCAACGCGCTGGTCCTCCACACGCCCGGTCACACGCCGGGCTCGGTGTGCTTCGAGGTGACCTCGCCCGGTGAGAAGCCGCTGATGTTCGCCGGCGACACGCTCTTCCGCCGCAGCGTCGGGCGCACCGACTTGCCCGGCGGTGACTCGGCGACGCTGCGGACGTCCATCAAGGAGCGGCTGTACACGCGCGACCTCGACGCGCTCGTCATCCCCGGCCACGGGCCGACGACGACCTTGGGCGACGAGGCCCGGCACAACCCGTGGGTCAAGGCCTAGCGAGCGTTAGCGAGCGATTAAACAATGCCTCTGGGTGTGCGGGGTCACGCGTGGGGCTCGAGGTCTGCCTTCTCTGGTGTCTGGGACCCCGCTAGGCCCTACCAGCCGCGGTCGCTGCGGAGCAGGCCGACCACGGCCTGCGCGACGCCGGCGGCCGACGCCGGGTTCTGACCGGTCACGAGGCGCTCGTCCACCGAGACCTTGGCGGCCCACAGCGGCGCGGCGTCGACGCGCGCGCCGCGCTCCGTGAACCGATCCTCGAGGAGGAACGGCACGACGGTCTCGAGCTTCACCGCGCGCTCCTCGGCGTTGGTGAACACGCTGACCGTCTTGCCGGCGACCAGGTAGGCGCCGTTCGAGAGCGTCACGTCGACGAGCGCGGCGGGGCCGTGGCACACGGCGGAGACCACGCCGCCGGCCTCGTAGATCGCCGCGGTCGCGCGCGCGAAGCCCGGATCGGTGGGGAGGTCCCACATCGTGCCGTGGCCGCCGGCGAAGAAGATGGCGTCGTAGCGCGCCGGGTCGACGTCGGCCGACGGGATGCTGGCCTCGAGCTTGGCCATGGCGCGCGAATCGTCGAGAAGGGCGGCGTTGGTCTCGTCGGCGCGGTCGACGCCGTCGAGCGGCACCTTGCCGCCGCGGACGCTGGCGACCTCGATCTCGAAGCCGGCGTCGGCGAAGACGCGATACGGGTGCGAGACCTCCGAGAGGTACGCGCCGGTCGGCTCGCCGGTGGTGGCGCCCTTCTTGTCGTGGCTGGTGGTGGCGATGAGGATGCGGTTGGTGCGGACGGTGCGGTCGGTGTTCGTCATGCCTCCTCTGTACGGCGGCCCGAGCGCGGCGAGTAGACGACACCTCGTCCCATCATTTGTACGATGCTGTTTCAAATGGCGCACCTGCCGCTGTCGAGCACCTTGCCCAACCTCGAGTCGTTCGCGCGCACGTACGAGACGGGCAGCTTCACGAGCGCGGCGCGTGCGCTGTCGCTGACACCGCAGGCCGTGAGCCGCAGCGTGGCGCGGCTCGAGGGTACGCTCGGCATCACGCTCTTCCGGCGCACGACGCGCACGTGCGCGCCCACCGACGCCGCGCACCACTACTACGCGCTCTGCAAGCAGGCCCTCTCGTTGCTCGCGACCGGCGAGCGCGAGCTCGCGTCGCGCAAGACCGCGCCGCAGGGCCAGGTGCGCATCAGCGTGCCGACCACGTTCGGTCACCATCGCTTCCTGCCCTGGCTCGGCCGCTTCCGCGACCGGATGCCGGACGTCGACGTCGAGGTCCACGTCTCGAACCACGACATCGACTTCGTGAAGGACGGCTTCGACCTGGCCATCCGCATGGGCACCGTGCGCGACGCGACGCTCGTGGCGCGCAAGCTCGGGGACTTCGCGCTCGGCATCGTCGCCAGCCCGTCGTACCTCGGCCGCTTCGGGGCGCCGAAGTCCGCCGACGATCTCGAGCGTCACACCTGCCTCGGCTTCGTCCTGCCCAGCACCGGCCGCGTCCTGCCCTGGCTGCTGTCGTCCGAACGCCGGACGTTCGCGCCCGACGCGCGCTACCGCTGCGCCGAGGATCCGCTCGCGCTCATCACGCTCGCGCGCGCCGGCGTCGGCCTCTGCCAGATCTACGACTTCCTCGTCGAGGACGACCTCGCCCGCGGCACCCTCGTCGAGGTCCTGCCCGCGCTGCGCGGCGGCAGCCGTCCGTTCTCGCTGCTCTATCCGCGCGACGTCGTGGCTTCACGCGCAACGCGCGCGCTGATCGACTTTGTCGTCGGGGAAGCCAAGGGAAAGCGCTGATGGAAATCAGCGGCAAAGGCGTAGATCTCCTCCTCGTCGCCGGACCGGTGAGGGCGCACGGCCGTTAGCATCGCGCGATGAACCGCTGTACGTCCGTCGTCGCGCTGTCGCTTTCGCTGTCGCTGATCGCCTGCGGGAAGGAGGCCGACTCGACGGGCTCGTCGACGTACAAGCCGCCGGCCAAGCCGGTGAAGATCGACGCGCTGACGCTGACGCCGCTGCCGGACAAGAAGCTCGCGGTTTCGTTCCGCCTGCTCGACGCCGACGGCAAGGGCACGCGGTCGTTCCACGTCGGCTACAAGGTGCTCGGGTGCGACGTCGGTCCCAACGTCGAGTTCGACGCGTCGAAGGACCAGCTCGCCACGCTCACCGCCGACCTCGAGTTCTGCGGCGCGCCGCCCGCCGACCACAAGGTCAAGCTCGACCTGAAGGTCGATGACCTCGCCGCCACGGCCGAGGTCGATGCCAAGGCTTCGTACGTGCGCAGCGCGCCGCGCTCGCTCGACGAGCTGCCGACCGAGCTGGCGCGCCTCTCGACGGCGGGCATGACGGACACCGACGTGCCCTTCGAGACCAGGACCCCGGAGATCGGCTTGATCGATCTGGTCGTCGACCGCATCGTCGAGATGGAGGCGCCGGCGATCCCCAAGCTGACCGAGGCGTGGAAGACCGGCCCGTCGCAGGTGAACGCGCGCGTGGCGGCGGCGGCGATCGGCAAGCTCGATCCCGCACTGCTGGTCAAGGACACCCTCGCGCTGCTCGACGCGTACGATGCGGCGCTCGCCGCCGATCCCGCCGCTGGCAGGGTGTCGGCCACGGCGCGCGCCGCCGCGGCCGGGCTCTACGCGTCGGAGCGCCTCGACTTCGACCTCCGCACCGCGGCCGACATCCACTTCCGCGCGCTCTCGTCGCCCGATCCGCAGCTCTCGGGTCTGGCCGCGACGTGGATCAAGACCGCGCTACCGCGCGACATGGCCATCGACGGCCTGTTCCGCTACATGGCGGCGAAGGACAAGTACAACCAGCGCGAGATCGACATCTACGTGGCGGTGATCGAGCGGTTCGGCCCCGAGGCGTCCGCGAGCGTCGCGAAGAACCTCGAGGCGCTCCTCGCCGCTGCGCGCAAGCCCGACAAGGTCTTCTGGGCCCACAAGGTCGTCGGGCTGACCGCACTCGCGAAGGTCGGCCAGGCGCCCGCCGTGCCCACCATCGAGAAGTTCAAGGCCGACAAGGAAGCCTTCGTCTCGACCAAGCAGCCCATCGACGCGATGGGCAACCCCACCGGCATGGAGGAGCGGAAGCACGTCGCGTTCGCGACCCTCGCCGATCAGGCCCTCGCGGCGATCGCCGGTGCCGCCCCGCCCGGCGAGCGGTAGCCTTACCGATGATCCGCAAGCTCCCCGACGGCCACTACCGCCTCTACTCGCGGAAGACCGTCAAGCGCCAGAAGTAGCGCCCCGCCGCGTCAGGCGGCGTCGAGCTGCGCGAGCATGGTGTCGCCCGAGAGCTTGTCGGCGGCGAGGCCGTTCGCGTACTTCATGAGGCCGACGTCGGCGTAGCGCTGCTGGATGCGCGGCGAGAGCAGGCCGATCTCGCGGAGGTTGGGGACGAGGCGCGAGAACATGACGGCGCGGAACTCCTCCATGCCGGGCGCGCCGAGGATGAACTCGCGCCATGCGGCGCGCGGCAGGGCGCCCTGGAACCACTCCTCGTAGACCTCGTAGCCCATGAAGCGGTTACGCATGAGGAGCGCCACCTCGAACGACCAGTCCTCGCGCTCGCGGCGCTCGCTCTCGGAGAGGTGCTTGGTGATGTGCTCGCGCAGGGCGAGCACGCCGTAGTGGACGTGGCGCGCCTCGTCCTGGATCACCATCTTGAGGAGCTGCTTGAGGAGCGGCTCGCGCGTGATCTTGTAGAGCGTGCCGAACGCGCCCAGCGCGAGGCCCTCGACCATGATCTGCATGCCGAGGAACTTCATGTCCCAGCGGCTGTCCGTCATGAGCGCGTCGATGATGACGAAGAGGTTGTCGTTGATCTGGTAAAGCTTGTCGAGCTTGGTGTCGAGGTAGCGGTGGAAGACCTCGACGTGGCGCGCCTCGTCGACGACCTGGGTGCCGCCGTAGAGCTTGCCGTCGAAGAACTGCACGGCCTCGGTGACCTGGGCGGCGGCCTGCAGCGCGCCCTGCTCGCCGTGGAGGAACTGCGACAGCATCCACGCCACCATGGAGTGGAGGAACTTCTGGCGCTCGACGGGCGAGAGCGTGATGCCGTGTTTCTCGAGGATCGAGAAGTCGACGAAGCGCGGCGGCAGGATCGGCACCTCGGGGTTGAGCGGGTCGACGTTCGTGTGCCAGGGCAGGAGCGTCTCACCGTCCCACTGGCCGGCCTTGGCGCGGCGATAGAGCTCGCGCATGTCGGCGTGGTCCGACGGATACGTCCAGTCGAAGTACGCGGCGTGCGACGCGGCGAACGTCGTCGGCGTGCCCTGCTTGCCGCGCTGGAGCATGAGGCCGCGCACGCCGGCGGGGCCGAGCGAGCGCGCGACGCGCGGGTCGCGGAGCTCGCGGAAGATGTCGGCGATCTCGAGCCAGCGGTCGACGGTGTCGCGGACGCGCGTGGGGAGCTTGGCGTAGAGAGCGTGCGAGAGCATGGTCACTCCTTGTGCTTGCGTGACGCGTCGAAGACGGCGCGGATCGCCGCGGTGTGGAAGTGGACGAGCGCGCCGTGCACGAGCGGCAGCGCGCGCTCGATCATGGACGCGGTCTCGGTGGCCGGCAGCTCGGACAGGCGCCCGAGCAGGAGCTGAGTCTCGTGCGCGACGAGGTCGCGCGCCGCGGTGAGGAACGGCGCCAGGTCGTCGACGACGAAGCCGCGGTCGGGGGTGAAGCCGGCGGCGCGGAACTGCGTCCAGAGATCGAGCAGGCGCGCGGCGTCGCCGACGAGCTCGCGGCGCGCACCGGTGCCGCGCGTCTCCAGCAGCTCGAGCTCGACCATGCGCTCGAGCTCGACGGCGGTGAGGTCGTAGCGGGCGAGCGCCTCGGTGACGGTGAGGTCGCGCGCCGGCGTGCCGGCAAACCCGGCGGGCAGCTGGCTCGAGACCTCGGCGAGCAGGTTGCGCTGCGCCTCGGGCAGCTCCGACGTGTCGCCGTCGAGGAGCGCGCGGATGGTCTTGAGCGGGAGGAGGCGCTCCTCCTGCAGCCGGCGGATCAGGCGCAGGCGCTCGACGTGCGCGGGGCCGTACCACGCCATGTTCTTGCCGGTCTTGTCGCCCTCGGGAAGCAGGCCGGCCTGGATGTAGAAGTGGATCGCCTGGCGCGAGAGGCCGGTCTCGGCGCACAGGTCCTTCATGCGCAGCCGATGTTCGCGTCCGTCGTTCACGGCGCCTCCACCGTGCACGGCGTGAGCGGCCGCGCGACGCACGCGAGGATCTTGCCGCCGGCGCGCTCGGCGTCGGAGAGGCAGTTGGGCTCGTCCATCGCGACGTCGCCGGCGGTGAGCTTCACGGCGCACTCGCCGCAGCCGCCCATCGCGCACGAGAGCCTGAGCGGGACGCCCGCGGCGAGGCCGGCGTCGAGGATGGTGTCGCCGGCGCGGACGATCACGTCGAGCGCGACGCCCGCGCGGCGGATGGTCACCGGCTGCGTCGTCGGCGCGACCGAGGTCTGGCGGCGCGCCGGCGACGAGAAGCGCTCCTCGCGGATGTTCGCGGCGGTGACGGCGCGGGCGAGGAGCGCGGTGCGCGCCTCGGCCATCATCGCCTCCGGTCCGCACACGTAATACGTCGCGCCGGCGTCGCAGCCCCGGCAGGCGTCGAGCTCTGCCGCGACGGTGGCGGCGTCGAGGCGGCCGGTGTTCGCGCCGGGGCGCCCGCTCGCGTCCTCGAGGACGTGGCGCACGACGAGGCGTCCGGCGCTCGCGGCGACGAGCGCGTCGAGCTCGTGCGCGAAGATGATCGACGCCGCGTCGCGGTTGCCGTAGAGGAGCGTCACGCGGCTGGCCGGCTCGACGTCGAGCACGGCGCGCGTGATCGACAGGATCGGTGTGATGCCGCTGCCGCCCGCGATGGCCACCACGTGGCGCGCGGCCGCGGCGTCGGGCGCGAGCGTGAAGTCGCCGGACGGACCGAGCACGGCGAGCCGCATCCCGACCGCTGCGGTGTCGACGAGGTGCGACGACACGCGCCCGCCCTCGACGCGCTTCACCGTGATCGTGACGCGCGACGGGTCGAGGTGCGACGACGACGCGGAGTACGCGCGACGCAGCGGCGCATCGTCACCGAGCGCGACGATCAGCGTGAAGAACTGGCCGGGCACGAACGGGATCGCGGCGCCGGCCGGGTCGCGCAGCGTGAGCGTCACTGCATCGGCGGTCTCGCGCGTGACGTCCACGACCTCGAGCGTGCGCGCGCGCGCCGCGGAGTCGCTCGCGCCGGTCGCCGGGTAGTGCGGCGATGGCGGACGCTTGATGAGCGGCGACGGCCGCGGACCGAACAACGAGCGCAGGTCGCGGCGGAGCTGGACCAACATCGGTAAGCCATTCTCGTGGGATGGGCGGCAAGCGTCAAGTGTTGTTTGACACTTGACTCGAATGCGATCCGCAAGAGGTGCGAATGCCCCTGTAATTTCAGTGGCTTGGAACCACGGAACGTGTCCCCTCTCAGGAAAGGGACGTGGGACCCGGAAGGTGTCCCCTCTCCGGAAGGTGTCCCGTCTCCGGCGCGCTCAGGCGCCGGTCGACCCGCTACTCTGGTGCCGATGATCTCGCGCCGCGAGCTCGGACTGCTGCTCGGCGTGTCGCTGTTGCCGGCGCCCGCCTGCGATCCCGACCAGCCCGGCGCCGCGTGCTCGATCGTGCTCGACGTCGAGGAGGACCGCGCCCTCGTCGTGGTGTGGTCGGAGACGGCGATGGCGATGACGGTCACGATCGCGACGCCCGACGGGCGCGTGAGCGGGCGGTGGCAGGGCACGTTCGGCGAGAGCGGGCTCAGCACGATCGACGCGCGCGGGCTCGAGCCGGCGACGACGTACATCGCGGCCATCGGGCTCGACGATACGCGCGTGATGCAGCCGCACGTGTTCGTCACCCCGCCGCCGGCCGACGACACGCGCCCGGTGCGCATCGCGTGGAGCGCCGACATCGATCCCGATCCCGCGTACGACTCGCCGATCTTCGAGACCCTCGCCGCCGAGGAGGCCGACCTGTTCGTGTCGCTCGGCGACTGGCCGTACGCCGACAACCCGCCCTTCCCCGACACGCTCGAGGACTATCGCGAGCGCCACGTCGCGTCGCGCAGCTGGGAGAAGCTGCAGCCGTGGCTGCACACCACGAGCGTGCGCGCGATGCTCGACGATCACGAGGTGCGCAACGACTGGGACGCGGGCTCGTACGCTGCCGACACCGCGCGCCACGTCGCCGCGCTGCAGGCCTGGGACGAGTGGTTCCCGCGCCGCGGCGCCCCCGTCCGCTACCAGCGCTGGCGCTGGGGTGCGCACGTCGAGTGTTTCCTCCTCGACACCCGCTCGTTCCGCAGCGCCAGCGCCGATCCCGACGGCGCCAACAAGACCATGCTCGGCGCCGAGCAGCTGGCCTGGCTCACGGGCGGCGTCGCCGCGAGCGCCGCCACCTTCAAGCTGGTGTTCACGACGGTGCCGCTCGACTACGGCAACGGCGTCGATCACTGGGCCGGCTACACCGTCGAGCGCGACACCATCCTCGACGCGTTCGCCGACGCGGCCGTGCCCGGCGTCATCTTTCTCTCCGCCGACCAGCACTGGTTCGCGACGCAGACGCACAGGAACGGTGCGCGCGAGTTCCAGGTCGGACCGCTGTCGCGCGCGCCGCTGCTGATGCCGCCGCTGCGGCCCGGCATCATCGCGCGCTCGGCGGAGTACAGCTTCGGCGTCGTCGACGCGTCGAATGACGGCCTGCGCATTCGCGCCCTCGGCGCCACCGGCAACGTCCTGTGGGACGAGACCTTCACGCCCCAGATGCTGACGCTGCGGCGTTCTTGATTCATGCTGCGCGCGTGCTTCGCCTCCGCCATGTCGCACTCCTCGCCCTCGTCACCGTCGCCCTCGTCGCCTGCCGCACACGCCCGCCGGGAGGCGGTGGCGTGACCGGCTCGGCCGAGGACGCGCGGTTCACGGAGCTCGCCGCGCACTGGCTCGACGAGACCATGCGCCTGTCGCCCGTCGGAGCGACGCAGCTGGGCGATCACCGCTTCGACGCCGAGCTCGACGACCTGAGCGAGGCCGGTCGCCGCGCGCGCCTCGACCTCGCCGAGCAGACGCTGGCCGCGCTCGACGCGCTCGATCGGAAGAAGCTCGACCGCGAGCACCAGGTCGACGCCGCCATGCTGCGCCTCGAGGTGCGCGGCAACATCTGGTCCGCGACCGTCAGCGAGGAGTGGGCGTGGAACCCGCTCCTCTACAACCGCATCGCCGGCGACGGGATCTACAACGTCATGGCGCGGGAGTTCGCGCCGCTGCCGGCGCGCCTGGCCAGCGCCACCGCGCGCATGGAGAAGGTGCCGGCGCTCCTGGCGCAGGCGCGCGCCAACCTCGTGCTCGCGCGCGTCCCCGCCATCTTCGCCGAGACCGTCGCCAAGCAGAACCCGGGCCTGGACTCGCTCGTCGACGAGATGCTGACGCCGCACGCCGCCGCGCTCGCCGGTCCCGACCGCGCGCGCTTCGACAAGGCGGTCGCCGGCCTGCGCGCCGCCGTCGCCGAGCACCAGGCATGGATCGAGAAGACGCTGGTGCCGGGCGCCAAGGGCGACGCGCGCATCGGCCGCGACAAGTACGATCAGAAGCTCGAGTTCGCCCTCGGCTCGTCGCTGTCGCGCGAGGACATCCGCGTGCGCGCCGAGTCGGAGCTCGCGCGCGTGCGCCGCGAGATGTACGAGATCGCGAGCAACCTCCTGCGCGATCGCCCGGGCGCGCCGCCCATGCCGCTCACGCCCACGCCCGACGAGCAGCAGAAGCTGATCGAGGCCGCGCTCGAGCTGGCCTATGCCGAGCGTCCGGCGCGCGACGCCGTCGTCGCGGACGCCACCAAGTCGCTCGAGGTCGCATCGGCGTTCGCGCGCGACCAGGGCCTGTTCGACGTCCCGTCGGACCCCGTGAAGATCATCCTCATGCCCGAGTTCCAGCGCGGCCAGTCGGTCGCGTACTGCGACTCGCCGGGTCCGCTCGACAAGGGGCAGGCCACCTACTACGCGATCTCGCCCATCCCCGAGGACTGGAGCACCGAGCAGGTCGACTCGTTCCTGCGCGAGTACAACAGCCGCATGATCCACCTGCTCTCGATCCACGAGGGCGTGCCGGGTCACTACCTCGAGGGCGCGGCGACCACGCGCCACCCGTCGACGTTGCGCGGCGTGCTCCGCTCCGGCGTCTACGCCGAGGGGTGGGCGGTCTACACCGAGCGCGTGATGGCCGACGCCGGCTATCTCGGCGGCGATCCGCTGTTCCGGCTGGTGCAGCTCAAGTTCTACCTGCGCACCATCGCCAACGCGCTCCTCGATCAGGGCGTGCACGTCGACGGCTGGCCCCGCGAGAAGGCGATGGACCTGATGGTCCGCCAGACCTTCCAGCAGGAGCGCGAGGCGGCCGGCAAGTGGACGCGCGCGCTGCTCTCGTCGGCGCAGCTACCGACGTACTTCGTCGGCGCGCAGGAGATGTTCGACCTGCGCAAGGAGGTCGAGAAGCGGGAGGGCGCCGCGTTCGACGCCAAGAAGTTCCACGAGCGCGTGCTCGCGACCGGCGCGCCCTCGGTGCGTCAGATGCGGCAGCTCGTGCTCGGGCTACCGATCGACTGAACCGCGAACGACCTCACTCCCACGCGACGTCGACGCCTTCTTCGCCTTCTTCGATCGCGCCCTCGAGCATCGCGAGGAGCTCGGGATCGCAACCGTTGTCGCTGAACAGCTCGAGCGTGTCCTGGTCGATGAAGTACTCCTTGTCCTCTTCATCCTCTTCCTCGAGCATGTCGACCAGAAACTTCAGCTGCTTCTCGTTGATCTCACCGATGGTTTCGCCGGAGGCGGCCCGATACAGACGTGGCATGCCCTGAGTCTGCCGTGGGCCGCGCCCGCCGGTCAACGCACCGGAGTAGGATCGGCGGATGCCCGTCATCGATGTGCACGCGCACCTGGAGCCGCGGATGCTCGACGTGTCCGCGATGCTGGCCAAGATGGACGCGCGGCGCATCGACAAGGTCGCGCTCATCCCGGCCATGAACGATCCGCTCCCGGACGAGACCCCAGAAGCGCTCCTCAAGGTCTTGCGCTTCGTGATGCGATCGTGTCACCCGGCGGCGCAGGCCTTGAACCTGGCCTTCATGACGGACGACGGAAACCTGCGCTTCAAGGGCAAGGTCTACAAGATCTACGAGCGGCCCGACAACGCCGGCGTCGCGGCCGTGCTGGCGGCGCACCCGACGCGGTTCCTGGGCTGGATCTTCCTCAACCCGCGCGCCGCCATCGGCGTCGACGAGCTCGAGCGCTGGCGCCACGTGCCGGGGTTCATCGGCGTGAAGCTGCACCCGCACTGGCACGGGTGGCGCGCCGAAGAGGCGCTGCCCATCGCGACGCGCTGCGAGGAGCTCGGGCTGCCCATCCTCATCCACCTCGGGTTCGCCAAGAAGGGCGACTGGCGCATCATCGCCGACGCGTGCCCGCGGCTGACGATGATCTTCGCGCACGCCGGGATGCCGCACTTCGATCGCATGTGGGGCGCGATCCGGGACTACCCGAACCTGTACGTGGACGTGTCCAGCCCGTACCTCGACGAGGCGCTGGCGCGTGACGCCGTGAAGGCGGTGGGCGCCGAGCGCGCGCTGTTCGGAACGGACGCGCCGTACGGATTTCACGACCCCGAGGATCACTCGTACGACTACGGCGCCATCCGCGGCTGGGTCGAGCGGCTGCCGCTCGGGGCGAAGGAGATCGACAGCGTGCTGGGCGGGAATGTGGAGAGGTTGCTGTACGACCGGCCGAACGCCCGCGTCCGCTAGAACTCGCGCGCGGTGCGTGAGAAGTCGGTGCGCGTGGTGGGCGCGCCGGCGACGTCGATGGGCGCGCTGCCCGGCGTGAACCACAGATCGACGGCGCCGCCGGCATGCGCGGCGGCGCGCAGGCCGGTCTCGCGATCCACGCGCACGCGCTCGAGGCCGGGTGGCGCGGCGGGCAGCGGCTGCGCGGGGCGCGAGCCCTCGGCGGCGCGGACGAGACGCATCCACGAGGGCAGGGCGGCGCGCGCGCCGTCGTCCTTGGGGCCGAGCCGCACGATCGGCGTGTCGTGGCCGACCCAGACGGCGGCGACGATGCGCCCCGTGAAGCCCACGAACCACGCGTCGCTGTTGTCGTTGGTGGTGCCGGTCTTGCCGGCGGCGGGGCGGCCCAGCGCGCGCGCGGCCGTGGCGGTGCCGCGCTGCACGACGCCGGCGAGCATGTCGGTGACGAGGAACGCGGTCGAGGGATCGACGAGCGTCGACGTGCCCGCGCCGAGCCGCTCGTCGGGGCCGAGGCCCGCGACCTCGGCGAGCCGGTCGATGCGGCGCGCCGGATCGAGCCACGGATCCTCGGGGACGGCGTCGTCGGCGAGGAGCTCGTCGCCGCGCCGCGCGCGGATGACCGTGCGGAGCGGGAGGTCGCGCCCGCCGCGCGCGAGCACGGCGTACACGTGCGCGAGCTCGACCGGCTTCACGCACGACGCGCCGAGCGCCATCGGGCGCAGATCGCTGACCTCGGTGGTGACGCCGAGGCGACGCGCGAGCGCGATGACGGCGGGCGCGCCGACGCGATCGAGCACGTCGATCGCCGGCGCGTTGAGCGAGAGCGCGAGCGCGTCGGCGGCGAGCGCCACGCCGCGGAACGCCTTGCCGGCGCGCGGCTTCCAGTGGACGCCGGTGACCTCGTCGTACTCGGCGATCGGTGCGTCGCGCAGCGGCGTGCCCTGCGTGATCGCGCCGCGCTCGATGGCGGCGGCGTAGACCAGCGGCTTCCACGCCGACCCGGGCTGGCGGCACGCCTGCGTGAGCCGATCGAACTGCTTGTCCTGCCACACGCGCCCGCCCACCATCGCCTCGACGTACGCGGTGTGATGGTCCCAGACCACCGCCGCGAGCTCGGGCGGGCCGGCCTTGCCGGCGAGCTCGTCGCCCGCGCGGACGGCGACGTCGACGGCCTGCGCGTTCAGCGCCGGCAGCGCCGCGGTCTCGATCGTGAGCCCTCCGCGCGCGAGCTCCTCGGCGTACGTCTCGGCGACGAAGCGCCGCACGTGCTCGGTGTACCAGGGCAGGCGCGTGCCGTAGACCTCGACGTGATGCGCGAACACGATCGGCGCGGCCGCGGCCTGGGCGCGCTGCGCCTCGTCGATGAACCCGGCGCGCGCCATGCGCACGAGCACCTCGTCGCGACGCGCGCGCGCCGGCCCGGGCGCACCGCGCGGCGCATGCCGCGACGGCGCCTGGATGACGCCGGCGAGGAGTGCGCACTCGCCGACGTCGAGGTCGGCGAGCGCCTTGCCGAAGTAGGCCTCGGCGCCGGCGGCGACGCCGTACGCGCCGCGGCCCACGAAGACGAAGTTGAGGTACGCCTCGAGGATCTGGCGCTTGTCGAAGCGGCGCTCGAGCTGGCGCGCGAGCAGCGCCTCGCGCAGCTTGCGGCGCATCGAGCGCTCGCTGCCGATCTCCGCCGGGAGGAGGTTGCGCGCGAGCTGCTGCGTGATCGTCGACGCGCCCTCGACGACGCGGCCGGCGTTGTAGTTGATCCACGCCGCGCGCACGATGGCGCGATAGTCGACGCCGCGGTGCGACGGGAAGCGGACATCCTCAGCCGCCAGCACGGCGAGCACGAGCACGCGCGGGACCTGGTCGAGCGTGACCAGCGTGCGCCGGCCCATGGCGGCGCCGTCGGCGAACGGGACCTCCGCGAGAAGCGTGCCGTCCTGCGCCACGATGCGCGACGTGCGCGGCGCCTGCGCCGTCCACGCCGCGAGGTCCGGCACCTCCGGCAGGTCGCGCGACCACGCGCGCAAGGTCGACACCGCCCACCACGTCGCGACGATCGGCGTCCCGATCACCACCCACGCGACGAGCACGAGCGGCAACCGCCACCACGCTCCTCCGCGGCGCCGGTTACCGACGATGACCCTCACGACGATCATGACACGCGGCGCGTCGGTTCCGGAAACAGCGTCATCTGGCGGTGCGGGCCCAGGCGGCGTGCGTGCGGGCCGATCGCGGCCACGATGTCGTCCGCGAAGGCGCCGGTGACCGCGACCTCGGCGGCGCCGCTGCGGCGGATGTAGTCGAGGAGCGCCGCGCGGTCCGCCGCCGCGCTCCACGGGATGGCCGCGTCGACGGCGAGCTCGCGCACGACGTCCTTCTCGACGGCGAGCCCCGACGCCAGCACGACCTTCGCCTTCGCACCGCCCAGCGCCGCCTCCAGCCGCGCCCTGTCGCCGACCAGCCACGCCAGCGCCCGCCCGCGGGCGACTGTCCGCTTCACGGACAGCGCGGGCCCCGCGGTCCCCAATCGTCGCGCGGCCTCGACGATGGCGCGATGGCCCGCGCTCGGGATCTCCGCCGCCTCGAGCGCGGCGACGACGTCGAGGCCTTCCATGGCGGAGGTCACGAGCACGACGGGCACGGTGCCGGCCTTGATCGCCTTGCGCGCGACGTCGACGACGTCACCGGTGGTCCCCGGGAACGCGTGATGCGTGGCGCCGTACGGCGCCGCCACCACCAGCGTGTCGCAGCGCCGCACCTCGGCCGCGCCGCCGAGCCCCGCGCCGCCCGGCGCCACCGCGCCCGCGTACAGCACGCGATGCCCCGCATCGACGAGCAGCGCCGCCGCGCCCACGCACCAGCCGCTGCGGATCAGCTCGAGCCGCACGGTGCCGAGCGTGAACGGCCGCCCGGTCGGCACGGCGAGGTGGGAATCGTCGTGCGCTCCGAGGAGCGCGAGCGTCTCCGCCGTCGCGATCAGCTGCCCGTGCCCCGCGCGCCCGGTGCGATCCGCCGACGACACGAAGCACACCGCGCGCGCCCGCCGCGCGTCGCACCACACCGCGGTGCCGAGCACGTGCACGCCATCACGCCAGCTGACGCCAGCCGTCGCTCGCGCTACCGATGGCGCGCGCTTCGTCCTGGAACTGCCTCTGGGCATCATTGTCCTCGATCGCTGCGTCGCGGGTGCTACCCCGGGGCTCGCTTCCCTCGCGGCCCCACTCCTCGCGGCTGGCGCGCATCAGGCCAGCGTGTCTTCGGGAAGCTCGCCGGCCAGAAACGCCTTCTCGAGCGCGTCGACGGCGGCGGCGACGTCCTTGCGCTCGGCGTCGCTCAGGCGGAACACGATCCCCATCCCCGGCACGTCCTCGTCCTCGGGCACCACCGTGTGCGAGACGATGCCCACCACCGACAGCGGCTGCGCGTTCCCCGGCACCGTGATGAGCAGGTGGACCTCGGCGTCCTCGGGCAGCGGCTCGTCGCTCAGCACGAACACGCCCTGATCGTTGATGTCGCGCGTGTGCGTCTCGCACGGGCCCTTGATGCCGCCGTACGTGACCGGCAGCTTCACCGGGATGCGGCGGTGCGCGCGCAGGTTCAGGAGCCCGCCGCGCACGAAGCCG
Source organism: Kofleriaceae bacterium (assembly GCA_035525615.1). Lineage (GTDB taxonomy): Bacteria > Myxococcota_A > Polyangia > Haliangiales > Haliangiaceae > UBA2376. The sequence goes on along the minus strand of DATLEB010000328.1, from coordinate 2,159 downwards.
TTCAGGTAGTTCACCTTCTCGCGCTCCGAGTTGCCGAGCGCGGAGATGAAGCCCGCGCCCGTGCCGCTGCGATGCCCCATCACCGTGCCGCGCAGGATGATGCGCGGACCGTCGTCACCGCAGGTCAGGTCGATGCGCACGTCCGTCCCGATCGGCGGCGGCGAGTCGCTCGCGACGAACACGGTCCCATCGCGCGGATCGAACACCTTGATCCACTCGGCGGGACTGTCGAGACGCAGAACGATGCGGTGCATCCCCTCCGTCTATAAGTATCACTACTTGAGCGTGAAGCGCAGCGTGCCGCGGGCGTTCCCTCGCTCCACGTCGACGGCGAGCTTCTGGGCCGAGCCGAGCTTCACGTAGGCGGCGGCGGCGTCATCGAGCGTGCGCAGCGGCTTGCCGTCGATGGCGGTGACGATGTCGCCGCCGCGCAGGCCGAGCTTCCAGAAGTACGACGTCGTCGCGATCGTGCCGAGCTTCACCCCGCGCGGAAGCTTGGTGAACCCGATGTCCTTGCCGAGGCGCGAGAAATCGGCCACCGCGCTCTCGAGCTCGGTGCGCTTCACCGCCATGACGTCGCCTCGGATGGCCTCGGGCGCCGACGGGGAGCCCGGCGCGGGGGTCGCCTTGAGCGGCGCAGCCTTCTCCGGTGCGAGCACGGTCATCGGCTCGCTCGACCGGGGCGGCGCGTAGGGATCGACGACGGCGGCGCCGCGCAGGCTCTCCCGCTGCCCCGCGGGCGCCAGCACCTCGCGCGGTGTGGGCGGCGCGTACGGATCGATCGGCCTCAGCCCCGACGTCGGCGCCGCGGGCCCCGTCGCGGGCGCGTACGGGTCGATGGGCGGCGTCGGCGGCGACACCGGCGACGTCGGCTGCGGCGCGCGCGGATCGGCGACGAGCACCAGCTCGCGGCCCTCGCGCGACACGACGAGGTGATCCTCGTCGACCTCGACCACGGCGAAGCCGCCCACGGTGTCGCCCTCGGTCACCAGAACATGGGCACGGCGATCATGGTCGTAGACCAGCGCCTGGCCGGTCTCGGGCAGGAGCTTCACCACGCGGAACGGGACGCGCCCCAGCTTCTTCTTCGGACCCTGGGCGGGTTTGGGCGCCTCGGCCTCGGCGCGCGCCGACGCTGCTGCGACGCAGAGGGCCTGAACGAGCAAGAGGCCGAGCGCGAGCCGACGAAGCATCACGCCGATGATGGTGCAATCGACGTTCCGGCGCCAGCAACGCTTCGATCCGGGCCCTTACGCCCCGGACGCTGCCCACCTGTGACCACCCCTTCACGTCCCGCGAGCGACAGTGCCCGCGCCCGTGCTACTTCGCGGCCTTGGCGTCTTTCGAACCGGCCGTGTCGAACTCGGAGAGGTCCAGGTCCTGGAGCTCCTTGAGGTCTTCGGCGGTCAGGCCCGACGCCGACATCGTCTCCTGCACGCCCGGCGTCTCCTTGCCGTCCCCGGCCTTGAGCTGCGGCGCGGCCCCGCCCTTCGGCGCCTCGAGCAGGCCCATCTTGGCCTTCAGCTCCTGGAGCGCCTCGTCCTCGGTGCCGCCGCCCGACTCGAGCGCGAGGAACTTGCTCTCGAGCGTGTCGCCCGACAGCTCGCCGGCGAGCTCGGCGCCCGCCTCGGCCTCGGCCTCCATCAACGAGATGCGCTCGGCCATGCGATCGAACGTGTCGAACGCGCTCGTGTCGCCGAGGCCTTGCATCGTGTTCGCGATCTGCTGCTGCGCCTCCGCGCGCTTCTTGCGCGCGATGAGGATGTTCTTCTTCCGCTTCGCCTCTTCGATCTTGTTGTTGAGGAGGCGCAGCGCGTCCTTCAGCTTCTCGACCGCCGCCTTCTGCGAGGCCCACTGCTGCTGGTACTGCGTCGCGATCGTCTCGTGCTCGTTCTTGCGAACGAGCGCCTGGCGCGCGAGCGCGTCATCGCCGGCGCGCACGGCCACCATCGCCTTGCGCTCCCACTCCTTGCCCTTGTCGGTCTCGGACGTGTACTGCTTCTGCAGCTTCTTCTCGTCGGCGATCGCGACCGCGACCGCCTTCTTTGCCTCGACCAGCTGCTGCTGCATCTCGAGCAGCACCTGGGTGAGCATCTTCTCGGGATCTTCGGCCTTCGTGATGAGGTCGTTGAGGTTCGACTTGATCAGCGTGCCGAGTC
>DATLEB010000322.1:0-7882 GCA_035525615.1 Kofleriaceae bacterium | reverse complement strand
GACTCGTGCACCAGGTGGAGCGTGTCGCCGATGCCGTAGGTCAGCTCGGCGGTGACCTCGATCTTGCTCTTGCGGCCGGTGAGGCGCGACGCGGTGTCGGAGACCTCGCGCGGGTTGTCGCGCATCATGCGCACGAACTCGTCCTTCGAGACCTGCGCGCGGAACGACGACGACATCAGGTCGTACGCGGCGTCGTAGTTCTTGGCCTTGAGCGCCGCGGCGTAGCGGTCGAGGGTGCCGGTCGGCGCCGTGCGCGGACCGCCGCAGGCGCCGCTTGCGAGCGCGAGCGCGAGGAGCGTGGGAGCGAGGAGGCGGCGCACGGATTGGTTATAGCTCAGCGCGCGCGGCGTCGCTGCCAAAGGTGGAGAACGCACGCGCGGTGAGGAGCGCGGCCACCGCAACCGCGGCCGTGGCGACCATCATCGCCTCGCGCCGGCCCCATTGCTCGTAGAGCTCGCCGATGACGCGCGACGAGGGCGCGGTGCCGACGAGGTGCATGAACGCGATCACGACGGCCTGCGCCGTGGCCGCGAGCGGTCCGGGCGCCACGTCGTCGACCGAGGCGGCCATCGGCCCGTGGTACCAGCTGATGAAGAACATCGTCCCCATGCTCGCGGCGTAGAGCAGCGGACCGTCGGGCGCGAACACGCAGCCGGCGGCGCACGGCACGGTCAACGCCATGCCGAGCGCGATCGCGCCGGGACGGCCCCACACGCGTCCGCGGCTCAGGCGATCGGCGACACGTCCACCGGCGACGACGCCGGCGAGCCCACCCACCATGCAGATGCCGAGGAGCGTGGTGGCCGCGCCCTTCGACATGTGCTTCTCGTTCTGGAGGAAGTCGAGGAGCCACGCCTGCATCCCGCCGGCGGCGAACGCCATGACCGTGGTCGCCGCCATCAAGCGGCGGACGGTGGGGATGCGGAGGATGATCACGGCGTCGCGGCGGAGCTTCGTCGTCGAGCGCGACAGCGACTCGCTGGGCGGAGGGCCGGGCGGAAGCTCGATCGCGAGGAGCGCGCCGGCGACGACGACGGCGGGCGCGGCGATCACGATCCAGCCCAGCGGGAAGCCGAGGGCGGCGCCGACGCCGAACCCGGCCACGCCGCCGAGGAAGAGGCCGAGGTTGAAGATGGCGAGGGCGAACGCCTTCTTCGCGCCGCCGAAGGAATCGCCGATGATGGCGTTGGCGACCGGGACGATCGCCGCGAGGCCGAAGCCGACGAGGAAGCGCGACGCGAGGACGAGCTCGAAGGTCGGCGCGACGGCGCCGAGGACGCTGCCGACGCTGGCGATGACGAGCCCGAGCGCCACGAGGCGGCGACGATCGACGCGATCGCCGAACCAGCCGACGGGGAGCGTGGCGAGCGCGTGCGGCAAGATGAACGCGGTGCCGAGCCAGCCGAGCTGTCCATCATCGACGAAGTACGCGGCCCGGAGATCATCGTAGACCGCGAACGGGACGTTGCGGCTCGCATACGACAGGAGGTTGGCGAGCGCGAACAGCGAAAGCACGTGCGTGCTGCTGCTCGGCGCGCGGCCAGTCCTGATCATGATCACTCTTCCGGCGGCAACGGATCGTCGGGTGGGTTCGGCGGCGGCGCGGCGGCGCTGCCCTCGGTGAGGGACCAGCGTAGCTGGTATGGCGCGGCGGCGCGCGCGGTCTTGTCGGCCTTGGCGGTGAGCTCGAGGTAGACGAGGGTGCCGGCGGGCACATCGATCGACAGGTTCTCGGCGGCGCCGGGGCCGCCGCGGTCGGCCTTGCCGAGGTTCGCGCCGCTCTCGGCGATGGTCGACAGCGCGAGGTCGATACCGGGCGGCGCGTCGATGGCGACGTCGAGCGACATCCCGGTCTGCGACGCGGACAGCGAGAAGATGTCGGTGTCGCCGGGGGCGGCCTTGCCGCGCATCGCGCCCTGGTCCTCGACGCCGAAGCGCAGCGCGTTCGACTGCGAGGTGCGATCGTTGGGCTCGGCCTCCTCGTCGAGATCGAGCAGGCGCGTGGCGACCGACAGCGTGTACGGGTCGTCGGGATTGGCCGGCTTGCCCGTGATGCGGATGTGGTGGACGGCGGCGCCGCCGGGCGAGACGCGGGGGACGAGGCTGCCGATGGTGAGCGCCTCCCCGGCCTTGCCGCTGGTCTTCATGACGGAGCGGCCGGCGGCGTCGGTGACCTCCATCGTGAGCGCGGTGCCCTCGACGGCGGTGAGCGAGAGATCGAGGCCATTGCCCTCGGCGAGCGCCTCGATCGAGAGCTTCCACGTGTCCTTGTCCCCGCCCCAGCCGATCCAGCCCGTGGCCGGCTCGCCGAGCGCGAGGTCGTTGCTGGTGCCCTCGTCGTCGTTGGGCTCGCGCTCGGCACCCGCGGTCGCCGGGGCAAGCATGTTGGCCGTGAGCTCGTAGCTCGCCGACGGGCCTACGCGACCCGCGGCGGCGTCCTCCCCCGGCTTTCCTTTCGGGGCCTTCTTGCGCTTCTTCGGGATCTCGCGAACGACGAGGTGGTACGTGCCCTTCTCGACCGGCGCGTTGGGGAGTGACTCGGCGGCGCCGGCCGGGCCCTTGTCCGCGGCGACGACCAGCGCGAAGCGCGCGTCGCGCAGCTCGAGCTTGAGATCGACGTCGGCGACGCCGGTCACCTTCACGGCGACCATGCCGGGCTCCGTGACCGTCAGCGCGAACGCGTCCACGTCGAGCTCGCCGTCGAGCGCGCCGCGCACGCCGCCGTCGAACTTCATGGCGGTCGCGGGATCCTCGTTGGGCTCCTTCTCGGCGGGGCGATCGACCGCGACGGAGCCGGGGCGATCGACGATCGACACCGCGTCGCCCGCGTCCTTGTCGCGACGGATGCGATCGGGGGTGCCGCCCGAGCCGCTCGATCCGCAGCCCGCGCCGAGCCCCAGACCGAGACCGAGCCCGAGCCCGAGCCCGAGACCGACGAGCGCGCGCATGGCCGCGCTCAGGCTCCGACCTTGCTGCGGTCGGCGATGGTCGCGAGCAGCTCGGCCTCGGAGACGACCTTGCCGTCGACGAAGCACTCGCCCCTCATCTTGAAGATCTTGCCCTTGCGCAGCGGCACGACCTCGATGCGCAGCTGATCTCCGGGGACGACGGCCTTGCGGAACTTGGCGGCGTCGATCGAGAGGAAGAGCATCACGTTGTTCTTGATGTCGAAGTCGACGACGCGCTGGGCGAGGATGCCGCCGGCCTGCGCCATCGCCTCGATCTGGAGGACGCCCGGCATCACCGGCGCGCCCGGGAAGTGACCCTGGAAGAACGGCTCGTTGATGCTGACGTTCTTGATCGCGACGATCTTGTCGTCGCTCAGCTCGACCACGCGGTCGACGAGCAAGAAGGGATAGCGGTGCGGCAGGAGCTCCTGGATCCGCTCGATCGCCAGGGGAGCGGTCAACTGTTGCCGTTCGGCCATGCCGCTTACGTATCACGCCGGGATGCGGCGCGCCCTTCGGCGGCGGCGGCGACGCACGTGGCGTCCGACGCGCGACGTCGCGCGGTGATCGAGGCGCGCCTGCAGGAGCCCCGGCAGCGGCAAGCCGAGCGCGGTCGCGATCTCGTCGGCGGCTCGGAGGCCGGTCTCGACGGCGCCTTCCATGTAGCCCTGGAAGTCGATCGACGTGTGCTCGCCGCAGAAGTGGAAGTTGCCGTCGCGCGCGCCCTCGTTGCCGGAATAACCGGCCTGGCCCGGGCGATAGCAGGCGTAGCTGCCGAGCGCGAAGGGCGCCGTCGGCCAGTGCTGGCGAACGGCCGAATTCGCGATGTACGCGGCCTGCGACCCGGGGAAGACGGTGTTCAGCCAGGGCAGCGCCTCGGCGGCGCGCTCCTCGGCGGTCCCGTTGCCGATGGCGAGACCGCGGTCGCCGCCGACGAAGTTGGTGAGGACGCCGACCGTGCCGCCGTAGCCGCGCGACGTCTCCCACGTGGCCTGCAGCTCGCCGACGTCGGAGACCGACGAGCCGGTGGCCATGCTGGTCGTGCGCCACGGTCGCGTGTCGAAGCCCATCATCAGCTTGGCGTTGGTGCCGTAGCCGAGCTCGGTGATCATCTCGAGCTTCTCGTCGGAGAAGCCCGACGCCGAGAGGTCGACGCGGCGGAGCGTCGTGAACGGGATGGCGATGACGGCGCGATCGACCGTGATCTCGACGGTGCCGGAGGGAGCGTCGAACGTGAGGCGCGGGCGACCGTCGGATTCGGTGGCGATGGCGACGAGCTCGTGCTCGAGCTCGATGCGGCCGGCCAGCGGCGACGCGAGCCCGTCGACGATGGCCTGGCTGCCCTCGCGGATGTGATAGCGCTCGTCGGAGTCGCCGTAGATGCGGAAGGGGTCGGGCTCCTCGTGGTCGATGAGATAGAGGAGGTTGAAGATCGATTGCTCGTCGACCTCGAGGCCGTACTCGCCGGTGTAGGCGCGCTCGAGGATGCGGCGGATGAGGCTGCTGGACGCGAGCATCCCCTCGCCGCCCAGCCACTCGGTGATCGACATGTTGTCGAGGCGGTCGAACTCGGCGTCGTCGGCGTCGGAGGCCGTGACCGCGGCGGCCATGCGCGCGGCGAGCGGCGTGAACGCGTTGACGATGGTGGCCTCGGGGACGACGGCGCCGTCGAAGTGGTACGTGTCGGCGCGGAGGCCGGCGCCGTCGGCGACGAGATCGTCGAGGGTGAGGTCGAGGTCGTCGGCGAGCATCATCATCAGCTCGTGACCGGAGTCGACGAGCTCGCCGCCGAGCTCGACGACCTTGCCGTCGGGGAAGAGGCCGGTGCGCGTGAACATGCGGCCGCCGGTACGGGACGAGGCCTCGTACACGGTGACATCGACGCCCGCGGAGAGCAGCGTGCGCGCCGCCATGAGCCCGGCGGCGCCGCCGCCGATGACGGCCACGGAGGCCGTGCCGTCGACGTTGTCGCCGCAGCCGGCGCTGCCGAAGGCCGTGAACGGGACCGCCGCCGCGGCGCCGGTGATACCCCCGATGCGGAGGATGTCGCGGCGCGAGGGTCGCGCGATGCGGGCCTGCGAGCCGCGGCGCGCGAGGTTCGCGAGGTGCTCGGAGATCTGATCCGGTGAGTGGCCGCCTCGCTGCGCAGCAGCGGCTCGGCGAAGGGCGCGTCGCAGGGAGGCGAACAGCGGAGTACGGGCCATGTGGCGCGATCATACGCCAGCGGTGAACGCGGTCGCAGTTTCGCGGCGGCGCCGCCTACCCAGGGTCAAACCCGGAGCGGCATTGCGCGACACGCGGTAGCCGTGTGGCAACGGGGCCGTGTCGTGTGGCAACGGGGCGGTGTGGTGTGGCGATGCGGCGCCAGCGCAAACCTAGCTCGTCAGTCGCGCGCCACCGCACGCGGTCGGCGCGACCGGCGGTGGATCAGCTTGTCCGTAGGCGCTCAGGTCGAACACGAGCCGGTCGGGTGCGCTCCCTTCGATGAAGATCTTGCCCTGGTGCAACGCCTGGTGATGCGCGAAGCACAGGCAGAGGAGATTGCTCGGGTCATTCGATCCACCGAGCTCGCGCGGATTGATGTGGTGGATGTGCAGCCAGCGCGCGGAACGGCAGCCCGGAACCCGGCAACATCCGCGATCGCGGCGCAGCACCAGTCGCGCGGTCGCCGGCGGAACTTCCTGCGTGGCGCGAGCCGGCATGGCGAGGTCCGTGCGGCCGATGAACTGCGCGTCGCAGAGCGCTTGCGCGATCGTCGAGTCGGGCACTGGCATTGCTCGGCCGCCCGCGTCGTGCCAGCCACGGTCGCAGCCCGGGCACACCGTCAATGCGATCTGATATGGCGCGACACGCGGCGCGGGCGATCGTCTGCGCGCGGTCGCGGGCACCGGCGCGGCCGTGGGTGCCGTCGCCGTCGGGCGTGCGGGTGCGGGTGCGGGTGCGGGTGCGGGTGCGGGTGCGGGTGCGGGTGCGGGTGCGGGTGATAGCCCGCATTTCACCGGAGGCGTGGCTTCACGCGGCGGCGCGGCCGCCATACGAGGAGACTCCTCGTCAGCGTCGCCACGTGAAGACTCCTCGTTCACGTCTCCACGTGGAGACTCATCGTTCGCGTCTCCACGTGGAGACTCATCTTCGGCGTCTTCGCACGGTGATGGCCCCGCGAGGATGCCGGCGCACATCGCGACCATGGTCTCGTCGTCGGTCAGGTGGTGGCCGAGCTCGTCCTCCAGCCGCCGGCACGCCTCGCGAAACAACGCCATCGTCGGCGGCGTCAGCTCCAGCGTGATCTTGCAGATACGCAGATCCGGATCCGCGGGATCATCGGGCCGATCGCCCTTCTTGTGCCCGGAGAGCATGTCCTCGATCTCGCGCAAGCACTTGCCGCGCGTCGCCTCGAGCCATTCCTCCTCGGTCTCCGGCGTCACCTTCCGACTCAGCTCGCGTACGACGCTGAACGATACCCTCCCCTCCTGAAGTGCGACCGCAAGCCGCGGCAACGCCACCAGCTCGCGCGCGACGCGCAGCCGTTCGTGCGCCGTCTTGGGCCCGTACCCGAGCACGCGCTCGCAGTACTCCAGCATCGTCGCCATCCCGAACCGGACGTGCAGCTCGACCTCTTGCGCCAGCGCCAGCCACCGCAATTCCTCCGCGTCCATCGCCGCCCGCCCCTTTGCACCCCGACGCAGCTCGCGATCGACCTGTCGCCAGTCAACCACGCTCGTCTCGCACACTCCGCCTCCGCCCCGTGTTCCATCGCGACCTGCCCTTTCCCGCCGCTCTTCATCATCAGCACGCTCGAACATCGCCACCTCCAGTGCGCACTCGTTCGTGCGCACTTCACCTCTACCACGCGATATTTCGACCCTCTGGTTTGCCCTCAGCGCGACGACGACACCTCCAAACACGTTTTTCTCGTCGAGAACCACAAGCCGCGCGCCACGCGCAGCACGATGCGTGTGGGCCGCGATCAAACCCCGACTCGCCGACGCGCGTCCAGATGACCGCTCAAACCTGTCAAGCACGAACGATTCCTCGCCGAGAATTTCCTCGCGCTGGCGCGAGGTCGTGACGCGAGGTCGTGGCGCAAGGCCGTGACGCGAGGTCGTGACGCGAGGCCGTGACGCGAGGTCGTGACGATGAGTTCGCGGCGCGAGGTCGTGCGGCGATGAGTCCGCGCGACGACTCGCGTCTCCACGTGGAGACATCACGCGCCGCGACTCCGCACGCCACGTCCTCACACTGAGACACCAGCATGCCGCGGCTCCGCGACGTCGGAGGCGCGGCAACTCCCGCACACCCTCACGACCCTCCCCGACTGCTCCTGCACATGAGCTGGCGCAATGAGCCGGCGCGATGAGCTCGCGGGGTCTCGCGGTGCGACTCGCGCGACGACACTCGTGTCTCCACGCGGAGACATCACGCGCCGCGACGCCGCACGCCACGTCCTCACACTGAGACACCAGCATGCCGCGGTCCGCGACGTCGGAGGCGCGGCAACGCCCGCGCACCCTCACGACCCTCCCCGACCGCTCCTGCACATGAGCTGGCGCAATGAGCCGGCGCAATGAGCTGGCGCAATGAGCTGGCGCAATGAGCTGGCGCGATGAACTGGCGCGATGAGCTGGCGGGGTCTCGCCGTGCGATTCGCGAGACGACGACTCGCGTCTCCACGTGGAGACATCACGCGCCGCGACTCCGCACGCCACGTCCTCACGCTGAGACACCAGCACGCCGGGTCCGCGATGTCGGAGGCGCGGCAACGCCCGCGCACCCTCACGACCCTCCCCGACCGCTCCTGCACATGAGCTGACGCGATGAGCTGACGCGATGAGCTGACGCGATGAGCTGGCGCGATGAGCTCGCGGGGTCTCGCCGTGCGATTCGCGAGACGACGACTCGCGTCTCCACGTGGAGACATCACACGCCGCGACTCC
>DATLEB010000319.1:0-7816 GCA_035525615.1 Kofleriaceae bacterium | reverse complement strand
CGCTCGCTATCCGAAGGGCAAGCTCGTCATGGCCGAGCCGTACGACACGAGCAACTACTCGCTCCTGCCGGTGTTCGACTCGTCGAAGGAGCAGCTGATTCCGATCTGGAAAGAGCTGATCGAGCGCGTGCAGCTACGCGTTCATCAAGGCGAGTCGGTCGAAACGATCACGAAAGATAAGTCGGGCGTCTTCGACGTACGCTCGACCGTCGCGCAGTATCGCGCGCAACGCGTCGTCCTCTCGATCGGCACGCGCGGTAAGCCGCGTACGCTGCAAGTCAAAGGCGAGAACCTGCCGAAGGTGTTCAGCCTGCTCGAGGATCCGGACGAGTGGCAAGGCCGGAGCGTTCTCGTCGTCGGCGGTGGCGACTCCGCCTGCGAGGCCGCGCTCGCGCTCGCCGACGCCGGCGCGAAAGTGATGATCAGCTACCGCGGCCGCGGCTTCAATCGCGCGCAGCCGAAGAACAAGCAGGCGATCGAGTCGTACGCCGCGCAGAATCGCCTGAAGGCCAAGTACGGCTCGCAGGTGGTGTCGTTCGACAACGACAACGTGATCCTCGCGCTCGCCGACGGCTCGCAGAAGCGATACCCGAACCAGGCCGCGTACGTGCTCATCGGCGCCGATCCGCCCGTGACGTGGCTCGAGAAGCTGGGCGTGCGCTTCGTCTTGCGCCCGCACCAGTACGCGCTCGGCAAGAGCGACGACTTCGTGCGCCGCCTGTGCGCCACCGCGATCGAGTGCCCGCAGGACGCGGCCGCGACGGCGACGATCATCACCGGCAAGGAGACGCGCCTGCCGACCGACGTCGAGCGCGCGCTTTCGCAGATCTCGCTGCCCGAGCCGGCGAGCGGTCCCAAGAAGTGGCTCAAGGCGGCGACCGGCATGTTCGGCTCCGGCCCCAAGAAGATCGAGCAGCCGATGCCTCTCAGCGAGTTCGCCAAGCAGCAGCGGCAGCGCACTCACGCCGGCATGGGCCGCCGCGATCAGCTGAGCGCGGGCGAGCGCACCCGCGTGCTGCGCATGTTGCGTGACGAAGGCGGCCGCCTCGCCGACGAGGAATCGAAGGTGTCGTTCGTCGATCTGGCGGCGATCCGCAGCGCGCCGCCCGCGCCCGAATACGACGAGGGCGATGCCTGGCCGCCGCGTCGCGATCCGACGCCGCCGCCGCAGCCGCGGCTCCAGCGCGTCGCGGGCGCGCCGCCGCCACCGCCGCCGAGCCAGGACGAGATGCAGGCCAAGCAGGCCGTCATCGTCGGGCTCGCCAAGGCGCACGCGACGGGACCGAAGACGCGCTCGAAGCGTCCGAGCGACGAGGTCGAGCTCGGGCCGGGCGTGCGCATGAAGCCGGGCAAGTCGCAGCGGCCGCCCAATCCGACGCCGACCGGATCACCGCCGCCGGTGAGCGAGCGCGGCAAGCGACCCACCGGTGCGCCTCGCGCGCCCCAGCCGCCGATGTTCCTCGACGAGGCCACGCGCCAGGTCGATCCATCGATGCCGCTGCCGGCGGAGGCCGTGGGTGGACGTGCGCTGCGTCGCAGCGGCGGGGGCGCGGCGCCCGAGCGTTTCGGCGACGACTTCAAGCTCGACGATCCGACGCGGCACGCCGACGTCGATCCGCTGCTGCTGGCGGGGACGCTCGAGGACGGCACGATCGACGACGTCGACGTCGACTTCCTGTCGGCGACGTATCAGGGCGACGGCGCCGACGGCCGGATCGATCTCGGCCCGCGCGATCAGAGCGCGCGCTATCCCATGCTCGAGGAGGACGAGGACGCGACGCGCATGGGCGACATGCGCGACCTCGTCGCGCGCGAGCGCGACCGCGTCGGCGCCAGCGGCGCGGGCGCGACGACGCGCAAGAAGCCCGGAGAGACGCGCGAGCCGCCACGCACGCCGACGCCGCGCCCCGCCGGCGGCGCGCGCCCGCCCGGCCCGGTCGGCCACGACGACGCCACGCGCGCCGTCGACGTCCGCGGCGATCGCAGCCTCAGCGACGTCGACTGGGACCTGGATTGAGGGAGGGCCTCGGGCCTCGGGCGCCTCGGGCCTCAGGCGCCTCCGAGCTCAGGCAGAAGGCCTCAGGCAGGCAAGCGGCGGGATGGATGCGGCGCGAAGAGCTGCGTGATCGTGTCGGATGACGTGATGCCGAGCGCGGCGAAGATCGCGGCGGCGGAAGTAGCGTGCGCGTCGGCGTCGGGCGCGTCGAGCTCGGCCAGGCGGCGGCGCGCGACCGCTTCGTAGAGACGGGTGTCGACGGTGGCGCCGGCCACGACGGCCTCGAACGCGGAGATCGCGGCGCGCGCGTCGCCCTCCACCAGGAACGCATTTCCGGCGATCAGCTCCGCCATGGTCGTGGCGAGCGGCAAGCCTTCCTTGCGCAGCGCCGACGCCATCGCACGCGCGCGCCGGGCGGCCAGCGCGCGATCGCCGCTCGACGCCGCCGCGAGATGCACCCGCGCCTGGAGCCAGCGCGACATCATGCGCACGGTCTGCACGCGCACGAGCTTCGCGCTCGCGATGCTCGCGACGCCGCGGTCGAGCTCGTCGGCGATCTCGCCGGCGCGGCCGCGACAGAGCGCCACTTCGGCGCGGGCCACGATCTCGTACCAGTGCTGGAGATGGTATCGACCCTCGGGCGGAGACCAGCGGGCACGCGCCAGCGAGTCGACGGCGCCGTCGACGTCACCGCTCGCCAGCCACACGATCACGTTGCGCCGCCGCATCGTCGTCTCGCTGTAGCGGTCGCCGCGCTGCTCGGCTTCGGCGAGCCATTGCGAGTACAGCGGTCGCAGCTCGGCGACCTCGCCCGCCGCCGACAGCGCGAACGTGTGAAACATGCGCAGGTTGTTGAGCTCGTAGCCGTGGATCACGCCCAGGTCGCGGAACAGCTCCTCGCCACGCGCGATCGCGTCGGCGGCCTCGCGGAAGCGGCCGGCGAAGTAACACAGGACGCCGTCGGTGCCCGCGTACCACGCACGCGCCGTGGCCAGGCCTTGCTCCGACGCCAGCCGCTCCACCTCGCCGAGCACCGCGCGTGCACGCCGCAGCCCGCGGCCGCCCTGCGAGCCCAGGAAGATCGCCTCGGTGCCGAACGCGCGACACAGCCGCGCCGGCTCGCCGGTCGCGAGCGCCAGCCGCAGGAAGCGCGCGTTGAAGTCGGCGCCGCGGATGTTGTCGACCATCGACAGGCCGTGGCTGACGGCCTTGTAGACGTCGAGGTGGGCCAGGCGTTCGCGCGCGATCTGCGACTCGTGGCGCAGGCGCCAGCGCCTGCCGCGCAGCGCGAGCGCGAGGCGGCCGCGCACCAGCGAGAACAGCGCGCGCCCCGGCGTCGACGGGAGCTCGGTCCCGATCTCGCGCAGCAGGTCGGCCATCGCGCCGAGGCCCTCCTCGATGTAGCCGCTGAGCAGCAGCTGCTCGGCGGCCTGCTGGTGGCAGCGCATACGCGTCTCGGGCTCGGCGCCGACCGCGGCCTCGTTGAACGCGCGCGCGGCGGCGTGACCGTGGCCGGCGTTGGCCAGCTCGGTCCCCATCTTGACGAGGAGCGCGCGGCGCTCGTCCGCGGGCGGCTGGCCGAGCCGCAGCGCGGTCTCGTAGAGCTGCGCGGCGCGCGCGTACGCCATGGCCGCCGCCGCGCGCTCCGCCGCCTCGATCGCGGTGCTCGCCGCGCGCTCGTGCTGGCCGGCGCCCTCGAGGTGCGCGAGCAACAGCTCGGGCGGCTCCTGCACCGCAAGGAGCGCGGCGGCGAGGCGCGCGTGCAGCCCGCGACGCTCGGCCGCATCGAGGCTGCCCGTGAGCGCCTCGCGCACGCGATCGTGATACGGCTCGACGAGATCGTCGTCGGCGCCGCTACCGCGCTTGAGCAGGTGTCCGATGCGCAGCTGCGCCAGCGCGCGCTGGAAGTCGAGGGCGCTCGCCGTCGACGCGCGGCGCAACGCCAGCGGACGGATCGGGGCACCGGCGAGCGCCACGAGGCGGGCCAGCTCGCGCGCCGGCTCCGGCATGCGCGCGACGCGATCGACGATCGCCTGATCGAGCCGCACGCCACGTTCGCCGCCGCCGCCATCGCGCGTGTGGCGCACCAGCTCGGCGATGTGCAGCGGATGGCCGGCGGCCTCGGTGGCGATGGCGCCGGCGCGCTCGGCGGTGAGCCCGGCGGCATCGAGCAGGCTTTCGGCGAGCGACTCCGCGAGCGGCGCCGGCAACGGCCGCACCGGGATCGAACGCGTCTCGACCAGCAGCTCCCCGGCGAGCCAGCGCGCCGTGGCGTCCTCTCCATCGTCGTCGCTGTCGCCGCTGTCGCCGTGCGGGCGTGACACCAGCACGAACAACGCGGCCGGCGCGTGCGGCGGGCGCAGGAGCTCGGCGATGAGGCGCAAGCTGTCGTCGTCGGCCCACTGCACGTCGTCGATGACGATCACGAGCGTCGCTCGCTGGGCGAGCTTGCGCTCGAGGTCGCGCAGCGCCAGGTACGCGCGCGTGCGCGAGTCCTGCTCGGTGGCGAGCGAGCGCGGCGGCGGTCGCGGCGCGCTGGCGAACGACGGCACGCCCTCGAACATGGGGAACATGCGCGCGAGCAGCGCCGCGTCGGGCGGCGTGAGGAGGTCGACCTCGAGCGGCGGCAGGCTCCACAGGTGGCGCACGACCGCGTCGATGACGCCGTCGAACGCCCGGTAGTGCGTGAGCTCGCGCTCGTAGCAGCGCCCGGACAGCACGAGCGCGTTGTCCCGGCCGCGCACGCCGGCGACGAACTGCTGGATGAGCGCGCTCTTGCCGACGCCCGACGGGCCGTGCACGTGGACCACGAGCGGCTGCCGCTCGCGCTCGACGTCGGCGAGCGCGGCGTCGATCGCGGCGAGCTCGGCCGTGCGACCGACGAACACCGGCGTGCGGGTCAGCGTGAGATCGGTGCGCCGCGCGGGCGTGCCCGCGAGCCGCGCTCGGATGTCGGCGGCGGTCGGGCGCAGAGACGGATCGGGATCGAGGAGCGCGATGCAGAGGCGCACGAGATCCGCGGGCACGTCGCGCGCGAACTGGCGAGGATCGGGCGCCGCGGCCGCCTGCTTGGAGACCAGGATCTCCGCCGGCGTGCCGTCGAACGGCAGCTGCCCGGTGAGGGCCTCGAAGAGGAGGACGCCGACGGCGTAACAGTCGGCGGGCGGACCGACGCGCGAGGTCGTCGCCTGCTCGGGCGACATGTACGCGGGCGTGCCGACGATCTCGCCGTCGGTCGACTGCAGGTCGGGATTGCTCTCGGTGATGAGACCGAAGTCGAGCAAGACGACGCGGCCATGCGGATCGACCAGCACGTTCGACGGCTTCACGTCGCGATGGATCTTGCCGGCGTCGTGGAGCGCGGTGAGCGCATCCGCGAGCTGGGCCAGCGACGCGCGCAGGCGCGCCTCGTCGAGGGGCGAGGCGCAGGCGCGGAGCTCGGGCGGTGGCGTCGACTCGCGGCGCTTGTGGACGGTCGGCTGCGTGATCGAGAGCTCCGACCGCTGCCGGGTGCGCGGACCACGCACGTAGGTGAGGAGGTCGACGCCGTCGACCAGCTCCATCGTGAAGAACCAGAGCCCCTCCGAATCGTGCAGCTCGCCGAGCGCGACGAGGCCAGGGTGCTCGAGCCCCTGCAGCGAGCGGAACTCGCGCTTGAAGCGATAGAGCACGCGCGCGTCGAGCCGGCGCAGCACCTTGAGCGCGACGCGCGTGTCGTCGGTGCGGTCGACGGCCTCGTACACCTCGCCCATGCCGCCCGCGCCGAGCAGGCGCACCACCTCGAAGCGGTCGGTGCCTGCGAACGGAGCTCCGTGCATGGATGAGCCGCGAGCGTTAGCTCAGCGCAGCTCGAACTCCTTGCAGAACGCGACCTCGGTCGGCGGTGAACCGTCGGCCAGCGCCGCATCGAGCGGCCACCGGCGCTGTCCCTCGTCGGGCCAGCCGTGCAGGCACTCCTGCTTTCGCTCGAGCCAGAACAGGCAGTCGCGGCACGCGGAGCGCAGCTCGAAGCGACGAGCCTCGTCGATCAGCTGCTGGGTCAGCGGGAAGCGCACGCCGGCACCTTAGCTGATATACGTGCAGCGTGCTGCCCCTCGCGATCGCGCCCGACGTCTCCGATGCGCTCAGGAGCGGCGTCGCGGTCGTCGCGCTGGAGTCGACGATCGTCGCGCACGGCCTGCCCTACCCCGACAACCTCGCGGTCGCGCGCGAGCTCGAGGCGGCGGTGCGCGCGGGTGGCGCGGTACCGGCGACGATCGCGGTGGTCGGCGGTCGCGTGCACGTCGGGCTCGACGACGCGACGCTGTCGGCGCTCGCCGAGCACGGCCCGCGCTTCGCGAAGACCGGCGCGGGCGAGCTGGCCGTGCACGTCGCGCGCGGCGGCGACGCGGCCACGACGGTGAGCGCGACCGCCGTGCTGGCGGCGCGCATGGGCATCCGCGTGTTCGCGACCGGCGGCATCGGCGGCGTGCACCGCGGCAACACCGGCGACGTGTCGCACGATCTGCCGGCGCTGGCGCGAACGCCGATCGCCGTGATCTCGGCCGGCGCGAAGGCGATCCTCGATCTGCCGCGCACGCTCGAGACGCTCGAGACGCTGGGCGTGCTCGTCGTCGGTTACGGCACCGACGAGCTGCCGGCGTTCTACACCCGCAGCTCGGGGCTGCGGCTCGAGGTGCGTGCCGACAGCGCCGACGAGCTGGCGGCCATGTGCCGCGTGCGGTGGGACGGGCTGGGCCAGGGCGGCGTGCTGGTGTGCAACCCCATCCCCGAGGCCGCGGCGCTCGATCGCGGCATGATCGACGGCGCGATCGCGGAGGCGCTCGCCGCGGCCGATGCCGAGGGCGTGAGCGGCAAGCGGCTGACGCCGTACCTGCTCGCCCGGCTCGCGCGCGTCACCGGCGGCGCCGCGGTGGTCGCGAACCGCGCCCTTGCCCGCAACAATGCCGAGGTCGGCGCGGCGCTCGCCGTCGCGCTGAGCCGGCCATGACACGCACGACGCGCGCCGGCTTCGCAGCGATCTAGCGAGCGTCGTCGTCGCCGGCGGCGGTGTCGTCGTCAGCCGGCGAGGCGCCGTCGAGCACGAGCTTGCGCGCCTTCGCGGCGCGTCGACGCGACAGCTCGACACCGACGGCATCGAGCCCGACCTCGTTCGCCGCGGCCAGCATCGTGCCGACGCCGCAGAACGGATCGACCACCGCACGCGTGGACGTGTGCGCCACGAGGAACGCCGCCACTGCGCGACACACGTCCGCGCCCATCGCGCGCGACCACGTCATCTCGCCGAGCCCCGGCAACACGTCCGCGGACGACTGCCCCGGCGCCAGCCGCAGCTCCCTCGACACGCACATCACGTGCGCGTAGGCCGGTCGCCCGAACGTGATCGCCCCCGGCGCCACGCGACACGCGATCTTGTGCCACAGGAGGTGCGCCCCCGCGGCGTCGGCGCCCGCGTGCACGAGGTGGCCCTTGTCGATCCATCGGCCGTCGTGCTTCACGTCGGTCTGGAAGAAGACGGCCACCGCGTCGTCGGCGACCGCGCGGCATGCCAGCGCCACCGTATCGACGAACCAGCGTTTCCATCCGTCGACGCCGAGCGCCGGCACCTCCGAATGATCGGGAAGCGACGTCACGATGGCGTGATCGGGTGGCAGGCGCGCAGCGAGGAACGCGACGCCATCGCTCTGGTGGACCGTACGTGAGGGCAGGACCCGAGTTTATCGGCAGGTGCCCCGGCGTGGCAGTTGCGCGGCGGCGCCAACCGTGGCACTCCCGGTGGGAGGCCTGAGGGGCCTGGAGGGGACGATGCGCACTCGTTTC
>DATLEB010000317.1:0-19040 GCA_035525615.1 Kofleriaceae bacterium | reverse complement strand
GCTTGCGGGCGCGGGCGGTGCAGAGGAGGTTGCCGTCGAGCTCGAGCCAGGTGGCTTCGAGGGCGAGGCCGCCCCAGTCGGTGAGCGGCTCGATGCGGGCGGTGCCGTCGGCCGATGGCCAGACCTGGACCTCCTGGAAGCCGACGTAGCGGCGCAGGTGCGGGTCGATGGCCTTGTAGACGGCTTCCTTGAGCGCGAACGCGAGGAGGACGGCGCGGTCGCGCAGGTCGCCGGTCGGCGTCGAGGGCACCGTCGACGCGAGGGTCGAGAGCTCGGCTTTGGTGAGGATGCGCTCGGAGATGTCGACGCGGCGCGGGCCGAGGACCTCGAGGTCGACGCCGACGGTCCAGCCGTCGGCGCCGGCGGCGAGCGCGACGGCGAGCGCGCGCTTGTGGCTGATCGAGCCGACCGCGCCGGCGCCGAGGACGGGCGCGCCGCGATCGTCGGCGAGGACGGGCGCCGCGGCGGCGCCGGGCGCGACACCGGCGAGCGCGTGACGGAGCGCGCGGCGGCCGGCGACCCACTCGCGGCGGCGGATGGGCGAGAGCGTGAGCGCGCGCGTGCGCTCGTCGGGGTGGAGCTCGGCGAGGACGGCGTCGTCGGGATCGATGACGTCGATGGCGACGGCGCGTCCGTGCGCGAGCGCGAGGTCGAACTTGATCATGACTGCTTGGCGCGCGTCACGACTCTTCGCGGAGCGTGACTCCCAGAGAGGAGAGCACGGAAACGAAGCTCGGGAAGGAGGTTGCGACGTTGCCTACATCGTCGATGCGCGACGGACCGCTCGCCGCGAGCGCCAGGATGCTCCCTGCCATCGCGATGCGATGATCTGAAGCGGAGTCGACGCGACCGGGGCTCAGTGCGCGGTCGGGGGCGCCCTGCACCACCAGTCCGTCGGGGCGGGCCTCGGCCTCGACGCCGAACGCGCGCAGCATGGCGACCGTGGTCGCGATGCGATCCGACTCCTTCACGCGCAGCTCCTCGGCGTCGCGTACGACCGTGACGCCCTTGGCGCGCGCGGCGACCGCGGCGAGGATCGGGACCTCGTCGATGGCGCGCACCACCACGTCGCCGTGGATCTCGACGGCGCGCAAGGACGGCGCGGCGCCGCGGATGACGAGGTCGCCCACCGGCTCACCGCCGACGTCGCGCTGGTTCTCGAGATCGATCGTGGCGCCCATCCGCGCGAGCACGTCGAGGAAGCCGGTGCGCGTCGGGTTCACGCACACGCCGCGGCACACGACGGTCTCCGCGCCGGCGACGAGCGCGGCGGCGACGAGGAACGCCGACGACGACGGATCGCCCGGCACCTCGATGGTGCCGCCCGGCAGCTCGAGCTGCGAGCCGGCCCGGGCCCAGTCGTCGGGATACACCGTCACCTCGCGGCCGCGCGCGGTGATCGGCGCGCCCATCGCCGCGAGCAGGCGCTCGGTGTGGTCGCGACTCGGGCCGGGCTCGCCGATGCGCGTGACGCCCTCGGCCTGGAGACCGGCGAGGATGAGCGCGGTCTTCACCTGCGCCGACGCGATCGACAGCTGGTGGTCGGTGCCGCGCAACCGCTCCGCGATCGGGCCGATCGCGAGCGGCGGCACCACGTCGGCGCTGGCGCCGCCACTCGACGAGCCGCCGTGGCTCGAGCCGGCGCCGGTGATCAGCGCGCCCATCGCCCGCAGCGGATCGATCACGCGCCGCATCGGTCGCTTCGACAGCGACTCGTCGCCGAACAGCTCGCTCCTGAACGGCGCGCCGGCGAGGAGCCCGCACAGCATGCGGATCGTCGTGCCCGAGTTGCCGCAGTCGATCGCCGCCGACGGGGCGGTCATGCCGCGGATGCCGGTGCCCTGCACCACCACGGCATCACCATCGCGCGACACGGTCGCGCCCAGCTGCGTGATCGCGCGCGCGGTGCGCCCGTTGTCGGCGCCGCCGCCGAGGCCGCGGATGCGGATGGTCTGCCTGGCGAGGAGCGAGAACAGGAGCGCGCGGTGCCCGAGCGACTTGTCGCCGGGGACGTCGATCTGTCCGGAAAGCGGACGGGAGGCGGGCTCGACGATGAAGCTACTCATGACGCGGGGACCTCGGGCTCTTCGGCTTCGGAGTGAGTGCGCCAGCGGTCGACGGCGCGACGCAGTCGACCAGGCGCGACGATGACGGTGACGGTGACGCCGGACTTCTCGCGGCGGATCTCGGCGTCGGTGATGGGCCGGCTCAGGCCGAGCCCGTTCACCTGCGGCAGCGCCGCGGCGCGCGTCAGCGTGCGCGCGAGGCCGGGCAGCCACGCCGGCTTCTTGCCGTGCGGCTGGTCGGCGAGCTTCACGATCACGGCGAGGTCGTCGGCGACGTCGCCCCACACCGACACCACCGCCGGCGCGCTCTCGATGCCCAGCACGTCGGCCAGCCCGGCGCGCGCATCGGCGCCCAGGCGCGCCGCGATGCGGAGCGAGGCACCGTCCGCCGCCGCCGGCATCGCCCACGCGCGCGCGGTCTGGAGCGCGCCGTCGCTCGTGACGCTCGGCCCACCCGCGTCGGTCGCCAGGATCGCCGCGGTGTCGCCCTCGACGGACAGCGCCCAGCGGCCGTCGCCGAGATCGATGCCCTCGGGCGGACGTGTGCCGCCCGCGACCACGGTGATCGTGCTCGCCGCCGGCGTCCCGATGTTGTACGCGCCGAACGCCACCGCCGACGCGCCGTCGAGCGGCGCGGCCGGACCGCCCGGCACCGGCGCCTCGCCGGCGAGCGCCTCGCTCGCGAGCGCCCCCACCACGGGATTCGCGCGCAGCCGCGCCAGGTCGACCTCGACGACGATCTCGGCGCCGTACGGAAGCTGCGACAGCAGGGCATCGCCCGCGGTCATCGCCCGCTCAGGCAGATTCACCGCGGTGCTTGCACCCTGGCTTCCCGCGCCACCGCACGCGGCCAGTGCCGCCAGCGGCAGCCAGCGCATCACGACGCGAGCACCTCGACCAGCGTCGCGATCACGCGATCCATCTCGGCGTCGGCCGCGATCGACACGCGCAGGCACGTGGGCAACCCCCACGCCGCCATCGGGCGCACGATGACGCCCTTCTTCAGCAGCCGATCGTAGAGCGGCCCGCTCGGCCGCCCGGTGTCGATCAGCACGAAGTTCGACAGCGACGGGAACGCCGTCACGCCCGGCACCTTGCCGAGCTCGGCGCGCAGCCGCTCGATGCTGCGCCGCCCCAGCGCCGCGGACTTGGCGAGGTGGTCGGTGTCGTCGAGCGCGGCCAGCGCCGCCTGCTGGCCGAGAGTGCCGACGTGGAAGGTGCGCACCACGCGGCCGAGCAGGTCGAGCACGCCGGCGTGCGCCACCGCGTAGCCGACGCGCATCGCCGCGAGCCCGTAGATCTTCGAGAACGTGCGCAGCAGGACGACGCGCGGGTCGCCGGCCGCGAGCGCGTCACGCAGGAACGCGAGCCCGTCGAGGTGCTCGACGTCGGGGTACGCCGCCGCGTACTCGGCGTACGCCTCGTCGATGACGAGCAGCGCGTGCTCCGGCAGCGCCTCGAGCACCCGCTCGGCCTCGGCGCGCGTGAACACCGACCCGGTCGGATTGTTCGGCGAGCCGATCACCACGAGCCGCGTCCTCTCCGAGAACGCCGCGATGAGCGCGTCGATGTCCGCGCCGCGCGGCGTCGCCGCCGTCGCCACGAACGCGCGCCCCGCGACGTGCGCCGCCAGCCGGTAGCTCAGGAACCCGTACTGCGGCGTCACGACGTCCTGGTCGGGACCGACCAGCGCGAGCACGAGCTGGTACAGCAAGTCGTTGGATCCCGCGCCGATCGCGACCTCGCCCTCACCCACGCCGAGCCGCGCCGCGAGCGCGCGCCGCAGCGCGAACGACGCCGCGTCCGGGTACAGGTTGATGCTTTGCACCGCGGCCTGGATCGCCGCCACCGCGCGCGGCGACGGACCGAGCGGGTTCTCGTTCGATGCGACCTTGATCGCACCGGTGATCCCCAGCTCTCGTTCCAGCTCCTCGATGGGCTTGCCCGGCTGGTACGCGTCGAGGGTGCGAACGTGTACCGGGGCCAGCTCCGTGAGCCACGCCGCGGTCCTGGCCGGGTCATCGAGACGAACGCGCATGGGCGAAGGCGGACAATCTACTATAGTTGAGGGAATGTCGTGACCGCCGGCAGCGGTCCGTCGTACAAGCTCGCTCCGAACCGCGCTCGTATGCTTCGCACCCCTCGCTCGCGCCATTTCGCACGCTCGGTCTTGCCTTGGGCCGCGCTCGTCGGCCTGCTCGTCCTCGTCTACGGGCCGGATCTCTCCGTCGCGTCGGCGTTCGCCGCAGATGGCGACGAGTTCGAGAAATACAAGTCACGCGGCTGGGGCTGGGCCTACCTCGGCGCCTTCGGCTTCGGCATCCTGACCTCGCTGACGCCGTGCGTGTACCCGATGATCCCGATCGTCATCGGCATCTTCGGCGGCCGCGGCAAGGCTGTCTCGCGCGGTCGCGCCGTGCTGCTCGCCACGATGTACGTCCTGGGCATGGGCCTGATGTTCTCGGTCCTGGGCGTCGTCTTCGCGCTCATCGGCAAGCAATCGGGCCAGCTCCTGGCCGAGCCGGCCGTGATCATCCCGATCGTCCTCCTCTACATCGCGCTGGCCTTTTCCATGTTCGGGGCGTTCGAGATGCAGCTGCCGTCGTTCATCCAGAACAAGCTGTCGTCGGTGAGCGGCGAAGGCGTGGGCGGCGCGTTCGCGATGGGCGTGGTCGGCGGCTTCACGGCGGCGCCGTGCACCGGCCCCTTCCTCATCGGCATCCTCACCTTCGTCACCAAGACGCAGAACGTCGCGGTCGGCTCGTCGCTCCTCTTCACGTACGCCATCGGCATGGGCGTCCTCTTCTGGGTGCTCGCCGCGTTCGCCGTCGCGCTCCCCAAGAGCGGGCGCTGGATGGAGTACATGAAGTCGATCGGCGGCATCGCGCTGCTGACTGCCGGCCTCTACTTCGTGCGCCCGCTGGTGCCGGCGATCGAGACGCTGGTGTGGGGCAGCTACATCTTCCTCGCCGGCGCGATGGCCGTCGTGATCGCCGGCATCGCGCTCGGCGCCGTTCATCTGTCGTTCCACGACACGACCGCCATCAAGGTCCGGAAGGCGCTCGCGGTCGCGCTGTGCGTGGTCGGGCTGGGCGCGGTGGTCAACTGGGTGGTCTTCGTCGATCGTCACCTGCCCTGGCAGCGCGACGAGGTGACGGCGTTCCAGATGGCGAAGGCCGAGAACAAGGGCGTGATGGTCGACTTCTGGGCCGCGTGGTGCGGGCCGTGCAAGGAGATGGAGAAGCTCACGTTCGCGAAGTCGCCCATCTACGAGACCATCACCGAGAACTTCGTACCCCTCCAGTTCGACATGACCAAGTCGAGCGACGCGACCGACGCGCTCCTCGAGAAGTACGCGGCCGGCACGCCGACGGTGATCTTCTTCACCAGCGACGGGAAGGAGATCGGGCGCGTGCGCGAGTACCAGAGCCCGTCGACGTTCATGAAGACGCTCGGACCCGCGGCCGACAAGATCCGCGCGACGCGTGAGGCCGCGCCGCAGGCTGCGCAGAACCCGTAGCGGGGTGTTACCGTCGGCGGGTGACGCAGTCGTCCGACGACGACGAGCCGTCTCCCTCCCAGGAGATGGGCTCGATGGGCCCGCTGCTCGCCGCGGTCGCGCGCACCGGGCCGTCGGCGCTGCCGGCGGGCACGGTGGTCGGTGGGCAGTACCGCATCGAGCGCTCGATCGGCGAAGGCGGCATGGGCGTGGTGTACCTGGCGCGCGACACGCGGCTCGATCGCGACGTCGCGGTGAAGCTGGGCAGCGCGGTCTCGCAGGCCGCGCTGCGGCGCATCGAGCGCGAGGCGATGGCGCTGGCCAAGCTCTCGCACCCCAACGTCGTGGTCGTGTACCAGGTCGGCGAGATCGACGGGCGCGTGTTCATCGCGATGGAGCACGTCGACGGCGGCACGGCGCGCTCGTGGCTCAACGCGGCGCCACGCTCGACGGCGGAGATCGTGTCGCTCTACGCGGCGGCGGGAGACGGGCTCGCGGCGGCACACGCGGCCGGGCTCATCCATCGCGACTTCAAGCCCGACAACGTCCTGGTCGGCGTCAACGGGCGCCCGCGCGTCGCCGACTTCGGGCTGGCGCGGCTCGCCGACCCGGAGGTGCCCTCGCCGTCCGCGCCGGCGGCGGACATCACGGTGTCCACGCAGACCGGCGTCATCGTCGGCACGCCCGCGTACATGCCGCCCGAGCAGCTCGCCGGCGGCGAGCTCGACGCGCGCGCCGACCAGTTCGCGTTCGCGGCGGCGCTGTGGGAGGCGCTGTTCGGCGCGCGCCCGTTCGACGGCAAGACGCCGGCGGATGTGCTCGCCGCCATCGAATCGCAGCCCCCCGCGGCGAGCGCCGATGCGACGCGCGGTCGGCGCGTGCCGCGCCACGTGCTGGCCGCGCTGCGGCGCGCGCTCTCACCCGAGCGCACCGAGCGCTGGCCCGACATGGCCGCGCTCGTCGCCGAGCTGCGCCGCGATCCGGCGGCGAAGCGGCGGCGCGCCGGGATGGCGGGCATCGCCGTCGCCGGTGGCGCCATCGTCGCGGCGCTCGCGGTGCTCGTGCTCACGCGCGACGGCGACGCGCCTTCGCCGTGCAAGGCCGCAGGCGACACGACGCGGTCGACGTGGACGCCGGCGAACAAGGACGCCGTTCGCGCCGCGCTGGCCGCGACCGGCGCACCCGGGGCCGCCGACGCCGCCGACCGGATCTCCGCCACCCTCGATCGCCAGGTGGGCGCGATCGGCGCCGCGCGCATCGCCGCGTGCGAGGCCACACACGTGCGCCGCACGCAGTCCGCGGAGCTCCTCGACCGGCGCAACCAGTGCCTCGACCGCCGCGAGAGCGCGGTCGCCGCGCTGATCGACGTCGCGCTCCATGTCGAGGCCGGGAAACCCACGTCCGCCGATGCCATCCTGCCCGCGGCCGCGGTCCTCGAGGATCCGGCGGAGTGCGCCGACAGCGCGCACGTGGCGGCGCTTCCCTCCGCGGCGGCCGACCCGGCGACGCGGGCCGCGCGCGCCGAGGTCCAGGCCATGATCGAGCTGTCCGCGGCTCGCCATCGCGCCGGCCTCGAGGACGACGCGCTCGCCGTCGCCCGCAACGCGGTCGCCAAGGCCGACGTCATCGAGGACGCCGCGCTCGGCGCCGAGGCACGGCTGCGCGTCGGCGAGACCCAGGCCATCAAGGACGCCCCGGGCGCGATGACCATCCTCGATCACGCGGCGCGACAAGCCGCCGAGGCCAAGGACGATGTCCTCGCCGCGCGCATCTCGCTCGAGATGATGGGCATCGCGACCAATCCGATGAAGCAGCTCGACGAGGCCGAGCGCCTGCGGCCGCTCGCCGACAGCGCCGTCATCCGCGCCGGCGATCCGCCGCGCCTGCGCGCGTCGTACCTGGCCCGGCTGGCGCGCCTGCGCAACGAGCAAGGCGAGATCGCCGCAGCGCGCGACGCGATCGAGCGCGCGCTCGCGCTCCAGCTCGAGGACTTCGGCCCGGACGACGCGCGGCTGGCCCAGACGCTCAATTACCTCGCGCTCATCATGTCCGATCAAGGGCAGCACGACGCCGCGATCGGCGTGCGCCAGCGGGCCGAGAAGCTGCTGGTCGCGGCCTACGGCCCCGAGCATCCGCACATCGGCGTCGTGGTCACGAACCTCGGCATCTCGTACTTCGAGCTCGGCCGCCTCCCCGAGGCGCTGGCCGCGTTCGAGCGCGCGCTCGGGATCAAGGAGCGCACGCTCGGCGCCGACCACCCGAGCATCCTGCCCAACCTGGTCAACATCGCCAACGTGCTCATCCAGCTCGGCCGCATCGACGACGCGGTCGCGCATCTCGAGCGCGCGCGCACGCTCGCGGCCAAGGTCTACGGCGAGGACCACCCCGGCTACGCGCGCGTGCTGTCCGTGCTCTCCGACGCGCTGGTCGCGAAGGGCGACATCGCCAGCGCGGAGACGATCCTCGTCGACGTGCTCGCCGTCCAGACCGAGGCCGGCCCCGACCGCCCCGAGATCGCGCACACCCTCTTCGGTCTCGGCGACATCCGCCGGAAGCGCGGCGATCTGAAGGCCGCGCGCACGGACCTCGAACGAGCGCGCGCGATCATCGAGCGCACGACCGGTGAGGGCTCGCCCGAGATGGCGGAGTCCCTCGGCTACCTGGCCGAGCTCGAGGCGGCGGAGGGCAACCCGGCGCAGGCGCGCCGCACCATGCAGCGCGCGATCGGCATCCTCGAGCGGGCCCTCGGCCCGGATCATCCCGACGTCAAGTCCATGCGGGCCGAGCTCGCGGCGTTGCCTGCAGCGCGCTGACGGGCGGCGCGGCGCAGGTGCTACATTCGGCGGGCGTGCCGCCCAGCAGTGACGAGACCGAAGCGCCGCTCCAGGCGCTCTGCGAAGCGCAGCAGTACGACGCTGCCGCGACGCAGATCCTCCAGCGCTACGGGCGCGAGCTGATCGAGTACCTGGTCGCGATCGCGCGCAGCGAGGCCGACGGCGCCGACGCGTTCTCGCAGTTCACGCTCGACCTGTGGAAGGGCCTGCCGCGCTTTCGCTGGCAGGCCAGCGCGCGCACGTGGTGCTACACGCTGGCGCGCCACGCGCTCGCCCGCGTACGCCGCGATCCGGCGCGCCGCCCCGGGCGCGCCATCGCGCTCAGCGACGCCCCCGAGCTGGCCCGCGCCGCCGAGCAGGTCCGCACCAGCACCATCAACTACCTGCGCAGCGAGGTGAAGGACCGGGTCGCGGCGCTGCGCGACGAGCTCTCACCCGAGGATCAGGCGATCCTGATCCTGCGCATCGATCGCAAGCTCGAGTGGCGCGACGTCGTGCGCGCGCTCGCCGAGGAAGGCGAAGAGGAGCTCGCCGACGCGGAGATCACGAAGCGCTCGGCCGCGCTGCGCAAGCGCTTCGAGCGCATCAAGAACGACCTGAAGAAGCTGGTCGAGCGCCTTCAGTAGCTGTCCATCGGCGGGCACGTGCACATCAGGTTGCGGTCGCCGTAGGCGTTGTCGACGCGCGCGACCGGCGGCCAGTACTTGTGCTCGCGCAGCCACGGCGCGGGATACGCCGCCTGCTCGCGCGAGTACGAGCGCGCCCACTCGGTCGCCATCACGACGGCCGCGGTGTGCGGCGCGTTCTTGAGCGGGTTGTCGGCGCGGTCGACGGCGCCGTCCTCGATCGCCGCGATCTCCTTGCGGATCGCGATGAGCGCGTCGCAGAAGCGGTCGAGCTCGGCGCGCGACTCGCTCTCCGTCGGCTCGATCATGAGCGTGCCCGGCACCGGGAACGACATGGTCGGCGCGTGGAAGCCGTAATCCATGAGCCGCTTGGCGATGTCCTCGGCCTCGATGCCCGCCGACTTCTTGAACGGTCGGCAGTCGAGGATGAACTCGTGCGCGACGCGTCCGCGCGCGCCGCGGTAGAGCACCGCGAACGGGCCGTCGAGGCGATGCGCCATGTAGTTGGCGTTGAGGATCGCGACCTGCGTGGCGCGCGTCAGGCCCGCGCCGCCCATCATCGCGATGTACGCGAACGAGATGGGCAGGATGCTCGCCGAGCCGTGCGGCGCCGCGGACACGGGACCGACCGCGCCCTTGCTCGTCTCCGCCAGCGGATGTCCCGGCAGGAACGGGGCGAGGTGCTTGCCCACGCCGATCGGGCCGACGCCCGGACCGCCGCCGCCGTGCGGGATGCAGAACGTCTTGTGCAGGTTGAGGTGGCAGACGTCCGCGCCGTAGTCGCCGGGGCGGCACAGGCCGACCTGCGCGTTCATGTTGGCACCGTCGAGATACACCTGCCCGCCGTGCTGGTGGACGATCTCGCACAGCTTGCGGATGCCCTCCTCGAACACGCCGTGCGTCGACGGGTACGTCACCATGATGCAGCCGAGCTTGGCCGCGTTGGCCGCCGCCTTCTTCTCGAGGTCGGCCATGTCGATGGTGCCGTCGGGCGCGGTCGCCACGGCGACCACGTGGAAGCCCGCCATCACGGCGCTCGCCGGGTTGGTGCCGTGCGCGCTCATCGGGATGAGGCACACGTCGCGGTGCGCTTCGCCGCGCGACGCGTGATACGCGCGGATCGCGAGCAGGCCGGCGTACTCGCCCTGCGCGCCCGAGTTGGGCTGCAGCGACACCGCCGCGAAGCCGGTGATCTCGCACAGCCACGCCTCGAGCTGGTTGAACAGCGCGCGGTAGCCCGCGGCTTGCTCCGCCGGGGCGAACGGGTGCAGCCGCCCGATCTCCGGCCACGTCACCGGCAGCATCTCCGCCGAGGCGTTCAGCTTCATCGTGCACGAGCCGAGCGAGATCATCGACGTCGTGAGCGACAGGTCCTTGGCCTCGAGCCGCCGGATGTAGCGGAGCATGTCGTGCTCCGCGCGGTGCCGGTGGAAGACCTCGTGGGTCAGAAACGATGACGTGCGCGCCAGGTTGGCGGGCAGCGCCGGCACCGCCGTCCCTGCCGCGAGCTCGTCGACGGTGAAGTCCAGCGCTCCTCCCACGGCGAAGCTCTCGAGCAGCGCGTGGACGTCGTCGGCCGACGTGGTCTCGTCGCAGGTGAGGCCGACGCCGTCGGCGTACCGGCGCAGGTTGAGGCCGCGATCGGCCGCGGCGGCGAGCACCTCGGCGGCGCGGTGCGCGTCGAGGTCGATGCGCAGCGTGTCGAAGTACACGCCCTCGCGCACCTTCACGCCGAGGCGCGCCAGGCCGGCCGCGATGACCGCGGTCCAGCCGCGCACGCGCTGCGCGATCTGCGTCAGGCCCTCCGGGCCGTGATAGACCGCGTACATCGACGCCATCACGGCGAGGAGCACCTGCGCCGTGCAGATGTTCGACGTCGCGCGCTCGCGCCGGATGTGCTGCTCGCGCGTCTGGAGCGACAGGCGATACGCCTTGTGGCCCTTGGTGTCCTTCGACACGCCGATGATGCGCCCGGGCAGGAGGCGCCGGTACGCGTCGGTGGTCGCGAGGAACGCCGCGTGCGGACCGCCGAAGCCCATCGGCACCCCGAAGCGCTGCGTGGTGCCGACGGCGACATCGGCGCCGAGCTCGCCGGGCGAGACCAGCAGCGTCAGCGCGAGCAGGTCGGCCGCCATGACGACCTTCACACCGGCGGCGCGCGCCGCGGTGACGAGCGCGCGCTCGTCGTGCACCTGGCCGTCGGTGGTCGGGTACTGGAGGAGCAGGCCGGCGACGTCCGCGCCGAGCGCCGCGGACATCGCGCCGCAGGCGACGACGCGCAGATCGATGCCCAGCGGCTCGGCGCGCGTGCGCATCACCGCCAGCGTCTGCGGGTGCGCCGCCGCGTCGGCGAGGAACACCTTGCGCTTGCGCTCGTGCGCCTCGACGCACATCGTCATCGCCTCGGCGGCGGCCGTGCCCTCGTCGAGGAGCGACGCATTCGCGAGCGGCAACCCCGTCAGGTCCGCACACATCGTCTGGAAGTTGATGAGCGCCTCGAGGCGGCCCTGCGAGATCTCCGGCTGGTACGGCGTGTACGCGGTGTACCAGCCCGGGTTCTCGAGCACGTTTCGCAGCACCACCGGCGGCGTGATGCAGTCGTGGTAGCCCTGCCCGATGAACGACCGCATGACGTGGTTGTCCGAGGCGAGCGTGCGCAGCTCCTCGAGCAGCTCGTGCTCGGTCAGCGCCGGGCCGAGGTCGAGCGCGCGGCCGAGCCGGATATCAGCCGGTACGGTCGCGTCGGCGAGCTCGTCCAGGCTCTGCAACCCGAGCGCGGCGAGCATCGCCACCTGATCGCTGTCGCGCGGTCCCAGGTGGCGCGGCGCGAAGACGTCGGAGGGGCGGAGGAACGACGGAAGATCGCGAGCGGTGGTCACGGCGACGGGAAGCTAGCCCATTGCCAGCGTCGCGCCTAGTGCGGACCGAGCGGGCCGGTGGCCCGAGGGGCCAGCCGCTAGTGCTCGACGAGAAACGCGAAGATCCGCTCGGGGACGTCGGCGAGCGTCATCGGGCCCTTGCACTGCGGGCACGGGAGTCCGGGCGCTTCCATGGCGCGGAGCGACTCGCCATGGGTCTCGACGTCGATCAGCGCCGACGCCTCGAGATCGCAGCGCGGGCAGTAGTACGGCGCGTGGAACGACCGCACCTGGCCGCCGCCGCGCACGGCCGGGATGAAGCACATCTGCTCGACCAGCACCTCGGAACACTTCTCGTGCACGAGGCGCGCGCCCTTCTTGTGCAGGCCGGCGACGAAGTGCATCCACTCGCGAATGCCGAGCGAGTTGATGGCCTTGATGCCCTCGGTCTCGAGCACGACCACCTGCGCGCCCCAGTCGCCGACCTGACCCATGAGGGTCACGGTCTCGTCGAGGCGGCCGGTGAGCGCCAGGCGGCGCTCTGCACCGTCGCCGCTCGCGGACACCGTGAGGTTGCCGTGGGTCGTGGTGGCCACGCCCTCCGACTGTATCAGTAGATGACGGCCAGTGCCGCGGTGGCGCCGATCCACACGTCGCGGGCGCCGCCCACGTCCTGGGTATCGGCGTTGCCGTCGCGGTTGTTCGACTGCTCGCCGTTTCCGACGAAGTCGTAGCCGACGAGCGAGTACGAGCCGCGCAGGCGCAGGAGCACCATGCGCGTGATCGCCGCGTCGATGATCGCCTCACCCTCGCCGCCCGTGATCTTGGCCGCGCCGTACTCGTCGGGGTTCTGGATGGCACCGGCCTTCTTCATGAAGAACACGCGGCCGCCGACCGAGAGCGCGAGGCGATCAGTGCCGACCGGGAAGCGCAGGCCGAGCTGCGGCTCGTAGATGCGGTAGTCGACGTCCGGCAGATCGAGGGCCACGCCCTCCGGCAGGTCCGAGCGATCGACCTTGAACGCGCGGCGGCCGTACCCGACGCCGGCGTAGACCGACGGCAGGTTGGCGGCCTTGCCGAACGCGTAGCGCAGCTTGGCGCCGACCGCCCAGCGCACCTGCTCGGTCTGGAGCGGCACGTCCATCGCCTGGCTGGTCCGCGTGGTCAACGACATGACCTTGTCGTACTCGCCGAAGAAGCCGAGCACCGCGCCGATGTTCTTCTGACTGGCGATGGCGACGGGATAGAGCTCACCGGCGGCGTGGGCGGCGGGCACCGGCGAACCGGGATAGCCGCGCGGCGCCTGCTCGTAGTCGCGCGAGGAGAACGTCAACTTGCGGGTGATGAGCGACGCGCCGGTCTCGACCATGATGCCGGCGCGACGGATCTCGCGGCCGCCCGAGCGCGCCTTCTTGCGACGCGGGCGATCCTCCTCGTCATCCTCTTCGTCCTCGGCCTCGTCGTCGTCCTTGTCGAGGTCCTCTTCGTCGGCCTCGTCACCGTCACCGCCGCGGCGTGCGGGGCGCGCTTGCTCTTCCTCTTCGTCGTCCTCGTCGGCCTCGTCGTCTTCCTCGTCGTCGCCGCGGCCGCGCGCCTTGCGCTCGGCGGGCTCGGGGGCGGGACGCGCCGCGATCTTCTCCTTGCCCTTGGGCTTCTCCTTGCCCTTGGGCTTGGGTGTCTCGGCGGAGAGCGGGTTGTCCTCCTCCTCCTCGTCCTCGACGGTGCGCGGCTTGGCCTTGGCCACGGCGCGCGCCGGCGGATCCTTCGACAGGACCTCGTCGATCACCTCGAGGATGGCCTTCGAGACCTTCTTCTTGCCCTTCGCACCGAGGCGCGGCGCGTCGAGCTCGATCTTCATCTTGCGCTTCACCTTCCCGTCCTGCCCACGCACCTTGATCATGAACTCCCACTCGCCGTCGCGCTTGGCGAGCATGGGATCGATGATGGCGACCGCCTCGAGCGAGCGCGCGACCTTGGCGATGGCGCGCGCGTCGAGATCGTCACCCACGCCCTCGCGGCGAGCCGCGCGATCGAAGGCGCGCGACTCGACGACGTCGTGCTGGCCCTTCAGTGAATCGACCAGCATGTCCTCGAAGTCGCTGGTGTCGTCACCGCGCACCTCGAGCACCACGATGCGTGCAGCGCTCGCGGTGCCGGCGGCCCCGAGGGCCAGGGCCAGCATGGCGGCGCACGTCGCGATCGGCAGCTTCAAGTTCCTCATGAGCAGACTCCCGGTCACCAGGTCCATTGCAAGCCGCCTGCCTGGTCTGGACCCACCCAAATCATCGAGAATCCTTTGTTCCAGGGCAAGGGCCGAGCCGGTGGACGATCCATGTGGGGCGCCCGACCCCGCCCTGGGACCCCGGTTCTGATAGGTTCGCGACGTGTCCGACCCCGTCGATCGCAGGAATCTCCGCATCACCGGCAACCATCAAGCGGTGAGCGTGCCGCACGTCGACGTCCAGGAGGACGGACCGCACGTCATCGTGGTCGTCACGCAGTGCTACGGCCCCAACGGCGACAACCTCGTCGGCATCTCCGATGTCACGTTCGACGGGCATCCCGCGGTGACGCTCAAGGTGCGCGTCGAGGGACGCGAAGGGCTCGTGCACCTGTCGCCGATCCACGGCGACAGCCGCAAGGAAGGGTTCACGGACATCGCGCCGGGAACACATCTCGAGCTCGTCTGTCCGGTGTCCGGACAGCCGCTGCCGCGCGTCGGTGACGTCGAGGACGGCGGTGGCGCCGGTTACTTCGCCCTCTACCTGACGCCGCAGCTGAGCGAGTCGTCGATGGTGATGGTGAGCGACGTGTGGGGTCACTACCACTCGCGCATCATCGACGAGATGGAGCTGATCAGCGCCTGGGCTGCGTCGCAGGAGTAGCGACGCGCAGCGACCGCCTCAGCGGCGGACGAGCCGCCACACGCCCGCGGCGGCGGCGAGGACGAGCAGCCCGAGCACGCCCATCACGACGACGCTGCTCGACCCACCGCGCGACGGCGCGCGCGTCGGCGCGGACGGCGGCGTGGCCGAGGCGGCGGTGCTGCCACCGGCGGACGTGGGTGACATCGCGACCGCGGGAGCCTCCGGCCTGGGCGCCTCACCCCACGTGCTGGTCTCGATCGGCGTGCCGTCGACGCGCACGGCGGTGACCTCCACGAGATCGCCGACCACGTGCACGCGCAGGAAGTGATTCACGCGCTCGAAGCGCTTCACCGCGTCGACGTCGATCGACGACGGGCGACGGCTCTTGGGATAGAGCGGCGCGCCGCCGCCACCGGAGACCAGGTAGCGGACGCCACCGACCTCGGCGCGCGAGTAGACGTGATCGTGGCCGCTGAACACGGCGGTGACGCCGTAGCGCTCGAAGAGCGGCGTCCATCGCTCGCGCAGATCGCGCTGTCCGCCGTGCAGCGAGATCGAGAACGGCGGGTGGTGCATGACGACGAAGATGTGGCGCAGGCGTTTGTCCTGACGCGCCGCCATGAGCTCGCGCTCGAGCCACTCGGTCTGATCGGTGAGCGCGAAGCTCGACGCGTTCGAGTCGAGGATGACGAAGCGCGAGATGCCCCACGTGTACGCGTAGCTGCGCTCGGCGTCGGCGCCGTTGTCGGGGAGCGAGAACCACTGCCGGTAGTTGTCGGCGGTGCGGCCGCGGCCCTGACGATCGTGGTTGCCGAGCGCCGGGAAGAAGACGTTGTCGCGGAGCAGTGGGCCCTCGACATCGAAGAACGTCTGCCACTGCCGCTGGTCGTGACCCTCGTCGACGAGGTCGCCGGTGCCGAGGACGAAGTCGGGGACCTCGGCGCGGATGCGCTCGATCAGCCGGCGGTGCGCGTCGCTCGCGCTGCGCGTGTCGCCGAACACGATGAACGTCATCGGCACGGGCGCGCCGACCTCGGGCGCCGTCGTGAGCTCGCCGTGCGCGTGATCCTCGCCCGCGATGACTTCGTAGCGATAGCGCGACGCCGGCGCGAGCCCGTCGATGACGACCTCCTGGCGCGAGCGCGCCGGCACGTCGATGGTGCGCGCGGTGCCCTTGCTGTCGTGAACGATCACCTTCGCCGCCTGGTTGCGCGGCGCTTCCCACATCACGGTCACCGAGCTCGGCGTCGAGTTCTGCAGGTACGGCCCCTTCACGAACTCCGCCGAGGCGCGACGCGCGGGCGCGGCGATCAAGGCCGTCGCCAGCGCGCACACCCCGAGCCCGACGTGAACGCCTCGCATCGCCTCCCAGAGTATTCGGCGACGGCGAGGCGCGGCAAGTTTCGAGCGCCATTCCCGACCGCTCGTCCCGCTCCCGGCGATCGCCCCCGTTCACCCCTTCAGGGCGACGCTGGAGGGGGTGCGACCCCGCCCTACCGGTAACGCGCGCGCGCCATCAGCGCGACGAGGTCACGGGCGCTCTCGCGCGCGTAGCCGAACCGCTGCTCGAGCACGGCGAGGGCCCGCTCGGCACGCACGACCGCATCCGGAGCGAGGCCGGCGCCGTCGGCGGTGAGGAATTGCACGAGCTCGGTGACACCGTGGCTGATCGCCTTCTTGTGTCGCTCGAAGTAGGCGTCGCGGAGCTTCTTGAGCTGCTCGGCGAAGATCTCGGCGAGCACGGGCTTCTCGCCCTTGTGATCGAGCGACCAGGCGCCGATGCGCGCGATGAGCGAGCCCCGATAGTCCTCCGCCTTCCCGGGCGCCTCGAGGGTCTTCTCGACCTCCTTCAGCATGTTCTCGTCGGGATCCTCCATGCGGCCCGTCGACGGGTTGCGGATCTTCTCCTTGCGGAGCGAGTGCGTCACGTGCGCCACGTAGCGCTCGAACACGCGCAGGTACTCGCTCTCCTCGACCATGCCGAGCGACGCGCGCACCTCGTCGTCGATCCGGTGGATCATCCGCTCGCGCACGAGGTCGATGAAGCGCTTGTGATCGTGGTAGCCGCCGGGCTGCACGTCCTGGCGAAGGAACTCGTAGAGCGAGCCCTGGCGCGACAGCTCGCCCAGCTCGTCGAGCACGGCGAGCGGCGAGATGTACGTGTATTTCGGCGACGCGGCGGCGTTGAGGAGCACGCCGTGCAGCTCGCGCGGCGACGCCCCGATCCGCCCCTCGTAGTTGGGATAGGTCTCGCTCTCGGTCCAGAGATCCTTGATGTGCGCGATGAGCTCCTTGGCCTGCGACGGCGTGACGCCGGGCGGGACCGTGCCGAACGCGTAGAGCTCGGCCTTCTCGAGCGGGCCCAGCTTGCCGACGACCTCGGCGAGCGGCCCGGGATAGCGATCGACCTGCGGCTTGCGCATGCGCGTGAGGACGGCCCACAGCGCGGCGACGTACGACGTGTGCGGCGCGACGTGGCGTCCACCGGCGGCCTCGCGCAGCTTGTCGGCGTACAGCGCCTGCTCGTGGCGCACGTCGAGGATGTACGGCACGCGCACGAGCTCGAGGCGGCCCTTGAAGCTCGCGAAGTCGGGGATCTCCTTGAACGCGGCCAGGTGCACCTCGTTGGTGGAGCCGCAGAAGACGAGATCGAGGAAGAGGTTGGCGGAGCTGAGGGCGACCGCGCCGCGCTCGACGGTGGTGAGCAGGTACTTGTAGGCCTCGAGCGGACGCTTGAGCAGGTCGTCGAACTCGATCATGCCGCGGTTGGCGCCGACGAGCTCGCCGCCGTACTCGAAGAGCGCGACGGACTGGAGCGATGGGGGAAGCGCGGCGAGCGAGCGGTCGGCGGTGACCTGACGCTCGCTGGCGTCGACCGACATCTGCGGCTCGACCGTGACGTAGCCGGTGCGATAGCGATGCGAGATGTAGAAGCGCTCGACCGCGACGTGGCGGAGCACCTTCACGTAGTCACCGTGATAGCTGGCGAGGAGCGCCTCGTAGACCGCGCGGTTCTTCGCCGAGAGCTGGCCGAGGCGCAGGTAGTCGGGGAGGACCTGCGACTGCGAGCCGAGCTTCTCCATCGCCGTGGTGAGGAGCTCGGCGCGGTGCTCGGCGGGGATGAGGAGCAGCGGGTGATCGTGCAGCTCGTCCTGGAGGCGCGCGTCGACGAGGTCGTCGGGCAGGTAGGCGAACGTCTCGGCGCCGCCGGCCTCGGGGGCGCCGTTGCCGCCGAAGCCGATGCCGCCACGCGTCTGCCGCTGCGCCGGGAACACCCAGGAGAACTTGTAGAGCGCGCCCTCGTCGAGCGTCGAATAGTGTTCGAGGGCGCGGCCGAGGCATCGGATGAGCGTGGACTTCGCGGAGCCATTGGGCCCGTGGAGGAGGACGAGGCGGGTCGGCGCGCCGTCGCGCACGAAGCCCGCGAACGCGCGATAGACGTGGTTCTGCGCGATCTCCTGGCCGATGAGGCGGCCCTCGCCGCCGGCCCAGGCGCAGTCGAAGAGCTTCCAGCGGCGGGCCTCGCCCCAGGGATACCGGGCGGGCTCCGAGCCGAAGTGATGGAAGGCGTCGACGATGTACTGCGAGGCGGCGCGCAGCTGGCGCGCGGGCTCGGTCATGACGAGATCGAGGTACTCCGCGTAGGACACCATGCGGCGTGTGCCGCTGAAGTGCCCGCGGATGGACTCGCCGAGCGTCGCGAGGGTCTGCCGCACCGAGGTCATGTGGTGATGATTCTAGACCCGGTGTGTGGTGGATGCACCGCGCGCGCAGCCGCAACCGCAGCCGCAGCCGCAGCCGCAGCCGCAGCCGCAGCCGCAGCCGCAGCCGCAGCCGCAGCCGCAGCCGCAGCCGCAGCCGCAGCCGCAGCGTGTGCGAGCGCATCAGCGGCCGAACAATGCGGGTGCGAATCTCATCTTCCCCGTCCTCGGGGGCAGGCAGGTCGCGGGGCGCCGATCGCTCCGCGCTTGCGAGAGAACCGTGCCCGCCGCATGAGCGGTGGTGGTGACGCGAGAGCACCGCCGCGGAGAACCACGTCCGGGTGGGTGGCGCGAGCGTTCGTTGGTGCGGCGGGCACGGATTCTCTCGCGCGCGTCGCGATGCGGCGACCCCCGCGACCTGCCCGCCCCCTGCGGACGGGGGTGCGAGGGGGGCCTTAACCAACCACCTGAGGACAACACGATGCTCGATGCCTACCCCGTGACGCTCCAGATCATCCGCTCGCTGGCGAGACTCGTCGACGAGATCGCCAAGCACGACCGCGACCTGGCGGATCAGATCAAGCGAGCG
>DATLEB010000312.1:0-18126 GCA_035525615.1 Kofleriaceae bacterium | reverse complement strand
GGCGCCGCCGCCCGCGCCGCCACCCGTCGTCGCCGAGGTGCAGCCGGCGCCACCGCCCGAGCCCGCGCCCCCGCCGGTGCCAGCCACCATCACGGTGCAGGTGACGACCAAGCCCGCGGGCGCCGAGGTCCTCCTCGACGGCAAGCTCCTCGGCAAGACTCCGCTGATGGTCCAGCTACCCGGCGCCGAGGCCGAGGTCACGATGACCATCCGTCGCAAGGGCTACGCGACCGAGGAGCGCGTGATCAACACGGCGAGCGATCAGGCGCTCGACGTCGCGCTCGCCAAGAAGACCAAGCGCCCGCGCGGCGTCGGCAACATCGGCACGATCGGCCACGGCTCCGGCACCGGCAAGGGCGTCGGTCGCGGCTTCATCCTGTCGTAGCGGCGGCCGCGGCGGCCTTCTTCTTGGCCTGCCACTTCTGGATCGTCGGCGGGATCGTGAGGAACCCGATCGCGCCGATGATGAGCCCCGCGCCCCACAGCTCGTTGTCGGGCACGCGCTTGTAGTCGTACGCCAGGTACAGCCAGTACGACGAGAACAGACCGGCCAGCACGCTCGACGCGCGGTTCACCGGCACGCAGAACGTGTTCTCGCGCGTGTCGAGGAAGATGAGGCCGCCGCAGATGCCGGTGCCTTGCGACAGCGCGCCGATGGCGAGGCCGTGCAGCACCACCGGCCGATCCCAGAATGTCGTGAACCCGGCGCGCAGCTGTGCGCCGGCGTCCCCGCCCATGAACAGCGCGCCCAGCCCGAGCAGCAGGAGCAAGGCCGGCGCCGACACCATGCCCTCCTCGACGAAGTACCGCAGGTTCGCGCCCGGCTCGGACGACTTGGCGAGCCGGCTCATGAGCGAGAGCCGCACGAAGTAGAAGCCGAGATAGAACGCGACGTCGATCGCGCACAGGAGCGTCAGGTCGCCGCCGCGCTTCTTGTCGAACGCGAACGCGACGACGAGCGAGGCCAGGGACATGGCGAGCCCGAACCACGAGAACCAGCGCACGTGCCGACCCGTGATGCGATCGATGACCGGCGCCATCACCAGCACGCCGCCGCGCATGAGCAGCATCACGAACACGATGCTCACGCCCTTGAACGTGTACGCGAGGGTGGTCGTCGCGATGATGCCGCTCGAGCACAGCCCCGACAGGATCTGCAGGTTGCCGGGTCGCGGGATCCGCATCCCCGCGACCTCGACGGTGCGCGCCTTGCGCCACCACCCGGTGGCGAGGAGAAAGACGACGAGCGTGACCACCGCGGCGATCACCGACGGCGGCAGGATCTCCGTGCCGCCGACCGGCGTGGCCCCGGCGTCGACGAGGCCCGAGGTCAACGCCTTGGTCAGCGCCGCATACGGCACGTAGCAGGCGAAGTACCCGAAGGCCCACCACCAGATCGAGGGGGCGCTTCGCGTACCCGTCACGTTGGTGAACCTAACTTGCCACAGAAGGCGCGGTGGACGCCAATTGCCCGCACGCCGCGGCGATGTCGCTGCCGCCCGAATAACGCCGATGGCTGGCCAGCCCGGCGTCGGCGAGCACCGCGCGGAACGCCGCCGTGGCCGCGTCGCTCGACCGCGCGAAGGGATCACCGTCTCCGATCGCGTTGTACGCGATGAGCGAGAGCCGCGGCCGCACGCCGCCCGTCGCCGCCGCGAACGCGTGCGCGCGCTCGGCCAGCGCACGCGCGTCGTCGACGCTGTCGTTGACGCCGGCGAGGAGCGTCGTGGCCCACATCGGCGAGAGCCCGGTCGTGCGCGCGTGCTCGGCCGCCGCGTCGAGCACCTCGTCGAGCGAGTGCGCACGATCGATCGGCATGATCGTGCGCCGCACCGCCGGCCGCGCGCTGCCGAACGACAGCCCGAGCCGTACCCGCGGCGCCTCGCGCGCCAGCCGCCGGATGCCGCTCGGGTTGCCCGACGTGCACACCGTGATGGCGCGCGCGTCGATCCCGAACGCACACGGCTCGCTGAACACCGCGATCGCCTCGAGCACGCGATCGAGGTTGGCCATGGGCTCGCCCATGCCCTGGAACACGACGCCGTGGACGCGCTGCCCCGCCGTCAGCGTGGCGCGGACCATCCGGACCTGCTCCACGATCTCCCACGTCTCGAGATTGCGCCGCAGCCCGAGCCGACCGGTCGCGCAGAACGTGCACGCGAGCGCGCAGCCGACCTGCGAGCTCACGCTCACCGTCATGCGTCCCGGCCGCTCGAGCGGGATGCGCACGGTCTCGATGACCTCCCCGTCGGGGAGCGCCAGCACCAGCTTCTCGAATGGATCGATGGCGCTGGCCTCGCGCGCGCGCACCATCAGCTCCGGAACGTGGCCGGCCGCCGCCACCGCGGCCGCGGCGGTTCGTCGCACCGCCGACGACGCGGCCACCGGCTCGCCGCGATGGATCTGCGCCACGATCTTGCGGGCCTCGGCCAGCGTGCATGCCGGCACCGCGCGCGCGAGCGCCTCGGGCGTGACGGCCTGCAGCGGGATACGTTCCATGGTCGCACCATATCGTGTTAGCAACAGGCGATCACGTGTCGGGTCCGCGGCGTATCCCCTCCCTCGACGGCCTGCGCGCGCTCTCGATCGTGCTCGTGCTCGTGTCGCACCTGCTCGGGACGCGCGGCTTCCCGGTCGGACCGCGCGCGATGGGCGCCATCGGCGACTTCGGCTACCTGGGCGTGCGCGTCTTCTTCGTGATCTCGGGCTTCCTCATCACGAGCCTGCTGCTCGCGGAGCAGGAGAAGACCGGCAGCATCTCGCTCAAGGGCTTCTACGCCCGGCGCGCGTGGCGCATCTTCCCGGCGTTCTACACCTTCGTCGCCGCGATGGTGCTGGCGTGGTTGATGGGCTCGATCGTGCTTCACCTCGGCGACATCGTCGCCGCGGTCACGTACACGATGAACTACCACTACGATCGGTCGTGGGAGCTCGGCCACATCTGGTCGCTCTCGATCGAGGAGCAGTTCTACATGGTGTGGCCGGCGATGTTCCTCATCGGCGGTCCCCGGCGCGTGGTGCCCATCTCGCTCGCGATGATGGCGATCGCGCCGTGCCTGCGCGCGGCCGCCTTCTTCACCCTGGAGCGCCCCGACGACGTCACCATGGAGGCGTACCCGTGCGTGATGGACTCGATCGCGACCGGATGTCTCCTGGC
Organism: Kofleriaceae bacterium; assembly: GCA_035525615.1. GTDB lineage: Bacteria > Myxococcota_A > Polyangia > Haliangiales > Haliangiaceae > UBA2376. The sequence continues at coordinate 14,969 of DATLEB010000312.1, read as the reverse complement.
CGCGCTCAAGCCGCGGCTCGACCTCAGCACGCGCTATCTCCAGGCGCTGCGCTCCCCCGCGTTCGTGCTGGTGCCGATCGCGGTCGCGCTGGCCAACATCCCGACCTGGTGGGTCTTCGAGTACACGACCAACGTCACCATCCAGAACATCGGCGTCGCGCTGTGCGTCGATCGCTGTGTCCGGAACTCGGACGACTGGATCGGCAAGGTGCTCAACTGGTCGCCGCTGGTGTGGCTGGGCGGCCTGTCGTATTCGCTGTACCTGTGGCAGGAGCCGTTCCTCAACCACTACGCGAAGTCGGACGTGAACACGTTTCCCCTCAACGTCATCCTCGCGTTCACGTGCGCGGTCGCGTCGTTCTACCTGGTCGAGACGCCGTTCCTGCAGTGGCGTGATCGCCGCAAGGCCGCGCGCAGCGCCGCCGCCGTCGCCCGCTCCGTCACTGCACCGTGAACGAGACCGTACCGAGCGACGCGCCGTCCTCGGCGAGCACGTCGACGGTCCAGGCGCCCGGCTTCGACATCTTGCGGCGCGAGTTGGTGGTCCAGCGCTTCGACCCGATGCGCAGACCGGCCTTCCACACTTCCTTGCCGTCGCGCTTCCACACGTGGGTGACCTTGGTGCCCGCGGCATCGGTGACGCGCGTCCACGCGTAGACGGTGTCGCCCACGGCGAAGGTGCTGCCTTCGTCGACCGGCTCGCGCTTCTCGACGCCCTTCGCAGCTTTGATCTCCGCCGCCGGCTGTGCGGTGGCGCTCAGAGGTGCGAGACACAGGAGCAGAACCATAAATAATCTCTTCATCATGTGGGTGACACTACAGCGCCGTGTCGGAGGTGGGTATTCCGGCCGCGTGCTACGGTGGAATTTGCATGGCGTATCCCGAGGTCGTTCGAGTCTTCGCGACAACGCAGGAGCCGGACTACGACTCCCCGTGGCAGACCAAGAGCCCGTCCTCGTCGACGGGATCCGGAGTGGTGATCGCCGGTCACGCGATCCTGACCGGCGCACACGTGGTCGCCGACGCCACGTTCTTGCAGATCCAGAAGCCGTCGACGCCCGACAAGGCGATCGCGCGCGTGCGTGCGGTGTGCCACGACTCGGACCTGGCGCTGCTCGAGATCGTGGAGCCCGCCGGCTTCCTCGATGACGTCACGCCGGCCGAGATCGGCGAGATGCCCCGCCTGCGCGACGAGGTCGCCGTGATCGGCTACCCCGTCGGCGGCGAGGAGATCTCCATCACCGAGGGCGTGGTGTCGCGCATCGAGGTGCAGCGCTACAGCCACTCGCAGCGCCACCTGCTCGCGGTCACGGTCGACGCGGCGATCAACGCGGGCAACAGCGGCGGTCCCGTGTTCGGCGCCGGCAAGGTCGTGGGCATCGCGTTCCAGAAGCTCACCGGCGTCGACAACATCGGCGAGATGGTGCCGCCGCCGGTCATCCGCGCGTTCCTCGAGGGTGTCGCCGCCGGCAAGCGCCCCGAGATCCCGGCGCTCGGCATCCTGACGCAGAACCTCGAGAACGCGTTCCTGCGCCGCCAGCTCGGCGTGGTCGACGGCACGTCGGGCATCGTGGTGGTGCAGATCGATTTCGGTGGCTCGTCGCACGGCGTGCTCGAGACCCGCGACGTGATCACGCACGTCGACGGCCTCCCCATCGCCAACAACGGCACGGTGACGTGGAGCGGCAAGCACCGCACGCGCTACGACGTGGTGCTCGGCACGCACTTCGTCGGCGACGTGATGCGGCTCGGCATCCTGCGCGGCGGTCGTGCGATGGAGGTCTCCGTCACGCTCCAGCCGTGGCGGCCGCTGGTGCCGCGCTCGCGCTACGACATGGCGCCGCGCTTCATGGTGTACGGCGGCCTGGTGTTCCAGACGCTCACGCGCGACTTCCTCGGCACGTGGGACAAGTGGTGGAACAAGGCGCCCAAGGAGTTCCTCAACTACTACTACCTGGGTTCGCGGACGGCGGACCGCGACGAGATCGTCATCCTCACGCAGATCCTCGCCGACGAGATCAACATCGGGTACGCGCACCTCTACAACGAGGCGGTGGGCACGGTGAACGGCGCGACGCCGAAGAACCTCTCCGACTTCGTGACGCGGCTGACCAGCATCAAGGGCATCGTCGAGATCACGACCACGTCGGGCGGCGTGATCATGTTCGACTCCGAGGAGGTCGCGCGCGCGGCGCCGCGGATCCTCGAGCGCTACCGGATCTCGCGCGACCGCTCGGTGTGAGCGGCCCTCCCGATCGGGAGCGTGCCGCGCACGATCAGCCTCGCTGCAGCTGGTAGCGGCGGATGAGGCGCTCGAGCGACTTGGGGTGCACGCCGGCGAGCTCGGCGGCGGCGCGCAGGTCGTTGCCGGTGTCGGCGAGCAGGTCGCGCAGGTACTCGCGATCGAACTCGGCGCGCGCGGTGTCGAGCGGCAGGCGCGAGCGGCGCGTCCGGCGCAGCGACTGGCGGAGCTCGACGAGGCGCGCCAGCGGATCCCCGGCGAGGGCGTCGGGGTCGGCCAGCGCGATGGCGCGCTCGACGGCGTTGCGCAGCTCGCGCACGTTGCCGGGCCACGGCTGGTTGCCGAGCGCGCCGAACACGTCGTCGAGGTGCGGACGCAGCCACGCCAGGTCGCCGCCGCTGCGCCCGAGCACGGCGCGCGCGAAGTGCGCCGCCAGGATGGGGATGTCGCCGTCGCGATCGCGCAGCGGCGGTAGCTCGAGGGCGAGCACGGCCAGCCGGTAGTAGAGGTCGGCGCGGAAGTGCTCGGCGTCGACCTCGGCGCGCAGATCGCGGTGCGTCGCCGCGATGACGCGCACGTCGACGTTGAGCGGCTGCGTCCCGCCGACGCGCTGCACCGTGCCGGCCTCGAGCGCGCGCAAGAGCTTGGGCTGCAGCGCCGCCGGCAGCTCGCCGATCTCGTCGAGGAACAGGGTTCCGCCGTGCGCCTGCTCGAACACGCCGGCGCGATCGCTGTCGGCGTTGGTGAACGCCCCGCGCACGTGACCGAACAGCGCGCTCTCGATCAGCGTGGGCGTCTGCGCGCCGCAGTCGAACACCACGAACGGCCCGCGCGCCCGCCCGCTCGCACGATGAACCGCACGCGCCAGCAGATCCTTGCCGGTGCCGGTCTCGCCGAGCACGAGCACGGTCGAATTCGACATCGCCGCGCGCCGCGCCGCCGCGAACACGCGCCGCATGGCCGTCGACCGACCGACCAGCTCGCCGAACACCTCGTCGGCCGGCAGCTCGACCTCTCCCGCCTCCGAAAGCGTCCGCAGCTCGAGCGCCGTGTCGCCCAGCTCGATCACGATCCCGTCGCCCACGTACACGTCGCGCACGCGCAGACCGCCCACACGCGTGCCATTCGCCGAATCGAGATCGATCGCGCGCACGCCGCGCTCGTCACCGCGCAACCGCAGATGAAACCGCGACACCGTGGGATCGCTGAGCGCGAGCTGGTTCGACGGATGCGTGCCCACGCGGACCTCGTCCGCGCCGAGCTCGACCTCCTTGCCTGCATCCACGCCGCGCACCACTCGCACCGCCACGCGATCGAAGCGCAGGCGCACCGCGCCGTCCGCCGCGATGATGGTGGTGTGCCCCGAGACCGGACGAGTCACCTCACCAGCCTACCCCGGCGCCGGAGCCGATCGGTTCCGCCCTCCGGGAAAGCAACACCCCTGGCCATCCCAACCCATTGACATCCCTAGCAACCAGGCCGGAACGACCCTTGCTGTATCGAGCGGCCATGAGGCTCACCATCATCGCGTCGGCAACCCTGGCCCTGGGTCTGGTCCTCGGACTGGGCACCGCGGCAGCCGACAAGAAGCACTACCGCTACGTCGGCATCCACCCCATCACCAAGACGTATGGCGGCGGCATGTGCCACATCGAAGCGCCGCACGTGCACGTCTACGCGCCGCTCGACGTGAAGGTGAACTTCCGCGTGCACGACGGCTACAACTACTTCGTCGGCGATCCGGCCGCGTACCAGTGGGACGGCCCCAAGACGTCGTACTACGGCCACCACCCGGTGCCCGTGCACGTCCTCGTCGGCGACGAGCAGGAGGACGTCGAGTACTGCTACCTCGATGGTCCGCACTACCACGCGTGGGCGCCGCCGCCCGGCATGGAGGTGAAGCTCCACGCCGGCGCGTACTGGTACACCGGCGACTTCCCCGAGGCGTACGTGAAGGGCAAGGTCACCTACGATCCCATCGACGTCGTCTACGAGCCGATCGTCTACACGCGCCCCGTCGTCGTGGTCGAGGCGCCGCCGCCCGGCTGGTACGGCATCGGAATCGTCGACATCCACGGTCACGGCCGTGGCCGCGGTCATGGCCACGGTCACGTCGACGTCGTCAGTGGCGTCGAGGTGGTCGCGCCCGCCGTGCACGTCGACGTCGGCCTGCCGTCGATCCACGTCGGCGTCGGCGCCGGCGTGGTCGTCGGTGGCGGCGTGATCGTCGGCGGCGGCGGTCATCGCCACGGCCCGGTGAAGCACAAGCACAAGAAGTGGAAGCGAGGTCGTCGATGACGCGCGCCCTCGGCGTGCTCCTGCTCCTCGTGCTGGCCGCGTGCGACGAAGACAAGGCGCAGGCGAAGGGGAGCGGTCCGCCCCCCAACGACGACGCGCTCATCGCCGCCTGGAAGAAGGCCGGCCTCGAGGTCTCGCCCTTCACCGACGCCGACGCCGCACCGTACTCGGCTCAGTCCTGCCGCGCCGGCACGGTCGGCGGCGTCGACGTCGTCGTCTGCTCCTACGACACCGGCGAGGACGCGTCCGCCGCGCAGGATCCGGCGCTCGCGCTCCTCGAGAAGAGCGGGGCGACGACCGCCTCGGCCCTCGCGCGCGGCAAGAAGCTCCTGGTCGTCACCGACAAGCGCAAGGCCGACCCGACCGGGCGCAGCATCAACGCCATCACGGGCGCCTTCCGCAAGTAGCCTGAGGGCGATTCTGCGGGCATGATGCCCCGGCGATGAAGAAGGAGCTGCTCGTCACCGGCGCCGGCCGCGAGGCCACCATCACCGTCGACCGCGCCGCCGATGGCACGTGGCTGGTCACGGTCGATGGCGCGCCGCGCGAGGTCGACGCGCGCCAGATCCGTCCCGGCACGTGGTCGCTCATGGTCGACGGCCAGAGCTATCTGGTCGATCTCGATCCGCGCAAGAAAGGCGTGCACGCGTCCACGGCGTCGGTCTCGGGTCCCGCGGAAGCCACCCTCACCGTCGAGGACGCGCAGACCCGCCGCCTCCGCCAGAGCCTCTCGCACGGCGCGCCCGCGCGCGGCGAGGAGGTGCGCGCGCCCATCGCCGGCAAGGTCGTGAAGATCCTCTGCGCCATCGGCGACGAGGTCGCCGCGCACCAGCCGGTGGCCGTGCTCGAGGCGATGAAGATGGAGAACGAGATCGTCGCCGAGCGCGGCGGCAAGGTCGCGGAGCTCAAGAAGGAAGCCGGCCAGTCGGTCGAGACCGGCGAGCTCCTGATGGTACTCACGTAGCGATGGCGTACCGGTCGTTCCAGCAGGTCCTCGCCGAGAAGCAGATCCTGGTCTGCGTCGGCTCGGGCGGCGTCGGCAAGACGACCACGGCGGCGGCGCTCGCGCTCGCCGGTGCGCGCATCGGACGACGGACGCTCGTCATCACGATCGATCCCGCCAAACGCCTGGCCAGCTCGCTCGGGCTCGCCGAGCTCGGCCACGAGATCCAGGAGGTCGCGCCCGACCTCGTGAAGGCCGGCGTCGGCGCCAACGCCGCATCGCTGTCCGCGATGATGCTCGACCAGAAGCGCGCGTTCGACGAGGTCGTCGAGCGTCACGCCAAGGATCCGGCGGCGGTGAAGCGCATCCTCGCCAACCCGGTGTACGCGCAGATCTCCGGCTCGCTCGCGGGGAGCCAGGAGTACGCGGCGATGGCCAAGCTCCACGAGCTCGACGCCACCGGTCGCTTCGATCTCATCGTCGTCGACACGCCGCCCACCGCGCACGCGCTCGACTTCCTCGACGCGCCCGAGAAGCTCACGAGCGCGATCGACTCGCCGGCGATCGACTGGTTCCGCAAGCTGCAGGGCGGAGGTCGCTCGGGCTGGTCGCTCCTCGGCAAGACCGGCTCGTTCGTGCTCGCGCGCCTCGCCAAGTTCGTCGGCTCGCAGTTCCTCGACGACCTCGGCGTGTTCTTCACCGAGTTCAACGACATCCTCGGCGGCTTCCGCCAGCGCGCCGAGGAGACGTTCTCGCTCCTGCGCCAGCCCAAGGTCGGCTTCGTCCTCGTCTCGTCGCCCGAGCCGATGGCGCTGCGCGAGGCGCTCTTCTTCCACGAGCGCCTCGTCGCCTCCAAGATGCCGCTCGCCGGCTTCGTCATCAACCGCGTGCACACCCACGAGCCGGCCGAGGCGACGCAGTCGGCGATCGAGAAGGCGCTCGCCGCGTCGCCGCAGGTGCAGCAGCTCACGCTCTCGGGCACGAGCATTCGCATGGCCGCCGAAGCGTTGGCCGCCGCACATGCTGAACAAGAGTTGCTCGCCACCGTCGACGATCGCGCCGTGGTGCGCGTGCGCCAGGCCGCCGGCCCCGATGCGCTCGTGGTCCGCGTGCCCCTGGCCCGTGAGGATGTGCACGACGTCGATCGTCTGATCGCGCTGGGGCAGGTTCTGACTGCAACTCCCGCATGATCCGGGCGTGAATATCGACCTGCATTCCATGGTCGAATCACGACTCAAGGAGAGGCCATGAAGGCACGTTCGAGAATGACCCTCGTCGGTCTGCTGCTGTTCGGCATGACCGGCACTTCGCTCGCTCAGGTGCGCGACCGCCGCACCGATCCGCCGCCGCCGCCGCCGGCGCGGCCGGTTCCTCCGCCCGCGCGGCCCCAGCCACCTCCGCCGCCGCCGGCTCCCGCATATCCGACGACCGCGCCGCCTGCTCCGCAGGTCGAGCGTCCCGGCGTCAAGCGTGGCTATGTGTGGCTCGAGGGCCGATACGACTGGCAGAACGGCCAGTACGTCTGGGTGCCCGGTCACTGGGAGCGCGAGCGCATGGGCAAGCGGTGGCAGAACGGCCACTGGGAGAAGCAAGGCGATCGCTTCGTCTGGGTCTCCGATTCGTGGATCGATCTGCCGCAGTATCCCAACGAGGCGCCGCCGCCGCCGCGCGCCGATCGTCCAGGTCGTGGCCGTGGCCGCGGCTGGGTCTTCGTCGAGGGCCGCTGGGACTGGCAGAACGGCGCGTGGGTGTGGCTCGACGGTCGCTGGGAGAAGGAGCGTCCGGGCAAGCGCTGGCAGGCCGGTCGCTGGGAGCAGCGCAACAATCGCTACGAGTGGACCGCCGACGCGTGGATCGACGCGCCGTCGTATCCGACCTTCGAGCCGCCGGCGCCGCAGGCCGAGACGCGCCCCGGCCCGCGCCGCGGGATGGTGTGGATCGACGGCCGCTACGACTGGCAGAACGGCCAGTACGTCTGGATCCCCGGTCGCTGGGAGAAGGAGCGTCCGGGCAAGCGGTGGCAGGCCGGTCGCTGGCTGAAGAAGGGTGACCGCTTCGAGTTCGAGGCCGACGCCTGGATCGATCTGCCGGCGTACCCGACCGATGCGCCGCCGCCGCCGCGCGCCGATCGTCCCGGCAGGGGTCGTGGTCGCGGCTGGGTCTACGTCGAAGGCCGCTGGGACTGGAAGAACGGATCGTGGGTGTGGCTCGACGGTCGCTGGGAGAAGGAGCGTCGCGGCAAGCGCTGGCGCGCCGGTCGCTGGGAGCAGCGCAACGGTCGCTACGAGTGGCAGAACGACGCGTGGGACGACGTCCCCGCGTATCCGACGACGCCGCCGCCGGCGCCGCAGTCCGAGCCCGCGCAGCAGCCGAAGGCCGGCTACGTGTGGATCACCGGCAACTACGAGTGGCGCGACGGCCAGTACGTCTGGATCCCCGGACACTGGGAGCGCCAGCGCGCGAGCCAGCGCTGGATCGAAGGTCGCTGGGAGAAGCAGGGCGATCGCTTCGTCTGGATCTCCGGCACCTGGCAGTGAGCTGAGTGGCGTCGTCAGCGCGCGCGCCAGACGAACCAGTCTGGCGCGTGCCCTGACACCAGCGGCTTGAACTGGAGCCGCGGCGACGAGGCGGCGAGCCCGCTCTCGGGTTGCCTCGGCGCGCCTTGCGCCGAGAGCAGGTAGACGCGCGCGTAGCCGCGCGCACCGTCGACGGGAGCCTCGCCACCGCCGATGAGGTGCGTGCGGCAGCCCGTGTACCACGCGACCTGCGGCTGCGTGCCGGTGTAGACGATGCAGCGCGCGCCGCGCGCGTCGGCGCGAACGGCGGCGCATGCCGCGACCATCGCGCTGCGCCGCCCCGCCATGTGATGCGATCGCCCGACGGCGTAGGCCCCGCCGAGGACCGCGGATACGGCGCAGAGCGCGAGCGTGGCGAGGCGGACGCGCGGGCGCGCGGCGACCCACGCGGCGCCGGCGACGGTGAGCGCGGTCGTGGCGAAGAAGACGTAGCGCGCCTCGCCGTGAGCGCGCAGCCCGAGGATGACGACCTGCGCCAGCGCGACGACGACGAGGAGCACGCGCACGCGATCACGCGCGGTCGCGACGCCGACCAGCGCGACCGCGGCCATCACCGGGCCCGCCACCCACCACGGCCAGCGCGACACGTACCACCACAGGCCGTCGCCGACGTACGCGCGATTCGCGGCGGCCTCGGAGACGCGCAGCACGCCGAGCACGGAGCCGGTCTCCGCCGCGCTCCACACGAAGAACGGGACCACGGCCACGGCGATGACGGCCGCGGCGGCGAGCGCGACCCGGCGCCGCGCGGGGAACACCACGAGCAGCCCGGCCATCACCAGCGCGACCATGGGCGCGCTGCCGTAGCGCACGTAGAACGCGGCCGCGCCGGCGGCGGCGATGCCGGCCCACGCGCGGCGGCGCGGCTGCGGGCGTGCGGCGTCGTCGAGGGCGAGCGCGATCATCGCGAGCAGGAGCCCGGCCGCGGCGATGTCGGAGAGCGCCTCGCCGGTGCGCATGAGGAACGGCCACGCCGACGTCTGCACCGCGACGGCGACGGTCGCGGCCTCGACTCGCCCGCCACTCACGCGGTGCGCCAGACGCCAGACCAGGGCCGTGTAGCCGACGGCGACGAGCACGAACGGGAGGCGGATGGCGAGCTCGCCGCCGCCGAGCAGCACGCCGGGCGCGGCGAGCACGCGCATGCCGAGCGAGCGGAACAGCGGATACGGATCGGGCGCGTCGCCGATCAGATCGCGCGCGCCGAGCGCGTACTGCGCCTCGTCGTTGCCCAGCCCGCCGCCGGCGATCGCGACGGCCACGCCGACGATCGCGACCCAGGCCAGCGCGAGGTTCAGGGCGGGGTGACGACCTTCCACGTCCACACGCCGTCGATCATCGCGCGCCAGTCGGGCAAGAGCGCGCCGGTGACGATCGCGATCGCCGAGCCGCGCTTCTCGGCCACCGTGATGCGGCCCATCGCGTCGAGCCAGCGCCGCTGATCGCCCGCGGTCGAGATCTCGGTGCCGATCACCATGCCGTCGAGCGCGCGCGAGAGCGCGTCCCACGCCTCGGTCGCGTCGAGCGCGGTGTCGAACGAGAGGAGCGCGAGGCCCGTGGTGCGCTCGGGCGACGCGACCGCGCCGGCGTCGCCGGTGCGCGCGACGAGCAACACGCGATCGCCGCCCCACCCGGCCGCCGCCGACATCGCGGTCGCCGGCGCCACGCCGTGCGTCTCGAGGAACATCGACCAGCCGACCTCGCCCCAGACCTGGCGATGCACCTCGGTGTAGCCGGCTGGCACCGCCGGCGTGATGACGTGCGGCTTCTCGTCGGCGAGATAGAGCTCGGGGTGGAGGATCTGCTCGGTCGAGCGCGGCGGCCGGCGGAACGCGTCGTCGACCTTCGACCACGGCTGCGTGCGGCGCAGGGCCGCGACGAACTCGAGGCCGCGCACGTACGGGAACATGAGGCCCTGGCGGATCGCGAGCGGCGACGTCGCGAGCAGATCGCCGCCCGACGTCGGATCCATGCTGCCGGTGAGCAGCTTGATCACCGCCGGGTTGCTCCACGGCGGCGGCACGCCCTTCTCCGCCAGCGTGTACTCGAGCATGAGCGCCACGCCGTCGCCCTCGACCAGCGCCGAGCGCGCCGCGCTGGCGTCGCCGTCGTCCTCGACCTCCTTCATCCACTTCTCGAGATCGAAGTGCTGGTCCTGGAGCGCGTGCACGATCTCGTGCGCCATCAGCATGTCGGCCCAGGTCTCGCCGCCCTCGGGCTTGTCGGCGACGTAGAGCTTCTTCTCGGTCGGATCGTAGAAGCCGGCGATCTGCTCGGTGAGGAGGTCGACGGTGAGCTTGTCGAGATCGAGGTCCCACGGCACCACGCCCCAGCGCTTGACCATCGCGGCCTCGGCGGCGCGCTCGGCCGGCGGCGAGTCCTCGTCGAGGCGCGTGAGGATGCGCGTGCGCAGCTCGGCCTCGGTCATCACGCCCATCGCGATCGGCTTCTTGATCTTGAGGCCGCGCAGCTTCGAGACCTTCTTGCCGATCTCGCCTCCGCGCGCGACGACCTTCTTGGTCCACGCGTCGTCGGCGACGGCGACGCCGCACATGACCGCGAGCAGTGCTACCGACCAGCGCATCGATTCATCATACGGCCGGGGCGGGGCTAAAGCGACGCGTGACCCAGCTCGCGACCCCGACGGCGCGATCGGCGAGCGCATAGAGCGGCGGATACACCACGCGCGGCTCGCCGCGCGCGATGGCGCGGGCGATGAGCGCGCCGATGCGATCCGCGTCCCCGGTGGGCATGAGCCGCGCGATGACGCTCGGCCGCAGCTGCGAACGCGCGCCGCGCTCGAGGGCCGACGCCACCGGCCCGGGATACACGGTCACGACGTGCACGCCGCGCGGGGCGAGCTCGAGGTGCGCGATCTCAGACGCCATCGCCAGCCCGGCCTTGGCGCCGCCGTAGTACGCGCAGCCACGCAGCGGCACGCGACCCGCCATGCTCGACACGTTGACGATGACACCGGCGCCCGCCGCGGCCATCGCCGGCGCCGCCAGGCTCATGAGGCGCAGCGGACTGACGAGGTCGACGTCGAGCACGCGCCGCGCAGCGTCCCACGGCATGCCGACCACCGAGCGCACGTCCATGATGCCGGCGCAGTTGACGAGCCCGTCGACCGGGCCGAGCGCCGCCACCAGCGACTGGTACGGCCCCACGAGCGCGTCGGGCGCCGACAGGTCCCAGCGATGGACCGTCACCGGCGACGACGACGGTAGCGCCGCCGCCGCGCGCGCGAGCCCTGCCTCGTCGACATCGACCAGCGAGAGCCGCACGCCGGGGTGGCGCGCCCCGAGCTCGCGCGCGATCGCACCACCGATGGCGCCCGCGGCGCCGGTGATCAGCACATGCTTCAGCATGCGCCGACCTTAGAGGGTTTCAGTTGCCCTTGGGCGCGACGACGGCGTTGACCGCGCCCGAGAAGACCTGCGCGGCCTCCTTGGTCGTGGTGCGCGCGGCGGTCGCCGACGTGCCGACGATCTTCTCGACCGAGCCCAGGAGGTCGGATGCGGCGCCGTCGAGGCGCTGGGTCACGCGGCGCGCGACCGCGAAGAGGCTCTTCACGAGCGCCTCGCTCGCGTCGATGACCGTGATCGCGCCCTTCGCCAGCTCGGTGCGCACGTCGGCGGTGACGCCGAGCGCCGTGTTCGCCGCGATCTCGCCACCGTCGACGGCAAGCGTGGCGACAGCGGGGATGAAACCGCGCGGCGCATCGGCATCGACGATGGTGGCGCGGGGAGTCTTGTCCTTGGTGTCGTTCTTGTCCATGTCGACACCCTGCGTCATGACCATTGCTCAGAAAACGACATTTCTGTGAAGAGTGTGATTCACATGATGACGGCCCATCAACGCTTCTGCGACCCGCTAGAGTTACGCGACATGGGACGCATCCTCGTCGTCGACGATGAACGATCGATGCGCGAGTTCCTCGCCATCTGCCTGCGCCGCGCCGGACACGCGGTGATGATCGCGGACTCGGGCACCGCGGCGATGGAATCGCTGGCGCACGCGCCCGCCGACATCGTGGTCACCGATCTGCGCATGCCCGGCGAGCTCGACGGCCTCGGGCTCCTGCGCGCGATCCGCGCCGCCGGCCTCGATCCCGAGGTCATCCTCGTCACCGCGTTCGCGACGGCCGACACCGCGATCGCCGCGATGAAGGACGGCGCGTACGACTACCTCACCAAGCCGTTCAAGGTCGACGAGATCAACGCCGTCATCGGGCGCGCGATGGAGAAGCGCGCGCTCGTCGCCGAGAACGCCGCGCTGCGCGACCAGGTCGCCGGCCGCGTGCGCATGGCGCAGCTGCTCGGGCGCTCGAAGGCGATGCAGACCGTCTTCGAGCTCATCAGCAAGATCGCCTCGGCGCGCACCAGCGTGCTCATCACCGGCGAGAGCGGCACCGGCAAGGAGCTCGTCGCGCGCGCGCTCCACACCGAGGGCTCGCGCGCCGCGGGCGCCTTCGTCGCGGTCAACTGCGGCGCGATCCCCGACGAGCTCATGGAGTCGGAGCTCTTCGGCCACGTGAAAGGCGCGTTCACCGGTGCCGTCGCCGATCGCATGGGCCTCTTCCGCGAGGCGCAGGGCGGCACCCTCTTCCTCGACGAGATCGGCGAGCTCTCGCTCGGCCTCCAGGTGAAGCTCCTGCGCGCGCTCCAGGAGAAGAAGGTGAAGCCGGTCGGCGGCACCGGCGAGCAAGAGGTCGACGTGCGCGTCGTCGCCGCCACCAACCGCGAGCTCGAGGCCGAGGTCGCGCGCGGCGGCTTCCGCCAGGATCTCTACTACCGCCTCAACGTCATCGAGCTGCGCCTGCCACCGTTGCGCATGCGCCGCGAGGACGTGCCGCTCCTCGTCGATCACTTCCTGCGCCGCTTCGCGAAGGATCAGGGCAAGGCGCTGAGCGCGCTCACCCCGGCGGCGATGAAGCGCCTCGAGGCGTACGACTTTCCCGGCAACGTGCGCGAGCTCGAGAACATCATCGAGCGCGCCGTCGCGCTGGCCTCGGGTCCCTCGATCGAGGAATCCGACCTGCCGCCGCTGCGATCGAGCGCCCCCAAGGGATCACCGCCCGCCGGTGATATCCCGGACGACGGCATCGATCTCGATCGCCTCGTCGCCGACTACGAGCGGGCGTGGGTTCAGAAGGCGCTCGACAAGGCGGGCGGCGTCCGCAAGAAGGCGGCGCAGCTGCTCGGCATCACGTTCCGGTCGATGCGCTACCGGCTCGACAAGCTCGGGCTCGAGAAGGGCGAAGACGCCACCGACGACTGAACGGCTCGGATCAGGTAGCGCACGGTTAACGGTGACGTTTTGCGGCACGCGAGGGGCCGCTTTTGGGGTGCTCGCTCCCCTCGTGACGTGAGCGCCCTTTCACGCTTCGCGGCTTTAGCTCGCCTGAAAGCGTGGCATGGAGGGTGCTTTTGACACCCGGTGTGCAACGACAGCGGGGGTTCACCCTCATCGAATTGATGATCGTCGTCGCCATCATCGGCATCCTCGCGGCGGTCGCGATTCCTGCGTTCATGGACTACATGAAGAAGGGCAAGCGGAGCGAGGCCGAGCTCAACCTCAACGTGATGGCCAAGGCGAACAAGGCCAACTACGTCGACCACGCCGGCTACGTGACGAGCACTGCCGCCGCCACGCCGACCGCGTCGTGCTGCACGCAGAACGAGGGCGGAGCTCACCGCTGCGCCGCGAACCCGACCGACTGGCAGGGCAACGCGACGTGGGACGCGCTCGACTTCGAGCTCGCGCAGCCGTTCTACTTCCAGTACGGCTACACCGGCGTCGCCGGTGGCGCGACGTACCAGGCGACGGCCACCGCGGATCTCGACTGCGACGGCACCACGATCACGTACCAGCTGAACGGCGCCGACAGCGGCGGCACGCCATCGGCGACGATCGTGAAGCCGACCAACCGCGACTGAGCCCGAGGACACCATGATCAAGCTCTCCTGAACGCATCCACCGAACGCATCGACGGGGCCGGCACGCGGCCCCGTTGGCGTTTTCGGCCGCAGAATCCAAAAGTTAACCATGGGTTAGCGGTGACGTTTTTGGGCACCCAGGCGCCGCGATTCGTCGCCTCACGCACGCGCACGCTGGCGCAGAGTCGAGGATCCCGACCAGTTAGCCGACGGCAGACAATGGCACGCCGGATGCTCAAGGAGATTCCGTGCGACGAGAGGCCGGCTTCACTCTGATCGAGATCCTGATCGCGGTTGCCATCATCGGCATCCTCGTCGGGCTCGCTGTTGTGGGCTTCTCGAAGCAGACGCGCAAGGCGCGTGGCGCGGAGGCGAACGCGATGTTCGCCGCGATCCGCACGGCGCAGGAGTCCTATCACCTCGAGAACGGCACGTACTACTCCACCAGCGCAAGCGAGGCCACCACGTGGCCGACGACGCCGGTCAAGACGGCGCAGACGATCCTGCCCTTGCCCGCTGCGTGGAACACGTTGCGCGTGCGCGTCTCGAACGACCGCGTCTACTGCGGCTACGTGACCATCGCCGGCGTCGCCAATTCCGCCACCGGCATCGGCGCCATGGCGCAGGGCTTCGGCCTCACGACGGCGCCCGCGACGGACTGGTTCTACATCCTCGCGAAGTGTGACCTCGACGGCAGCAGCACGCTCGACTCCTACTACTTCACCTGGAGCGGTGACACCCGCGTCCAGAAGCTCAACGAAGGTCGCTGACTCTTTCAACCGCCCCAACCCAAGGAACCGAAGAACACATGCACCGCATCACGCGCAACAGCCAGAAGGGCTTCACCCTCATCGAGCTCATGATCGTCGTCGCGATCATCGGCATCCTCGCCGCCGTCGCCATCCCGGCCTTCATGGACTACATGAAGAAGGGCAAGCGCAGCGAGGCCGAGCTCAACCTGAACGCCATCG